>JAHJRI010000332.1 GCA_018830885.1 bacterium | reverse complement strand
TCCATGATCAACTTCTGGAGGGCCGGATCAACCGCCCCCTCCTCCAGGATCGCCTTGATCAGCTCATGGCTGGAATCGTCGCCCAGCTGGTCGAGGCGGATCTGGGTATAGCAGGACTTGCTGCCCCAGGAGTGGGTGTATTCGGGACGGTAGAGCAGCAGGAGCAGGATGCGGCTGTTGGGCAGGGAGTTGATCAGGTGATCCAGGAACTCCTCCGAGGTCCTGTCGATCCAGTGCAGGTCGTCCACCGCGAGCACCAGGGGGTTCTCCTCGCTCTCCCGGATCAGGATGTTCCGGACCGCATCAAAAACCCGTTCCCGCTTCAGCTTCGGTTCGAGGCTGACAAACTCCGGGTCGTCAATCGAGACCGACAGCAGGTGCTGCAGCGGCGGGATGACATCCGTGAACGCCTCTCCCAGTGATTCGACCTTTTCTGCCAGCTTCGACTTCAAGACTGTTTCTGCATCGTCATCGTCGATCTCGAAAAAAGACTTCACGATGGCCAGCACCGGCAGGTAGATGATGTTTCCACCGAACTGAAAGCATTGCCCCTCCAGGTATCTGAACTCTCCCAGAGGCAACCTGTTTCGGAACTCGATCAGCAGCCTGGATTTGCCGACACCGGCATCGCCCAGCAGGCCGACCACCTGGCCCGATCCAGCACTCGCTGTTTCAAACGCCTGCAGCAGAGCGTCCATGGATTTACGCCGCCCCACGAACCGGGTAAACCCCCGGGTGGCCGAGGCGGCAATACGGGTACCCACATCACTGGGATGCAGCAACTCATAAGCTTCCTGGGCTTCCTGTTTTCCTTTCAGTTCCAGCTTTCCTCGCGGTTCAAATGCAAAGTAGGCTTTAACGAGACCATATACGTTTTTCGATATGAGAACGGTGCCGTGACGGGCCGCGGTTTCCATTCGTGAGGCCAGGTTCACGGTATCGCCGATGGCCGTGTAATCCATCCTCAGGTCGTCCCCCACCGACCCCACAATCACCAGCCCGGAGTTGAGACCGATCCGCATTCGGAAATCGATCCCGTACTCGCGTTTGACCTTATCCCCGTATTCCACCAGGTCCTTCTGGGTGGCCAGTCCCGCCAGGCAGGCCCTGCGGGCATGGTCCTCGTGGGCCAGGGGCGCACCGAACAGGGCCATCAGACCGTCGCCCAGAAACTGCGTGATGGTCCCCTCGAAGTGGTGGATGTGCTTCATCAGGATCTCGAAGCAGCCGTCCATGATGTTGCGGATATCCTCGGGATCATTCTTCTCCGACATCGACGTAAAGCCCGCCACATCGGCAAAAAAGACCGTCACCAGCTTGCGCTCCCCTTCGATGTGTTTGCGGCCGGACAAGATCTTTTGAACCAGGTCGACAGGGGTGTAGGCTGAAGGATTTTGATAGTCTCCGGACACGGCTTCCTGCGCTGACTGCAGCTTCTGGCCGCATTTTGTGCAGAATTTGCTCCCCGGCGGATTACCTGTCTGACAGGCGCTGCAGATCACCTCCAGTTTAAAGCCGCATTCATTGCAGAACAATGCACTGTCGGGCACGTCGTGGTTGCATTGTGGACATTTCATGGTGACCTCCCATTTATATTTTATGCCCTTTTCGAAACTGCAAGTTACGCTTCTCGTTACAGCGGGTTCATTCGTTCAAACTGGTGATATTACCATCAGATTCATCTATAGAAGATACGACTGGAAACCATTTGAATAGGGTATTTCCTGTCAATTCACTGCAAAACAATGAAAAAAGGAAAGGACTAACCAAACCAGAACACTCAGATTACATATCTGCCAGTTCCTTCTCATACCGTTCCACCCAGCCGTCGGCCCCACATGCCTGCATGGTTTCGATGGCTTTGTGCATCTGTTCCCTTGCCAGGGAAGGGTTGTCATGTTGTTTGAGAAAATCTGAATACAGATAATGACTTTGTGCCAGATAGAAGTTTGTGTTGTTTCTGCTATTCATTTCAATGGTCTTTTGAAACCACTCAGCTGTTTCCGACTTGTTGTGATCGTTCATTCTAAACAGGATGTCAGCGATGACCAGAGCCGCCTGTCCCAATAGAACCTCATTTTTAAAGCCTTGAAAATGCTCAACCAGCTGTTTGATATCCATGTTCACGGCGCCCTCGATTACTTCAAGCCGGTACAGGTATAGACCCATGAGTGTCAGTGCACCAGGCATGAAATCATGCTCCTTGAAAAGGGATAAGCCCTGTTCAAAATAAATTTGCGCCATATCGTATTTTTTTAAGTGGCAACTCAACTCGCCCCAGTTCCAGTAAGCCCCGGCCCGATAAAGATATGCATTTGATTCTGCCAGATATTCAGCCGCCAGCGAAAAATGCTTTTCCGCTGGTTCGAAATATCCTTTGCCATAGCAACTGACGCCGAAACTGAATGCAGCCATTCCCTTTGTAGATGTCGCCGTTTCTGCCGATAGTGCCAATGCCTCCCCCGAAATCCGGTAGGCTCGGTTCATATCGCCTCGCCAAAAATAGTTCTCAAAACTCAATACTGCCTTGATGGCACACGTTAATGTCTTATTGTTCGTTTTCTCAGCAACCTTGAGGGCATCCTGGAAATAGACAATCGACTCATCAAATTGACAATTTATTGCCAGATTGTTGCCAGCGTAGAGGTTTGCCAGCCATTGCTGGTTGTAATTTCCAGTCATTTTTGAAATATCCAGTGCCTTTTTCAGGTAATCAAATCCAGTCGAATAATCTTCGTCTATAAAATAACGATGGGTTCCCAGGACAATGTAAATTGTTGGCAAACACCTCTGATGATTCATCGCTACCGCTGCATCCACTACAGGTGAAACCGCCTCTTTCGCTTCAATATGAAGGGATCTACTCAGGTAAGCTCTTGCGAGATAAACCCTTGCTTCAACAATTCGGGTATCATATCCGGCTAAGTCCTTTAATTTCTCCGTACAGAAAACTTTTTTTTCCGCATAATTGATGGCATCCAGACTCAAATCCGATTGCAGTGCCTTTATCGACGCCAACCCTGAATATTCAGATCCTCTTATATAATCTTCACTTTTAAGGAAATGGTCTGCAAGTGCTTCATAGTGGTCTTTGATTTTTGACAGATACAGTTTTTCGATCGCCTCTCCGATGTTCTGGTGCAGATTTTTCTTGCGGGCAGATAGTATTGAATTATAAATGACTTCACGGGTAAGCGCATGTTTAAATATGCAGGTAATGTCAGGATAGAGGCCCCGCTCATAGATCAGCTCAGACGCTTTCAGTGCAGACAGACGAGACAGCAAATCCTTCTCCTCTATATTCATTACCTGCTGCAGTAGCTGATAGCTGAACTCCCGTTCAATCGCCGAACCCACCTGAAGTACCTCTCTGGATCCTTCGGGGAGGGCATCAATCCTGGCCATAATCACATCCTGGATGGATGACGGAATGGTCAGATCCTCTATTTCTTTGACCAAACGGTATGTTCCTCTTTGCTCAATCACATTGAGATCCTTCAGCGCCTTCACAAACTCTTCCAGGTAAAAGGGAATGCCTTCGCTTTTGGACAGGACCAGTTCCGCCAGATCTCTTTCGATTCCATTGGTCTTGAGAATATGAGACAGCATGAACAGGCTTTCCCGGTTGGAAAGCCGGTTGAGATTAATCTGGCTGTGATAGGACTTCCCTCCCCAGGTGTGCACAAATTCGGATCGGTAGGAAAACAGGAGTAGCACCCTGGAAGCAGGTATCGCCTTCAGAAGCTCATTCAACAGTTTTTCAGAGGGTTCATCGATCCAGTGAAGATCCTCGAAAATCATAATCAGAGGCCTCAGTTCAGATCCTTTGACAACAATTTTCTGCAAAGAGTCAATCGTACGATCCTTTTTCAGTTCAGGTGTGATATTGAGCTGTTTGATGCCACTTTCTTTAATCCCCAGCAAATCCAGCAGATACGGCAGGGTAGAAGCCTCATCTGCTCCTATTGCGTTCAGGCCTGCTATCACCTTTTCCTGGATGACTTGCTCTTCATCACTATCTTCGATTCTGAAATTGGCTTTCAAGAGATCTGCTACAGGCCGGTAGGCCGTGTTTTTGGCATAGGACAGACATTTTCCCTCCAGTATGGTCACATCCTCATTGGCAACAGATTTTCTAAATTCGTAGAGCAGTCTTGATTTGCCAGTCCCGGCATCCCCAACCACAGAATATGCCTGTCCCTGCCCGGATTTAATTCTTTCAAAGCAATCGTGCAGAATCTCCAGTTCTCTCTCCCGGCCGGCCAGTGGCGTAAGGCCCCGCTCGGCACTCACATCGAACCGGGTGTTTCTGGTACTTCGTCCCACCACCAGATATGCCTTCAGGGGGCCGTCAACTCCCTTAACTTTCTTAGCCCCCAGAGCCTCAAACCGGAAAAAGTGCTCTGCCAGTTTGAAGGTTTCTTCTGTAACGTAAATGGTCCCGGGCTCTGCCAGCCCCTCCATGCGGGAGGCCAGGTTGACCGTATCGCCGATGGCAGTGAAGTCCACCCGCAGGGAGTTGCCGATGGTACCCACCACCACCGGGCCGGTGTTAATGCCGATACGCAGCTTCAAGGGGGAGATGTTCTTCTCTTGGGTAATTTTTTCGCTGAAACGGGTCAGGGAGCGGTGCATATCCATAGCTGAGCGGATGGCGCGCTGAGGGCCGTCTTCCAGGGCAATGGGGGCCCCGAAGAGGGCATAGAGGCCGTCGCCCAGCAGCTGGTTCACCGTACCCCCGTAGTCATGCACGGAATGAATCAGGATTTCCAGCACCTGGTCCATCAGGGAAAAGGTCTCCTCCGGATCGAGACTGCCAGCAATCTTTGTATAGCCCACCAGGTCGCAGAAGAGCACCGTCACAATCTTGCGCTCGCCCTCAATCCGATCACGCTGGGCCAGGATTTTCTGGGTG
>JAHJRI010000331.1 GCA_018830885.1 bacterium | reverse complement strand
ATGTGTGAGTCGAGAGAAAAAATGGAACCCGACTAACCTGAATAAAAATTTTTGAAACCGAACTGCGAGGATGCGATGTTTTGCCTTCTCGCTTAAACAATCCCGCTTGTCTCAAAAAACACTTTTTGCAGCGGACTCATTTGTAAAAAATTTGTGTTCTGTTAACATGTGATTTCATCAGGAGCAAGTCCCTCCAAACATCTGGACGGTTAATAATAGTTTCCAACGGCGCATCATGGGGCTTATGATGTTATCCTACCTCTTTTGTGCCTGCCCAAAAGTAAAAGTGCAGCAATTGTGCCACTCTACTGGGTGAAGGTTGTGATTCTCGGAAAGAGCGTAAGCGAAGGAATCGCTTACTTAAAGAGGGGAGATAGATACAATAATCTGCCTTGGCAAATTGTAGGTGGCGAGACACTAGTTTAATCCGGCTTTTTTTAGCTTCTTCCAGAGCGTGCTGCGACTGATGCCCAGGTCCTTTGCTGTCTGGGTTTTAGAGTATTTTGCTCTTTCCAGGGCTACCTGTAGGATCTGACGTTCATTGTCACTTGTGAGATGATTGATTTTTTCCTTCAGTGTTTCCGAACTGTTCCCGGGCGGACTGCCGACCGGTTCGGATACGCTGGTAACCGGTTTAGAGATAACTGGCGGGATTGCCAGCTCTTGAGGCAGCGGATTCTGGTGTGCAGCTATCAGGCGCTGGTCGATGAGCTCTGCAAAAACCTTTTCAAACACAGCGTGATTAAATTGGGAGTGGGAGAGAAGCACCAGCCTCTCAGTAAAATTCTGCAGCTGCCTCACATTTCCGGGCCATGTGCACTTCTTCAAACGTTCGATGTGAGAAGGCGGGATGGAAAAGGGCACCATCCCATTTTTCCCGGAATAGACGTTTATGAACTCGTCCAACAATACAGGGATATCGTCCAGTCTTGATCGAAGTGGTGGGATATGAATACGCAGAATGTTCAGTCGAAAAAACAGGTCCCTGCGAAAGTTACTTTTTCCGACCTCTTCTGCCAGATCACGGTTGGATGCTGCAATCACCCGCACATCAATGGTAATAAGCCGATCGTCTCCCAGTCTCATGATCTCTCTCTCCTGGAGCACACGGAGTAGCCTGATCTGCAGATTCTGTGATGTCTCGCCGATTTCATCAAGAAAAATCGTTCCCTTATGAGCAATCTCGAACAATCCAGCTCGCCCTCCTTTGCGACTGCCGGTGAAAGCGCCTTCTTCATATCCAAAAAGTTCGCTTTCCAGAAGCTGGTCTGGCAAGGCGGCACAGTTAATGGAAACAAACGGAAATTTCCGGCGGGCGCTGAGGTTGTGAATGCTCTGCACCAGAACCTCCTTGCCGGTTCCAGTTTCTCCAGTAATGAGCAGATTAGAGTCGGTTTTCGCATACTGTCGGGCGTCGCTGACAGTCTCTTTCATGGCATCACTCTGATGCAGCAAGTCGTTGATGGAATAGCGGGCGATGTGCCCCTTGCTGAGCGTACGTCGTATCTTACTCTCAGCCCTCATGACCGAAGAGATCTCGTTAAATGTCGAGACACAGCCGGCCATGTCACCGGCTACTTCAAACGGACGATGGTTCCAGACATAGGTTTTGTTTCCAAATTTTTCGATGCTGTCTTTTATGGTCCAATTTTTTTTGAGGGCTTTCTGAATACCCGTTTTCGGCACAACTTTATCAATTAGCTGATGAATCACCTCGTGTGCATTAATTTTCAGAACGTCACAAGCAGTTCGATTAATCTCCGTTATTCGGCCCTGCTCATTCACAGCGATGACGCCATCAGATGCCGAATCAAGGATGACACGATAACGGTGAGATTTTTCCCTGGCTTCGCGACTGGATCGTACTATGGTAATGGCAGATTCGATGGATTCCCGAATGCTTTGCTCAGTTCGATGATAGTCGATGGTTGACAGTCCAATTTCTCTGGCGTATCTGGTCACATACCCGCCACCGATTACCATCTCGTATCCATGTTCCTTAGCCTCATTCAGTATATTTCTGACACCTTCCGCATTCTCATAGATAAACTGGCCGATCTCAACGCCCAGCAGGTTCCCAAGCAAGCTTATATCCCCGATTGATTTTTTCAATATGGGAATGACAATTTTTTTGGCTTTTTTGGATGCCTGGATCGCATTCTCAACCACATCTAAGGCCTCGAGCCTGAAATCAATCACCGGGATTTTGACATTCTCCCGGAGAAATATGTCAGTGGTCGTCCCTGACAGTAGCACTTCCACTCCGGCGGCTTCCATTCTTTTTGCATCAGGTATGGCCTGGTCCATGGTGTTGGTTGAAACTTCGAGATCAATGTTTTGATCCGCTGAGATGGCTTTAACCTGATCTATCAATGAATCAGTGGAGCTGAACAGGCCGAAGCGGTATCTTTTATCGATCATTGGGGCCTCGTTTTGGGAAGAAATTAGTACGTTTTATTAAACATTTCATGTCATCATTCAAACGTTTTGTCAAACTTGTAAGCGCTGACAAAACACGAGAAGTCCTGGAAAAATCATCCCCGGAAACCTGTCGGGCTTCTGTATATTTGATCTGACGCTTGTATTTCCGGTTTGCGGTTCATCCAGATCACCAACCCGAAACCGCCAAGCAATTGGCATGTTTGGTGCAAAAGATGAGTCAGGAATAGTTGGCAAACCTGATGCCTCTCCAGTCGGTTTTCTTTTCCAAATCATGTATAAGGCAAACAGCCATGGCAGCAAAAAACTATACACAACAGATAGCAGGTTATATCACTGCAACGAGGCCAGATACGATAGCACCGGTCGAATTTGAATTTGCAAAGGTAGCCCTGATGGACTGGGTATCGGTAGCATTGGCCGGGATGAACGAGCCGTTGTCTCTGCAGTTGATTCAACACGCGGAATTACTGGGTGGGAATGAGCAGGCCACAATTCTGGGACACGATAAGCGTTTCAATGTCGCATACGGAGCGTTGGTCAATGGTGCCATGTCACACGCATTGGATTACGATGATAGTATGATGACTTTTATCGGGCACCCGTCTGTGGCCTTGTTTCCGGGAATACTGGCCCTGTCCGAATGGCGACAGAAGTCAGGGTTAGAGTTGCTAACTGCTTTTCTAGTGGGGCTACAAACTGGTTCGATGATTGGCGTTTGTGCCGGTTTTGAACACTATGCAAAAGGCTGGCACGGCACTGGAACGATTGGTCGCATGGCGTCAACAGCAGCCTGCAGCAATCTGCTGGGGCTGAATCAAGACGTTGTCACCTATGCACTAGGGATAGGCGGTACTCAAAGCTGTGGTTTAAAACAAGTATTCGGCACCATGTGCAAACCCCTGAATGCCGGCGGGGCCGCACAGGGAGGTGTGACCGCATCACTGTTGGCTGAAGGAGGATTCGACAGCGCCACGGATATCCTGGAGGGTGCACAGGGGTTCGGCGTCGCGCTGACAGTGGATTTTGACAAGCTGGAGTTGGCCCAGCCAGGTGAGGTTGGTATTGTACAATCGATCTCCCACAAGTTTCACGCATCCTGCCACCTGACCCATTCACCTATTGAGTCACTGCTCTCTGTGATGAAAGAGAGTGGCATAGTGGCTGGGAATGTTGAAACCGTAGAAGTCAACGTTGCTCCATTCGCCATACAAACCGCTCCCATAATGGATCCCAAGACCGGATTGGAAGGGAAATTCTGCATCGGTTATTGCGTTGCAAATGCGCTCCTCAGGAGAGATACGGGAATTGCTGCATTTACGGATGAAATGGTCAATGATCCTGAAATTAAGAAACTGATGGAGAAGATTACCGTAGTACCGACCGAAAGACTCCAGGAAAACCGTATGAAGGCAGAGGTGAATGTCATAACCACAGACAAAAAGACATTGTCCGGATCCTTTGATGTTGCTGATGATAACCCGGACCTGAAAACGAGGCAGGAAAAGATCGGTGTTAAGTTCGACAGTCTCTGCGTCCCTATTTTGGGTCAGAGGCAGGCAGCAGAGCTGAAAAACGTGATTGAGACAATTGATCAGGCAGAAAGTGTAGTTGAAATGATCAGGCTCTGTTCTGTCAAGTCGTGAGGATAATCTTATGACTCCTTTTTAGATTTTGTCAGGACTGAACGAAACAATATCTGGAGCTGATTATGGCAAGCAGTGAAAATCTTGACCGGAAATGGGACAGGGAAGTTGATGTTCTAATTGTGGGTTACGGTGGGGCAGGGTCTGCGGCGGCTATTGAAGCCCATGATGCAGGTGCTGAGGTTCTTATCCTTGAAAGTACTGAAAAAGGTGGTGGCAACACGGCCGTTTCCTTTGGTGGCTTTTTGTGCCCCACCAACGTTGAGGAAGCCATAACCTATATTACCGGCCTTTTTGACCTGTCATTCTCCGAAAAGGACGAAAACCTGATCCGTGTGTTTGCTGAAGCGTCTGTTCAAAACGTCGAGTGGGTAACGGGATTAAAGGAGGGAACAACTGTCCATAACTACGGAGGAGCCGGCTATCCGATGGTAGCAGGTGCTGAATCCATGAAAAAATACGTGGTACATGGCGATGGGAAGGGGCTGATCGGATTTGCAAAAAACCTGTTTAACCTGTTTCAGCATGCAGTTGAAGATAAAAGGCAGATCCCCATCCAGTATAACACACCGGCTAGAAAGTTGGTGACCGACACCAGTGGTGCAGTTGTCGGTCTTGTTGCAGAGGCTGACGGAAAAGAGATCGCCATTCATGCCAGGCGCGCCGTTATTCTGACATGTGGTGGGTATGAGGCGGATCAGCAGATGCTTCAGAATCATGTCAAGGGCTTTCCAGTCTATAATATCGGCCATCCCGGAAACAAGGGCGATGGGATCCGCATGGCACAGTTGGTCGGGGCAGGACTCTGGCATATGAATAGCGTTTCTTGCGGTATCGGGCTCAAAATTCCTTCATTTGAATCAGCTTTTGCGATGCATATCAGCCGCAAAGCTCATATCTTTGTGGATAAAAACGGGCAGCGCTTCATTAACGAGGTGGATATTGAGCATCATGCCGGTCTGCTGGCCGTGGACTTTTATGATACCAAGACACTGCAATATCCCCGTATCCCTTTTTATGTCATATTCGATGAGACTGTGCGAAAAAAAGGGCCGATCTCCAAAGCCGTCGGTTTGGGTTCGGCCGGGGTGCAGTATAAGTGGAGCAAAGATAACAGCATCGAAATCGAAAAAGGATGGATCAAAAAAAGGGAAACACTGGCTTCACTGGCCAAAGAGATCAACCTTGATCCTGAGTCCCTCGATCAATCGGTTGCTCGGTGGAATCAGCAAGTCAACGAAGGTGAAGATTCGGATTTCGGCCGTGACTTGAGTGCCGGTGCCAAGACGGCACAATTGCAGAATAGTCTCTTGGATGAAGAAGTCAATGGTGAAAAAACGGGGAAAAGCGAACTGTTAATTGAAACCGCACCTTACTACGCGATTGAGATTCATCCCACTCTCATCAACACCCAGGGAGGCCCCCGACGAAACGAAAAAGCGCAGGTGCTGGACGCCTTTGGCGATCCCATTCCGCGACTATACAGTGCCGGTGAGTTGGGATCCATGTGGGGGTTGATCTACCAGGGAGCGGGAAACATCGGGGAATGTATCGTGTCTGGCAGAATCGCCGGTCGAAATAGTGCTGCAGAAACACCACCGGCATAATACAAAATAAACGGTAAACGACACTTATAAACTAGAGAAAAAAAGCGATAAAAAGAGTGATACCATGAAAGCAAAGATCATCGTTTTCTCTCAACAAGGAAGCACCCGGGCAATTGCTGAAGACATCGCTTCGGGCATCCGGATGGCCGGCAATGATTGCGAACTGGCGGATTTGACTGATACGGACCCTTCACATCCAGGAGTATGCGACTTGATGGCTATCGGCTGTCCTGTGTTTTACTTCAAGGAGCCTTTCAATGTAGCCGATTTTATGGAAGCTCTTCCCCAGGGAGACGGAAAACACGCCTTTGTGTTTGTCACCCATGGCGCTACACCAGCCGGGACTTTGGCATCCATGTGGGAGCGACTGGCGAACAAGGGATACCAGGTTTTGGGGGCCTTCAGGTCTTATGCGGACAGTCATCAGATCCCTATCTACCCCTCCCCTACCCATACGCACGGACATCCCGATGAGCAGGAACATTCCGAGGCAATTGCTTTTGGGCAGAAAATGGCGGAAATAAGCCGACAGGTCAATGCCGGTGAAACGGACCTCATTCCAGAGCCCATCATCGCGCCGGAAGGCTGGTGGACAGAACGCGCCGTAGAGCTCAGCCAGGAAGTACTGCTCGAAATGATGCCAAAATTTGCTATCAATCTGGACAGATGCACCCAGTGCCTGGACTGTGAAACGGCCTGCCCGGTGGACGGAATAGCTATAGTAGAAGCCCCCCCCGTATCCAGGAGCCTTGCATAATATGCTTTCGCTGTGTTGAAGTATGCCCCGAAGCAGCCATTGAGGCAGACTGGGAATCGATGATGCCTCTGGTGCCTGATATATTCGAAAATTATTTTAAAAATCTGGATGCCGCAGAAAAACGGGGAGAATTCCGCCGTTATATAGACCCGAATGAGATTAACTTGGATGATCCCATTTACAAACAAAAAGAAAGGGAAGTCACTAAAAGCGCCGGAATAAAACAATAGTCGGCAGATTCTGCCAACAACTTCAAATAATTCATGATTAGGGTATAATCGCAGCTCTTTTAGAAATCGGTCCTGATAAAGTCCCTGCCTGAGAGATTGCGTATTGCCACCTGTCCTTCGGACTTGTGTGTAAAATAATCGGGGAATCTATCCATGTGTTTTATTCCAGGTTGTCCTGTGAAGAGACATCTGCTCCGGTTTCCATTTGAGGGTTTAAAAAACGTTCTACCAGACGGTTGAATTCATTGGGGGCATCGATGTTGATACCGTGTCCACCGTCCAGTATCTCTACCGCCAGGTAGGGGATGATCTCTTCCGCGATTTCCAGGTAAGGCGTGAACGCCCTGTCGAACCGACCGGCAATGAGAAGGGTTCGTGTTCTGTTAATGCCAAGTCTTGAACGAACGGAAGCTCTAACCAGTGTATTCAGCCCTGTCAGGGACAGGCCTTTTATATCAATCAGTTTCGCCTCGTCCATCAGAGTTTTTTTAACATCTGGATTCAGGCGACTGCTTTTCGACGGGTGCACCGGGAGCTCCAGGATAGCCTCCTGTCCGCCGGCTTCAAGAAGTTCTACAAGCAGTTTTGCCTTCTCCTCAAAGGTCTCTTCTGTCAGTGCTGACATGGAGTTGGTGAAGATGTGGCCTAGCACAACCTCAGGATAGTCCAGGACGTAACGAAAGGTCAGTGCTGCTCCCAGGGACTGGCCACAGACAAACCACTGCTCAATGCACAACTCCCGGCGAATCCGCTCGAATTCCCGTGCATAGTTTTCAGGCCGATAGAGCATTCCATCAGAAGGCGAAGGGGAGCGACCGTGCGCATACAGTTCTATCACCACCGGTCGACAGAAACGGCTCAGGGACTCCAGGTTCAGCATCCACTGCCGGCGGCTGGAAAGAAAACCATGGACCAGCAGCAAATAGGGTCCCTGGTGACCATGAACCTCGTAGAATAGGTTGGTGTCAGAACCATTCTGCACGATTTCTCCTTGATGTGATGGCAGGGAGACCCCCAGTTGAGCCAGCATCCACTGCAATTATATGCCGATCGTGCGCTTTTCTAACTCTTTTGGTAAAGTATCTTCTCGGAGTAGAGCGTCCTAATCTGGTTGGGGCTGTATTCCAGGATTTCCGCCAGCACTTTTTCGTTGTGTTCACCCAGTTGGGGAAATCGTCCCATATTTTCGTCTTCAGGAATGCCGTCGATCTTAATCGGGCTGGCGGCGATCAGGAATCCATCTTCTCCCTGGACGGGTTTGAGCATCTGCCTGGCTGACAGCTGTTCATATGAGAACAGATCGCCGACATCATTTACCTCCGAGCAAGGTACCTGGGCATTCGAAATATGGGTCATCCAATGTGCGGCTGTTTCTTTTACCAGTGTCCGGTTCAGGATATCGGTCAATTCCTTTGCATGTTCAGTTCGCAGGCTGTTACTGCTAAACCTCTCATCGTGTGTCAGGTGGTCGAGGTCCAGCACATGGCACAGATCTGCAAACAGGTTGTCGTTGCCGGCGGCAATAACGAATTCCCTATCTTTCGATTTGAAGGTGCCGAACGGGGTAATGGAGGGGTGGCGCGTACCGATGGGGCCAGGGATTTTCTTTTCGACCTGGAAGCGTGCAATGGCATTTTCCAGAATGGCTACGCTGGAGTCAAGCATGGCTACATCGACACGACCTCCCTGCCCGCAGCGATTACGTCGGTGAAGTACGGAAAGGATGCCGATCGCACTGAAAACACCTGCCATGATGTCTGAGATGGAGGTCCCGACACGGGTGGTTTGACCATCATTGAAGCCGGTGATGGAGATCAGCCCGGACAACGCCTGGATGATCATATCAAAAGCCGGCTGGTTCGACATGGGACCAGTTTGCCCGAAACCGCTGACACTGCTATAAACGATACCTGGATTCAATTCCCTGATTCTCTCCGCTGAAAATCCCAGTGCTGCCAGTTTTCCAGGACGAAAATTTTCAACCAGTACATCCGCCTTTTTGATGAGCTGCCCAAATATTTTTTTGCCTTTATCTGTCTTCAAATCCAGGGAGAGCGATTCCTTACCTGCATTAACAGACATGAAATAGGCCGACTTCGTGTTGTTTTCGCCCGTATAGGGACCGATAAGACGTGCCACATCACCGATGTGGGGTGGTTCGATCTTGACGATGCGTGCACCCAGGTTTTTCAACACCATGGTGCAATACGGTCCGGCAAGCACATGGGTCATGTCCAACACCAAAACATCTTTCAGCGGTTTTTCTGTAATTTCTGTCATCTTAAGATTCTGAATTTATGTGTTTATTCATAAACGTAAGGTTCAGTGCGGTTATGAAAGGCATTCTGCTCCAAGATATTTTTCAATTCTCTGTGATGAATATTTTTTTCATACAAACCGTTTGCAGTGAGCACCATTTTGTACTTGAATTCAAACAAATGTCCAGCATGAATAGGCCAAATTGTTCTATCGTTATCTGTCGTGCCAGGCTGTTTTTATTTGGATGGCATGGTAATGGATGATTCAAAGAACCAAATGTTAATGGTTGAAGCGCATTGTCCCTGATAAATAAAAGCATACCCAGTTCCGAAATTTTCGTTTAGGAGATGAGTGCACAGAATTTGCAAAACTGCAATTCATTAATTATTGCAGAAAGGATGCCGGTATTGATGGTACTGACCATAAGGCATCTGAAAAATGACGACTGGTCCGATCAGGCAATGAATGGCAGTTTGCAGCAGGCAGAAACCGCTGGTTGATAACTATCCAACAGGAGAAACACATGTCAAGACTGAAACCGTTGAAACCGGAAGAGATGAATGAGTTGCAGTTGCAGTACTATCAATTAATTAGACAACGGGAGGTATTCAATAACCTGCCTAAAAAGGCTCCCCTTGAGGGGCCCTATAATGCCTGGATCAGGAGTCCGGAGATGATTCGCTCGTTGGTGTCATACTCTCAATACCTGACTGGGGAAGGTATCCTGGAAAAGCGACTGATGGAACTGGCCATTATTACTGTTGGCCGAGTCTGGTCTGCGGAGTTCGAGTTTGCGGCACATGCTCCCAAGGCCCTTGAATCTGGAATCGACCCGGAAGTTGTCGATGCCATCAGCCGCAATGACACACCACGGTTCGAAAAAGCGGATGAGGCGGCGGTTTATGCCTTTACCATGGAATTAACCGGTTCTCGACGGGTTAGTGACGATGTGTATCAAACGGTTGTAGATCAACTTGGCGAACAGGGAGTGGTGGAACTGGTCGGGCTTGCCGGTCTGTATGGGATGGTCTGTATGACACTGAATACCTTCGAAGTGCCCCTGATGAAGGGCATGCCGGCGCCCTTTCCCGAAGCTGAACCGGTGTGATTACCAGCCTGCAGTTTCAATTCCGCAAGCTGGCTACTAGCTATTGTTTTCAATTAAATCACTCCGGTCATCCCGATCACCTGTCCGGAGACATGGTTAGACAGGAGCGAAGCCAGAAACAGGATAATACCGGTGGCTTCTTCTGGTGTGCCGCCTTTTTCTATCGAATTGAACATTATCAGTATTTCCTATTGGGTGTTTAGGATACCTAACGCCACTTTTTTATTGCAGCATCTCCAAACCGCGGTCGAAAGCCTTCAGGTTCAGGGCCACCTTGTCCGCAGTCATGGTTTCCGAGATGCTTGCTTCAAAATCGTCACGGCTAATGGGTAGTTCACCGGTAGCCGCAACCGCTCCCAGCAGCATGATATTCCCATATACCGGGTTTTTCATGTCTGCCAGAGCCTCATCAGTGGCATTAATGAACCAGGCCTGACCGGAGATGTCATTGACCCGCTCTTCAATCTCTGCCTGGGAGGGGTAGGCCTGCTCTCCGGCGATGACACCCATGGGGTGGATGGGCCGGGTGTTACAGATGACCTTGATCTCCATATTCCCATAGTCAGCCAGCACCCGGATGGCCTCGGTGGGCTCCATGGCGATGACCATATGCCCCTGTCCCTTGGCGATGATCGGAGAAACCGTTTCCTCTGCAGATACCCGCAGGTGGCTCATCACAGAACCACCCCGCTGGGAAGCACCGAAGGTCTCTCCAATGGTGATATAATATCCCATTTGAGAGAGCATATTACCGAGGATTCGGGAGGCGGTCACGTTTCCCTGTCCCCCTACACCGGTAATGATAAGGTTATAGGGGTCAGCCTTCAGTTTGGGTAGTTCAGTTGTCATTTCACCTCCATATTTTCAATGGCACCGACCGGGCAGACAGATGAACAGACACCACAACCAACACAGATGGCGTCATCTATTTTAGAAACCTTCTTCTCTGTGTCCCAGACAAGGCCCGGGCATTTAAAAACACGTGTACACAACCGGTTGCAACCACAGTTTTCCCCCAGGCACTGGGATTCATGCACCACCACGTCAAACCAGCGAATGCCTTTTTTCTCGGGACTCAACGCGCAGATCTGTCTCAGGACCAGCACCTTCACACCGCCCTTCATCCCCATCAGCTCGAAGATAGTTTTTTGTGTCTCATCGAAATCAAACGGATCGGCCACTCGAACCGTGGCGCCGATTGATTTGCAGATGGACTCGATATTCATCTGCAGGGCCTCTTCGCCCCGGGCGTCTTTTTCCGTTCCCGGATGAGGCTGGAAGCCGGTCATGGCGGTGCCGCTATTGTCCAGAACCACCAGGGTGATATCCGACTTGTGATGCACCGCATTGACCAGGGCCGGCAGGACTGCATGATAAAAGGTGGAATCACCACAGACCGAAAAGACCGGCTGGTCCATCCCGAACTGTCCCAGCTTGCCGAACCCGCTGGCCACACCGGTTCCGGACCCCATGGCATGGAGGGTTTTAAGGGTACTGTATCCTGCCGGCAGGACAGCCATACTATAACAGCCAATGTCGCCACAGACGAAGCCCTCATTGTTATCCAGCTTCAGGGCTTGGGAGATGTTCCAGAAGGAGGCTCGGTGTGGACAGCCCGCGCAGAAGGTTCCTTCACGTGCCGGAGCACCCAGGAACAGGTGGGTATTGGCTTTTTCGGAGTACTCAGCTGTCAGGCCTGCGTAGTCCATTCCCAGAATTCCACAGAGAGCACCGATGACGATATCGGGGTTCAGCTCATTGGTTGAGGGAATCGTTCCGTCCCGCTTTCCAAAGAATTTTTTGATCCCGATCTCTTCTGCCAGTTCCATAGCCAGGATTTTAACACTCTCTTCCAGAAAGGGGATTACCTCTTCGACGATCAACACCTTATTCGCCATGCGCAGGTGTTTCTCCAGCAGTTTGGGTGGCAGCGGCCAGGTGGTTCCCAGTTTCAACAGGCCCACCCGATGCTGAACCCCCAGGAGCTTGATGGCTTCCCTGCTGTAAAGGTTGCAGGCGGAACTGGTGATCAGCAACAGCTCCGGATTGCCCGGGCCGGTGTAGGTATTGAAGGGGGATGTCTCAAACATCTTGATGGCCTGCTGGACTTTTTGCTGCTGCAGGCCGTGCTTGTAGGCGACCGGAGCACTGATCATGGGTCCTGTGTCCGGGTCAAGAATGAATCCGTCGTGTTTGAATTCCGCTTTGTGATCGGTTTCCGGCAGGTCCCCGAAAGTGATATTGCCGCTGGCATGGGAGAGGCGTGTCACACTGCGGATCATCACCGGGCATTTCAGGGCTTCTGACAGTTCAAACCCCCATTTGGTGATATCCTTGGCCTCCTGAAAATCCCCCGGTTCCAGGAGCGGTATTTCAAGCATGCGGGAGAAGTGACGACTGTCCCCCTCGTTGACACTGGACAGGGCTCCCGGATCTTCACAGGTTAGAACCAACATTCCGC
Source organism: bacterium (assembly GCA_018830885.1). Classification (GTDB taxonomy): domain Bacteria; phylum SAR324; class SAR324; order XYD2-FULL-50-16; family XYD2-FULL-50-16; genus JAHJRI01. The sequence continues at coordinate 9,265 of JAHJRI010000331.1, read as the reverse complement.
CCCGGGTTCCCGAACCGGCCAGGTGCAGGAAAAAGTCCGAAGCGACGTTGACACCATTCTGTTTGAGCACGCACAGGGAACGGAGTTTGGCGAAAGAGCCGGCGGCAGCCACCTCCATGGCCACCTTCTCATTGGTTGACCACTCCACATAGAGGTTTCTTTCCTTTGATACGTTGGCCAGGCTTTCCACAATTTCAGAAGAGGGAGTTCCGGGATAACCAGCCACAACGGCCACGCCCGCTTCAAGGGCGCCTCTGGCAAAGGCTTCGTTTCCCATCACCAGATGGTGCTGGTTCGATTTCGGATCTGTCAGTGCTGTCATGATACCTCCTGATTCTGTTTTTTAAGGGCCCGCTTTTTCTTGTTTCCGGCTCCCGTTGTTAAATGGTCCAGTCCTGCGGCTGAAAATTCATCCAGCTTCAGGTAACCGGCTGCCACAGCTTTGTTGACGAGCTCCTCCCCTCTTGCAGTCCTGATGATCAGCGTATTCCACTCCTTTTTGCCTTCAAAGGCTCCCACGGAGATATCCGCCCACTCGGCGGTCATGTCCGGACAGACTGAACAGCCGTTGGGTATGAGGGTCCTGACTTCTGACAGGGGCAGTTCAGTGGTCGAGTTCCCGGTTTTGACCACAAACACTTCTGCGGGAGGTGGTGGGACGTCCATACCGGTGATGGTGGCCGGATCGATTTTGCCTGAGATATAGTCCTTGAACTTGCGCGCATCCAGAGACCAGGTGCAGAAAAGACCGATCGTCAGGCTGACAGGATCCATAAAATCCGATTTCTCCAGTGGATTGGCACGCATCTGGGCGATACCGGTCAGCTGGCAGGCGGTGCCCACCACCCCCAGGTTTGTCCGACCGTCCTTTGCCGCCTCATTCACGGCTGCCGCCGTATGGGCGGCTGCATACTTGGTGGCGGCGCATTTGAGTGCATCCCCTGCATTCTCAACAATCTTCGGCACTGGAATCAGGCCCTCAGCGTCAGTCAGCACAGCACCCTCAATGGCGCCGCTTTCCAATGCAAACGAGATCAACGCGGTGACGGATCCCCCGTTTTGAAACCGGTCACCCTGGAGCATATCGCCTGCCTTGGCGGCTACAATTTTCTGGTAAGTACCAAGCGGTTTATCGGTATAGGGTTGGTTGAAGTAGTTCTGGGACAGCATTTCAAAATCGACTCCCGTCTTAGGACATTGAGCATAGCAGCGCCCCTTTTCCAGATCGCAGTCGAAGACCTTTGCCACCTTACCTGAATGGACCTTAAAATAGGGACAGATGCCGACACAAGCACCGCAGACCGAACACAGATCTGTATCCAAAACCTGTTCGAAAATCTCCTTTGATCCCCCAATTTTCATGGATATACCTCCTTATTGTTATTACTATGTTGAACTACGCTTGTGATCCTTCTGATACTATTTAGGTCATGATAATACTCAAATTCCATGTGATCATTATTCTAGTTTTTCGGCTGATATTGCCATTGAAACAATATCCTGCACCTTGATCTCTTCCTCCAGATTCATGAGCTTGATGGAATCCTCCAGCATGTGATGACAATAGGGACAGGCGGTGACGATTGTGTCTGCGCCCGTCTCTTTTAATTGCTGAATGCGAAGATTATTGATCCGTTCATCGGCCTTGAAATCCATCCAGAAATGACCGCCGCCAGCCCCGCAGCAGAAACTCTTCCAGCCGGATTTATCAGGCGTGACTATTGTAATATTAGGTAGTTTTTGCAGTACCTGTCGAGGTGCATCGTATATCCCCTGGTATCTTCCAAGGTAACAAGGGTCGTGGTAAACCACGGTTCTGTTTTCACTGGAACTGCCTGGATCGGTAGAAACGCCATTGGTTGCAAGGTATTCAGTGTGATGCATCACCTGAAACTCTCCACCGAACTGGGGATACTCATTTTTTAAGACATTATAGCAGTGGGGACAGGAGACCAGCAGTGTTTTAAAAGCCCGGCTGTTCAACTCCTCCACCTGCTGTTTGGCTGTCATCTGGAAAAGGTTTTCCTCACCGACAACACGGGCCGGATCACCACAGCATTGCTCACCCATGCCGAGGATACCAAAATCGGCACCACTGTTTTTCAAGTATGTGATCACATCTTGTGCAATCTGCTGCTTGACGGGATCAAAGGTGGAGAGGCAACCGATCCAGTAGAGTATCTCACAAGACTCCCCCGGCTTAATGACCGGGATTTTCAGAGACTTTGTCCACTTGACCCTTTCTGTCTGGTGACCGAAGGGATTGCCGTTGGTTTCCATTTGGCGCAACATCTGCTCCACTTCCTCGGGCATACGCCCTTTCATATTGACCTCGCAACGCCGAATCTCGATCTGAATATCCACATGTTCCACATAAGCCGGGCAGACCTCGTCACAGGCCCGACAGGTGCGGCAATACCATGAGAAATTCTCATCGAATGCGTTTCTCATAATCTCTGTTGACTCAAATTCACCCGCTGTCGATTCGCCTTGTGCAGTGTCATCCAGTACCATGACCTCCTTCATCCCGGCAATAAAGCTTTTAGGCGACAGCGGCAGTCCAGAAGCAGTAGCGGGACAGTTTTCCTCACAGCGTCCACAGGAAATGCAGGCATCAAAATTCAAACGCTGTTTCCAGCTCAGGTCAGCAATGGTATCCAAGCCGATGGAAAATGCCTCCGGGTCGAAATCCTCGGCCTCCATTAGATCTTCCAGGTCAACCCGCTTCAGTTCCCCGGCTGGCTTGGTCTTCCTAAAAAAGGTGTTGGCCGGCAGGGTCAGCAGGTGAAGGAACTTTGTATAGGGAATCGTGGCAATCCAGAGCATAACACAAGCAGTGTGTACCCACCAGATTGCCGCGTGCAGCGTCAATCCGACACGTTCTGAGATGCCTCCAAAAAGCTGCCCGGTCAGTTGACCCACCGGTGAGTAAGGAGCCCAGGGATCGCGGGTCAGCATGATCCTCAGCCCCTCTATCATAAAACCGGTCAGGATGATTACCATCAGCAGCAGGAGTGCAACCGTGTCTTTGCGATCAGTTGCCAGATAGCCCGGCCTGATAACAATTCGCCGCCAGAAAGCCATCATCAATCCCAACAGGAACAAGAGGCCTGCCAGATCGGATATACCTGTCAACACGAGATAGACGTATCCATGAAAAAACCGCGTACCGAAATCATAGTCCAGGGCAATAACAGCGGTTGTCACTATAAAGATGATAAAAGCATAGAAAAAAAGGCTGTGAAAAACACCTGCGATACTCGACCGCCTGACACGGGATTGCAGCAGTATCTCCCTAACCGTAAATAGCAATCGCCTTGAATAGTCGGAGAGCCTTTCTTTGTCGGCCACGCCACTGCGCCAGCGGGCAATCTGCTGATACAGACCGTAGCCTAGTGATATTAAACTGACGATAAACAGTGGATACATCAGCCACTGAAAGGGAACATTCCACATGATCTGCCGGGTGGCAACTGCGAGATTATTCAATTTAAAATCCGTTAATTCTGATTTCAGCCAGAAACCGTTATCCTTTCTAATTCAAAGTGGAGATTGTCGTTTTTCGATTACTCACAGTTTCTGCATTACCTATACCAAGTCTTCTCACCGGGCTGGTATTAGATAGTTCAGTAGCCCCAGGTCAACGAGATCCAATTGACTTAAACAACAGTCTGATTATATCTCATGTTCTTTTAGCGGAAATTCAGTTATGAAGACACTGTATGGTTAATGAACGAAACAAAATGTTTTTGAGAAACATTTTGTTTCACCAAACAATTATAAATAATCTTTTGCCAACTTGGACTATTGAGAATTTGATGGGACAGAAATCAAGGTTTATAATAAGCCCAGGTAGCTCAATTACTATGTTGGTAGCATGTATCTAGAACAGGTTGGCAAAACGCTGGCATGGTCGATGCAAAATGGAGGATGAACAAAACAATAACAACCAACTTCTCTTTAATAACGTTTCCAAAGAGAAAAGGCGAAAACTCTATCGGAGAAAAAAATGCAGAAAATCACAAAAGAAGATAACTATGATGTGATTATCGTTGGTGGTGGTAACACTGCCCTACTGACAGCCATTCGAGCTCAGGAGGTTGGCGCCGAGAAGATCCTGATCCTGGAAAAGGCCCCTAAAACAGAGCGGGGCGGAAACGGATATTTTACGACGGGTCTCTACCGGGTGGTGCACAGCGGAACTAAGGAACTGGCTGAACTGATGCCGACGATGACCGAAGAAGAGCGTGAAATGGAGTTTGCGCCATACACGGCCGACGAATTTTTCAGTGACTATATGATCGGAAACGACGGATTGGGAGACGAATCCATGATGCAGATGATTGTAGAAGAGTCAAACGCTGCGATTCGCTGGATGATTAAAAACGGGATCGAATTTGAGACAGGTTCCGGATCGATGATGAGAGTGGGCGGTAAACTGGTGCATGTTGGCAGGTTGGCTGTGCAATGCAAAGGCGCTGGCGCCGGACTAAGTGATACCCTATATAAGATGATCGAGAAAAAGGGGATTGAACTGCACTATGAAACGGCCGCACGGAAATTATTGACGGATGACACCGGCCGTATCATGGGTGTTAAGATTCAAGGAAACAAAGCGGTTCAGGAAGTCAAAAGCAAGTCAGTGGTACTTGCCTGTGGCGGGTTTGAGTCCAGCCCGTCGATGAGAGCCCAATACCTGGGCAAAGACTGGGATCTATGTCTGGTCAGGGGCGGGCGCCACAATACGGGAGACGGGTTGAATATGGCAATGGATGTGGGTGCTCAACCCTATGGAAACTGGAGTGGGTGCCACGCGATTTTTATTGACGCTGAATCGCCACAGCCGGCCCGCAGAGAGGACGGTGAAAAGACTTCCAAACGGATCTATATTTTTGGACTGGTAGTGAACAGTAGGGGGGAACGGTTTGTGGACGAGGGTGAAGACGACATCACCATGACCTATTCCAGATATGGGCAGCATGCCTTAAAGCAAGCCGGGAGAATTGCTTTTCAAATATTTGATTCGACAGGAAATGACATTATTAACGCGATGCCGGTTGATGATTATGTTGGTGCCCCCTACACAAAGGCGGATACAATAACAGAACTGGCAGACATGCTGGCAATTGACGAAGAGACCCTGGTCAAGACCGTTGAGGACTATAACAACGCCATCGAACCCGGCGGTTCCCTGGAGTACCACAAATTCTTGGGACTTCCACATGATCAGCAGGCATTGAGTATTACACCGCCGAAATCAGGAAACGCCTTTGCGCTGAATAAACCCCCATACTATGCCTACGCAGTTAGCTGTGGTATCACTTTCACATATGGCGGCCTCAAGGTCAGCAAACGGGGAGAGGTGTTGAACCAGTTAGACAAGCCAATACCGGGCCTGTATGCAGCCGGCGAGACCGTTGGCGGTCTGTTTTATACGAATTATCCAGGAGCTACGGGACTGACTGCAGGGGCGATTTTCGCAAAAATTGTGGGTGCTAATGCGATTGAGGATAATAAGTAAGGAGAAATACCGTGTTAAATACAATTGTTTGTACCAAGGCAGTGCCTGGGTTTATAACGGACCCGAGAGTTTCAGATAAGAAGGACAACCTGGAATATGAAGCCGGGACTATTGTGATCAATGAGTCGGACGACTATGCCCTGGAAGAGGCTGTCTCTTTGAAAAAGAAGTTGGGGGGGACAGTTACGGTGATATCGGCCGGAACATTGACTGCCCAGAAAGTCCTTCAGACCGGCCTGGCGAAGGGAGCGGACAACGCAATCCGCATTGATGTGCAACTGACCAATACAACCCAGACAGCCAACCTGCTGGCCGATGCCATCAGGCAAACAGACTGCAACCTGGTCTTGGCTGGGGTTGAGTCCCGTGACAACATGGCGGCCCAGGTCGGGTTGCTGATTGCAGAAAACCTGGGGTTTCCCTTTTCTTATGCCGTCACGAAAATCCAACCAGGGAACGAGGAGGGGACACTCAAGGTGACCAAGGAGATCGGTGCCGGTCTCAAACAGTGTGAATCCATAAAGCTGCCAGCGGTACTCTGCGTTCAGACCGGAACCACGCCCACATCCTTTGTCCCTTTTAAAAAAATGATGATGGTAAAGAAGAAGCCGGTTCGAACATACAAACCGTTGGATCTGGAGTCAGGCCGTGAAATTGCTGATGGTCCAGCCTTCAAAATTGAGGAGGTATTCCCGCCGTCTGAGAGCGCCATGGCTGAAATAATCGTAGGAAGTAACGAAGAGATAGCTTCCAAAATCTTGCAGAAAATAAAGGAGGCTATCTGATGAGTGGGGAAATCTTGGTCCTTTCCGAACACGTGGCAGGCGTCATCGACAATGTAACCTATGAACTGCTGACATTGGGTCGACAAATCGCTGATGAGAAAGGAATAGGCCTGGCTGTTTTGGTGCTGGGAAACCAGACCAATGCGCTTCAGGATGCCCTGTCTGAATCCGGGGCCGATGTTGTTCTGGTTGCAGATGATTTGTCATTGGAAACTTACAGTGCGGAAGTATATGCAGCTGTGATCTCAGATGTGGTCAGAGAGCGTCAGCCCATGATGGTACTGACCGGATACACCTACTTCGGGATTGAAATGAGCGCAGCTGTTGCCACCCGCAGCGGTGGCTCCATTCTCAGCAACTGCCAGGATCTGAACTTCAATGGTGATAAACCGGTGGTAGTAAGACCCATGTATGGCGGAACTCTGCTTAGCCGCATCGGAATCAACGGCCCGGCCCCCTATGTACTCAGTTTTGAAAAAGGGGCTCTGCCAAGGGTCGAATTGAGCGGGAAAACCGCTGAGCTTGTTTCTGTTCCGGTTGCAATTGAACCGGCCACACTGAAGTCATCAACCATTGAAATCATTAAAGCGGCAGTTGGAGAGATCGATATAAAAAAGGCCAATATTCTGGTGTCTGCCGGACGAGGTATCGCCGATAAGGAAAACCTCACTTTGATCAGTGAACTGGCGGAGGCCCTGGGAGGCGCCATCTCCTGCTCTCGTCCAGTGGCTGACATGGGTTGGCTGACCCCAGAATATCAGGTGGGAATTTCCGCCAACTATGTGACACCGAGTGTTTACATTGCCTGTGGCATTTCAGGCGCCAGCCAGCATGTGGCTGCCATGAGGGATTCGGGCTTGATCATTGCCATCAATAAGGACGCCAATGCCCCTATATTCAGGGTGGCACACTATGGTATCATCGGCGACCTGTTTGATGTGATTCCGGCTATGATCAAGGAAGCACAGGGTTGAAAATCGAAAATGAGAACCTATTGTGGTTACAACCACAGAACAGTGTCGTATTGAAATAAGATTGTTAACTTTTTTGGAGAATATTAAATGACTAAAAAAGTCGTTATTTTGGGTGGCGACGGTGTCGGGCCGGAAGTAGCTGATGTGACTGCTGATGTCCTGAGGAAAATGTCCCTGGATCTGGAAATTCTGGAGCCGATTTGTGGAGAGAAGGCCCAGGCGGAATTAGGCAACTTCTTTCCGGACGAGACCAGGAAGCTTTGTGATGAGTCAGATGCCATCCTTTTTGGGGCTTCCGGCACGACAAGTGGTTTTCTTCTGGCTTATCTGCGCTGGGGGCTTGATAACTATATAAACATCAGACCGATCAAGTATTACCCAGGCTGTCGAACACCGCTGAAAGATGCTGAGGGAATTGATTTTGTAATTCTGCGGGAAGGTATTGAAGGAATGTACCCTGGACGTGAGGGAGACATATCCCTATTGACTAAGAATCTTCCGGAGTACAGGGATATTCTCGGGAAATCTTTTGCCGACTATGGGGAGGGTAAATTTGCAGTTCGAATAATAACCGACAGTGGCGCCCGTCGTTTTCTCAAATTTTCCTGCGAATTTACACTTCAAAGAAAAGCCGCAGGATATAAGGGCAACCTCACCTGCGTGACAAAATCCAATGTCCTGAGAGAATCCGATGGCCTGTTTTACCGCATTATGGAAGAGGAAATTAAACTCTTTCCAGAGCTGATACTTGAACATTATTATGTGGATGATATGGCTCGGCGTATTTTGAGATTCCCAAAAGACCTGAATGTTCTAACCACTACCAATATGTTTGGAGACATCCTATCCGATGAAGCGGCTGAACTTGTGGGCGGGTTGGGAATGTCCGCCAGTGCCTGTATCGGTGGAACGGTCCCTTATTTTGAACCGGTACATGGGGCCGCACCAGACATCGCAGGACAAGGCATCGTTAACCCCACCGCCATGATGTTCAGCGCTAAAATGATGCTGGATCAACTTGGAATGGCTGATGCCGCGAGAGCTCTGGATGACGGAATTGCAGCCGTCTATCGGGAAGGCAGATACCTGACCCATGATCAGGGCGGAAGCACATCCACCACCAAATTTGCTGACGCTGTTATGAAGAAGATTGGTTAAACACCCTTAATCAGCAAAAAGCTTTCAGTCCTTAATTGTTTCAAATAAATTGGGGACTGATAAAAGGTCAATTCTTGATATTTCAATTCAGGTGTCAATAGTAGGTGTCGATCAGCGGTAATCAAAGATATGAAAAGGTATAGCCTAATATCAGCCAGATTTGTGATAAAACGGTTTATTTATCTGTCACAATAAATTTAACAGTTTTGATCATCCATTTCTATCTAATCAACCGTTGAACCTGACTGGCCGAGAATGCCTTACCCTTTGCGGTCTTATAACCCATCTCAAACAGTGCTTCAGACACTTTCAACAGAGACTACCTTTTACCATTTCGGGGGGGGCCGATACGCCTTCTTAGCGGTTTTAATCAGCTCCTGATAGCTTTTCCTGCCTTCACACTTCCCATCACCCGTCAGAGTCAAACTGTTGCCTTTCTTCTTGTTCTCAGGCTTGGCGGATTGCCTGCCCTTCCTCAACCGTTTGACAATCATGTTCTTGTCCAGTTCGGAAAAAACTCGTGAGGTGAAAAAAGTATTTCCTCTCTAAATCCTTTGCTTACAATAGTTAGACCTCAGCCGAAAAGCATCGGTGAGATGCCGAAACATGGCTAATGAATTATCAAGACGAGCATTTATTCAACACCCGTTGGTTTTTCACTCAAAAACCCAATAACACAGCTAATGCAGCCGGTTTTTGGACACGCTGCCACCATAATTCGGAAAAGAAGACTCAAATGGTAGCTGATAAAGTGTCAGGCAGCCGAAAGTTGTTGCTTTGAATCGACCACCCGGTCCTTCGCTTCCATTTTGCGATCTCTGATCTCT
>JAHJRI010000330.1 GCA_018830885.1 bacterium | reverse complement strand
GCTCTCAGCGAAGCAAGTTTTAGATCATCTTGAAACGGATCCGCAATTGAAACGGGTCGATTGCAGATACGGGATTTAAAGCTTAACTAAATGGCATTGACTATTCAGTCAGTATCAAAGAGTTATGTTTTCACACACTTTGGGAATCAGGGAAAATCTACAAGGATAACCGTCTGCCTTTTTATTTAAAGACCTTGGAGACCTTGATGATTCCGTAATAGTGATCTTCAGGTTGTGTGACAAACTCCTTACTGATATGGACGGCACTGAATTCCACTGTCAGATCGCATATACGGGCCTGCAGTCCGAATTTTTCGGTATCGACGCCCGTTTTCATTTCACTGGATGCAAATGTGTGGGGACTATCATCCGTATTAAAAAGGCCCCCCTGCATGGTTGCATTATGGATAACTATTTTTTTCAGGTATTTATAGGATATTCGAAATCCATTTTCAGATCTAAATACATCAAACGAGGTGGGAAGCCACCCCAATCTGAATTCAACGCCACACTCAATATCTTGAAAAACGTTGCCGAATCGACCATTCGCTTCCAAAATTGAATCCAGTATTCGTGAATAGACAGGTATTCTGTAATTATAGGTATAGCCCATGACGAGGCCTATTTCCGTTCGAATTTGATTCTTCCAACCCCGCGACAGATAAGGCTCCTCTCCTTCGGGAAAGGCTGCATGCCATCCGTTTTGAGAGATATCGCTCATGGCTGGGGGGCCCATGACACCAACGATCATGTCAAGACGGTGATAGTGATTTTCATGGGCCTTTTCACCGAAACCGCCTCCGTATAACCACCCGGCATACGGTCGATCATCTCTTATTACATCAGTTCTGTCCTTGCTCCCATCCACACTCCCAGGGGTATATATCTTCTGCCCAAGAAGCCAGTTGTTGCGCCTGTTGAAACCAAAATTTTTAAAAAAGCCATCCAGCAGCCAGGGAATGCCTACATCTTCGGGTTTTGAAGTACCCCGAGATTCATATAACATTCCCTGTGTGTACCACCTGTCCTTGTTTTTAGCTGGCCAAAACGTATCATTATCAAACTGAAGCGATGCAAAACTATCCGCATTTAAACCATTTGAGGAAAAGGCAATGATAACTGAAAATATAAAAACGATTTGAAATATTGTCGTCAATTTCATTTAAAATTCTCCTCCGGATTTTGATGGAAAGGAAAACCGTAATCCAGGATCGTCTTATGTTTACCAGCGATATGAAAAAAACGAGATTTTCATCACAATAACATCGGCATCACTTCTGCAGCGGACATTCTCATATTCAGGATGAAACCGGTCAAAGCGAATTGAGTGGATGATTACATTGTCAAATCCCAATTCAAAACCGTATCCTGGAGACCAATCTGATTTACATTCACGCTCTTCTTTGATTTCCGATGCAATCACTTGCCGATAACGGCCAAAATGCATTCCGAAATATGATCCATCCCTGATGAACTGCCAGGGGCCCCATATCCTCAATTGAACAGCAGGATAGATTGGGTGGGAACTTGCTGCTATCTCTTTACCCTGCTTCGATTTGCCCAGATATTCAAATTCAGCCGCGAAAGTGAATGGTTGAAAACTAATCGATAGATTCTCATTGAGAACCCATTGATAATCCAAAGTTATTGAACCACCATGGGCATAATGGGGATCCTTGGTTTCAGACCAGTCAATGGAATAGGCAGCATAACCAACCTGAATCCCCGGACCGTCCTTGTTTTCGCCGCTGGCTGTTACCGGAGAACCGGTTAAGAAGCAACAGACAAGAATAGCTAGAATCCACTTTCGATTCATGGTAATTTCCTGTGGTTGAAATAAACGATTCGTTTGAAGACAACACCTCCTCTTCATCTCGCACTGCACATGTCGTTTCCCCCTCCGTTAGAGGTCAGCGATCTCAGACAGATATTCTGTCAACGGGAACGAGATGTTAATATTCCACATTATGGGGTTATTCCGGGCGCCATTATTTAACAGCATCTGTCCACCAAAATTGATTTCCAGTGTTTCTCTTAAAAACACACCCAGTTCCACCCCAACTAAAACCCTATCGGCCAATTCATTTTTTAAGTCATCGTCTGCAGGAGTCAATTGATATAACAGTCCTCCCGTATACAAAGTTGCATGGTAAGTACTCCTGCCAAGTTTCCATGAATCCGGTCGCAACTTGGCTCCGATTTTTTCATGGTAGAAAAAGAATCCTTTTTTAGAACAGTATACCTCGCTGCTATCGCAGTATTCATCGTCATCAGTCCCATCCAGTCGGTGACTGAAGCTTTTAGCAATGGCAAAATATGGGTAAAAGCCATGCCATCCGCTGACATCTTCAATCATTTGGATATGGTTTGTCAGAAACCTGTCCGAATTGAATTCATATTTATCATCCTGTTCGGACCAGTCAAGATAATTTGGAATATCATCCAGCATCGTGAGGACAACTCCTTTGGCATAACGTCGTTCACACTCATTGATCTCAATACAACCTGCGTCCGGTCCTGGGCTGTCTTCACACCTCTGCAGATCCAATACGCAACTATGCGGGTGTGTCAGACAATAGTTGGTGAAGGGCTTTTCCCGTTTGACATAATCAATGAGCCGGTCAAACAGCGCAGCCTTGTCACTCTGCTGCAATGCCATCAAGATTCCTGCAAAATCTTCGTTCATTTCCTTACCATTGAGCAAAACAGTCCAGATCAGTTTCTTGAAATCATCCAAGTCGGGTTTTTCTTTGGCAGCCAGTGGCAGAATCTGGGGAACGATGGCAGCACACAAAGCGGGATCTCCTGCATTTTCGCGTTCGCACAGTCTGATCAGCTCCGTACTCAGATTCGGATCTTTCAGGATCGAAGGAATGATTTTTAAAGGTTCTTCGATTTTAAACCGCCCATTTTCGTAAGACAGGCTGTTGATCAGGGCATCCGCAACGATTGAGCAGAATGCATTGTCCTTGCAGATCGTTTCAGAGACCCTTTGCTTCAGCTGTATCTTTGCGGCTGGATCATTAATACTATCGGGAACAGAGGCCAATGCCTCCAATGGAATACTGTTTTCATCGGTGACGATAGCTGTAAACAGCGCTATAAATTCGTTATTGGAGAACTGGTCAACGCTGAATTGGCCCGTTCCAAATGCCTGGATGATTTCCTCAACCTTGATTTTTTTATGGCAGCTGCCTTTACAGTAATCTTCGATTGCCATTGCAACGGTCAACAGCAGAAAAGCCTGCAGTTCATCTTTGATGTCCGGGTTCTTTAAATCGTCAATCTTTAGATTGTATTGCTTGTTTGCGGCATCGGTAACGAGTGCCCCCATGTCCTGCAGCTCTTCCAGCACCAGGAACTGGGTGAAACAGACATCCAGCGTTTTTCCACATTTGGCTTTGAAGTAATCAGCCCAGGCCACCATTCGCTTAATGGGTGTTTCTGTGGTTGGACTTTTCGGCCATAAACCGGCTTCATTTGTCAATCCAAGGTATTGAGAAACCGGTACCTCCGCCTGATGTATCGCCAATTCAATTTTGTCACATTCCGTTTTAAATTCCGGCAGTTTACTGCACAGTCCTTTTCCGATACCCAGGCCAACAATCAAGCCTGCCAGGAGTTTTCGACGATCAGGTTTTTTGACTAACAGCGGATGCACCGGGGTTGGATTTGTCAGATCCGGGATGTTATAGGGTTCATTTCCCGGCCATTCGTTGTCCGCATAGGTCAGTCCTTCCCTGATAAGTTGCCACGAAAGCCCCAGATCGTTGTCAAAGTCGATAATATCCTGTTTCAGTTTTTGAAGTTTCTGCAGGAGATCTTTATATTGGTCATCTGACAAAGTCAAAGAATTGGAAGTGCTTCCCGTCGATGTGCCGGGGGCCGGATTTGTTGAGGGGTTCAGTTGTCGAATAAAAGCATCTACCTGGTGCGGTATCATGCTTAGCTCATATTTTGTCAACACCAGTGCGGCATCCTCTTTTATCCGCCTGTTTATCTCTAATGATTTGCTGCTTTTGTCGGAAAAAAGATATTCGTTCACTTCGGAGTCAGTTACAAATCTGGATCGTGACAGCACAAAAAAGGTGAATACAAGATCTGCCTTAAGCTTCTTTTCCAGCTCCTTGTCATCATATTCAGCAATGTGTGAGGTAAAGTTTTTCAGGAGAATATGCACCGACCGGCTTTGTTTTTTCTCCTGCATCAGTTCCAACAGTCGGTCCATCAAATAATCCTTTGCCAGCTTTTTGGCCTTTTTTCGAATGATATCATTAACCATATTTTTATTGATCGGCTCTTTTTCAGAGGCTTGCAATATATGGGCGAAAAAACACAACTGCATCAGACCAACTGCGATAACGATTGCGCGTAATAGATGGATTCTCATTTATCCCTCCTCTCAAAGAATTGCGAATAAATTAAAAAACAGCATTCGTTCGACGATATTGGTTTGCGTTCGCCTCGGATTTCTGGAATTCAGACTAAATTCACTGAAAAGAGACAATGGTTAAAGCGAGAAACGGGTGTTATTTTTATTTCAAGACGGCAGGAACCACGCTGCTCATTTGCATTCAGTTTAAAATGCGCAGATGTCGGCTTCTAATTGGTTATGTGCTGAAATATTATAAGCACATTGCATCAGGTATGGTTTTTCGACGCCGGTGGGAGAGGTATTTATTATTCCAGAGATCAGGAAGCATGCGACAGAAATTCCATTTTACCTGAAAAAAGAACGCAACATTCTAAATCCATATAATTGATGGAATGGTTCAGTGCCTGTACGGTAAAACTAAAATCACGATTAGAGGTATGTCAACTAAAAAAAAACTTATTTCTTATTGAAATTTTAAAATAGTTGAGAACGTCGGAAACTTAACCCTTAGCCTCTTTTCAAAAGCCTGTTTAAGAGAATGTGTCCTAAAATACAGTGCTGCGAAAGCGGGAATTTTAAGTGAGTTAAATGTAAGTACACGGCCCCTTATTTTTTATTTTTTTTGGTTTGGCAGTATCCTGACCGGTGACTTATCAGACCTTTGAAGCGATGTATACCGAGATGCTCGGGCAGTGGCATGGTCGTTTCAGGGCTGTCATCGGCGAATCGGATCGGCGGGCAGGCGGCAGCATTCGCCCGTCAGTGGCGGGAAAAACAACATGAGTACTCATTCCGCATCGCAATCCCTGACCTCTTAGTCAAAGACCTTGATAATGAGTATGATTGTCTGCTCAGACTTGGAAGGGGGAATGATGGATGGCTAAATCATCGGTGGCAGCCAGTGATGGGTCGTTTGTTTGATGGGTAGGCTGAATGTCATCGGCTCCCGGCCATGTATGGCCAAATCGATGGTATCCCCGAGCGTCAATAATCCCCAGGCCCCTGAAGGATGGGGATGGGTAGTAAAGGTTTCACTCAGCGACTGCAGCGACAGGTGCGGTATGCCATCCATAAAATGAAGCTGGTTCCAGTGAACGTGGCCGGACACAACAGCAATTACCTTTTCGCTTTTTTCGATGATCTCACGGGCCAGGGCGGCATTTCGGTGCTGTCCACCACCGGCATATTTCTTCTCGAAATAGTAGTTTCCCACCATCGATCCGGTGTCTGTGGGCATGTGCGTGAATACAACCGCGGGCAGTGTCGTGCCGGACAGGTCCGATTCCAGCCATGCCAGGTCCGATTCCGCCAATCGGAAACCCACATTCTCATGAATCACACAGGACGGGTTCCAGAACACCAAGTGCCATCCTTTCCGATCCAGGCTTTGATGCTGAAATGACGCACCCATGATCCGCTCCTGTTCCGGAACAGTCATATGGACCACGTCGTGGTTCCCGATCAGGTGGTAGTGATCAGCCGCCAGTTTCTGGAATTCGCCAGCGATCGTTCTCAGGTGCTTGATATCGGTGGGAGGGTCCGTGTTGCTGATGCGGTCGCCCAGATCGACCACCAGGTCGACGTTCAGTTCGTTGGCCTGCCGGACAAAACCCTGCAGCAGGACAATCGCGTCATCCCCTTTCTTGCTGTAACGGGCCGGGCCATAGTGAATATCCGTAACAATGGCAATGGTCAGCTGATGTCTCATGGCAACGCCCCGGAATCCTTCACCCGACGGCGGATGAAAGCTGTGGGATGTACAAAGCCAGCTGGGGGAACAAAACGATCAGAAACAGCACAGTGAAATCCGCGATCAGAAACGGCATAATACCGCGGAACACGGTGCTGACAGGGACCTTGGTTACCGCACCGACAATATAGACATTCAACCCTAGCGGCGGCGATACCAGCCCGATCTCAGCGGTTTTGACAAAGAGAATGCCCAGCCAGACAGGATCGAAACCCAGACTCATCATGATGGGAAAAACCAGGGGCAGGGTCAGAATCAGAATGGCCAGCTGATCCAGGAAAAAACCCAACACCACGTACATCAGCAGAAACGCCAGGAAGATCCACCACTTGCTCATGCCGGACTCCTGAATGGCCACAATCAGGTCCTGGGTCGAGCCCGTCAAAGCCAGAAAAACACCGAACACCATGGCACCGATGATGATCATAAATATCATGGCACTGTTACGGGTGGCATTTTCCATTGCGTTTAAAAAGTCCGCCCAGGACATCCGCCGTTTGATCAGGGCCAGCAACAGGGCCACCAGTGACCCCACCGCCCCCGCTTCGGTAGGGGTGACGATGCCGCTGTAAATCGCACCAATCATCACGACCATCAGGGTAATCACCGGCCAGATGGGGACCAGTGATTTCATTTTTTGCCGGGTCGTGTAAACCTCAACTCCCGCCGGCGCTGCATTGGGTTTCAAGCGGGTGATGACAAATATGGTGATGGCATAACCGACAGCAGTCATCAGACCGGGGACGATTCCTCCCAGCAGCAGCTGGCTGACCGAGGTTTCAGTAAAGATACCATACAGTACCAGGCCGATACTGGGTGGGATCATCATGGCCAGGGTACCCACTGTAGCCACGACCCCCGTGGCGAAGGCTTCATTATATCCGTACCGTTTCATCTCCGGATAGGCCGCGGCTGCCAGTGTCCCGGCCGAAGCGCTGCTGGATCCCGATATGGCCGCCAACATCACACCGGCAGTCACCGATGCAAATGACAACCCGCCCCGCAGCCGTCCCAGCCACGAGTGGCAGGCGGCAAACAACTCACGCGTCACCTTGCCTGCCGTCAGGAGTTCCGCCATCAGGATGAACATGGGAATAGTGGAGAGCGAAAAACTCGCCGCCTGTTCGTAGGGCGATGATTTCAGGACCCCCATCAGCATCGGTAACCCGGCCACAGAGAGTAACCCGGCCGATCCGGAAACCAGCAGCGCAAATCCCACCGGCATACCGTTCAGCAATAGAAAAAAGAGAAAAAACAGAACGATCAGGGTCGTCGTCGTCACTGTCCACCCCCTTCAATATTCTCCCGTCGTTGAATCGGTCTGAATATTTCAAAGATGAGACGCAGGGTTATCAGTGCACTGCCCAGCGGCACCCAGACATAGCTCCAGTAGATTGGAAACTGGACAACCCCAAACAGTCTGTCCTGGTTCACAAACTTTTCGATTGCCTCGAACAGGGAGACATAGCTGAGCACGCCAAAGGCCAGGGCCGCCATAAGCGCATTGACCCGTTCAGACAGGTCGTAGGGAATTTTCTGCAATGCCCTGTCCAAAAGACGGATCCGAATATGACCGCCCAGCATGTAGGTGCGGGACAGGGCCATGAAGATCAGAATCACCAGCAGGTAAAATTGAGTAAACTCGTACTGGCCGGTGATCGGACTTCCCAATAGATAACGGCTCATGGCGTCGGCACTGATCGATATCATCATCACAAATATGGATATCATGGCGACCGCCATGGCGATCTTTTCTGTAAACGCCAGCATGCGTTCAGTAACGGGGTCTTTTTTCAATTTACGGCTCTTTCAAATACTGCTTAAAGGCTGCCAGAATCTTATCACCCGGCAGATTTCGGCTCCGCATCTGATCCAGCCAGGTATTCTCAACAAGCGTCAGTTTTTCCTGCATCTGGGCCAGAACCTTCGGAGACAGGGCATAAATATTCTTGCCGGCCTCTGCCAATTGTTTATTGGCCCCGGCAACATACTTGTCAAAAACGGCCGCAGCGGCTTCACCGGTAGCCTGACCGGCCTTGAGAAGCACCTGCTGGACATCGGGAGGGAGCCCTTTCCACACCTCTTCATTGATCAGGTTGGCGAACGCGACCGTTCCCAGACCCGCATTGGTGGTGGAGCTGTTCAAAACCTCATGAAGACTTAAGGCTTTCCAGCTGGCGGTCATGTAGAGAGCGCCATCCACGGTGCCACGTTGCAATGCCAGGTAAAAATCACTGGGTCCGACAGTCACCGGGGTTGCTCCCAGCGCCTTGGCGGTCAATTCCATGATGGCACCGGCTGTCCTGAGTTTTTTACCCTGAAGCTGGCTGATATCGGTGATTGATTCCCTGGAGGTCAATTGAATCTGATAGACGGGCGCCAGGGAAACATACAGGGGTCGTACCCCATGGCGCAGGAACTCCGCCTCCATCAGTTCGTTTTTCGTCAGTTTGTCATAGGCTCTGGTACCGGCGACACACTCGTTGAACAGGCCCGGCAGCATCACCGCACCCGAAAGGGGCATCCGGTCGGAAACATACACAATTCCCACGGAGGCGATATCCGTGACCCGATTCTTGACCGCATCCAGCATACCCGCTGCCTTGGCCAATTGTCCGGCCGGATAGTGTTTGAACTTGATATTTCCGTGCGACATCTTTTCCACCGCTTTCATAAAAGCCTGCGTCCCGGTTTTTGATGCAAAATGGGTCAGTGGAAACTGGTCCGCGATACGCAACGTGACGGTCTCCGCATCCAGCGTTGCGGGCATGATCATGAACATTGCCGCAATGATGATGAGTAGCCTGGTCGATTTCATTTTGTTCTCCTCCAAAATTTGATTTATCCCGGTTGTTCTTTGAGCAGGAATTCACGGGAGCGGAACACAATAAAAAAGCAGTCTGATATCCACCTGAAAAAATACTCTCGTCCTTATATAGGGGCTGTCAATCGGGTTGTCAAGTACCCTGTGGGGGAGGGGGCACCAAATATGTGTGGGTACCTGTAAGCGGAAAGAGGTTGTTTGTTCAGAAAACCTTGGAAGCCAGGGATGGATTCCAGGAGCTCCAAGGATGGATGCATGCGTTTTTCTGAATAAATAACCTCTTGAAGCGGTTATGATCACAACCCCACATGTTT
>JAHJRI010000329.1 GCA_018830885.1 bacterium | reverse complement strand
GAAATACTTTTTCATCATCTGCAAAATCGAGATCCGAGATCATAATCAACATCAGCTCGACAAAAATAGCTGCCAGAATCTCCTTGGACATACCGGTCGGGGCCGTCAACTCCGCTTTCTTTTTTGAGCTGATGCGCTGCATCAGCTCTTTTTTCTTGTTCGCCTCGGGGACAATAGCAATGACCTGTTTTAAAAAATCCACTTCAGAAGGGCTGATCTCATTATCAGCCAGGATTGCAGAGATCACCAGGTCCGCGTACCAGACTCTTTGTTCTTTATTTAATGTATGAACCGGAACACTCATAAGATCCTTCTAACCTATTCGTTGCGCAACCAGGATACCGTCGCTCAGCGGCAGAAAACTGCAGTTAAAACCAGGATGGCTGGCCATTTCCCGGTTAAACGCCTGGAGGGATGCCACACCATTGGCATATTTTTGTTCCTGAACGGAGGTCAATCCGAACACTTTCCGATTAAAAAAAATATTATCCACAACCAGGACACCCCCAGGTACTAGACACTGATAACATTGATCGATCATCCCTGCATATCCCTTTTTTGTAGAATCCTGAAAAATCAGGTTAAAATGCTGATGATTATCCCTGAAAAAATCTTCTGCCCAGCAATGCCTTAATTCCACCTGGTCAATCAAACCAGACTGTTCCAGGTAAGTCTGGCATTGCACAAGACGCTCGCGATTGGAGTCCAACGCCACGACCCGGCTGTGGGGAGACCCCAGCAGCATCCAGTGCGTCGCGTAGGAAATGCCGCAGCCAATTTCCAGGATCACTGCCGGTTGCAGCAGTGCACAGATCATGCGGATGAAAACACCCATTTCATCATCGACAATCGGTACTTTCTGCGCCTGACCGTCAGCCTTGATCTGCTTCAACCCTTCAGGCGGAACGGGCTGAAGCGACGACAGGTATGTCAGGGCCTGGGTATAAAAATCGGTCATTGGAGAGTAGAAAAGGGTTGCCGGCTCAAGCCGTCATTGAAGAAACCCTGAGCAGTTTCTGGTATATTCATGAGATGACTCTGGCTGGCGGGATTGGAAGCCGGCCGGTATGCGCACAACAGATCAAAAACGCAAACAGGATGACGCCCGGGTAATGCGTTTGATAGTTAATACCCGGCCGGTTTAATCAGGATATCGATGCGACGGTTCGTCTGTTTTAAAGCGGGACTATCATTTGAGACCTTGGGGCGCGTCTTCCCGTAGGCCGCTATTTCAATCCGTTTACTGTCAATTCCAAACTCTTCGAGCAGCCGTGCGACGGATGCCGCCCGGGCTGCACTCAGCTCCCAGTTGGAGGGAAACAGCGCAGTATGGATCGGCGTATTATCCGTATGACCTTCAATCACCACCCTGTTTGGAATGGCGTAAAGGATCTGTGCAAATTTTTCCACCGTCGCCTGTCCCTCCTTTGAAGGCGTCGCTGATCCCGGGGCAAAAAACGCCGTATCACTGAAAGAGACGGCAATGCCGCGATCATCCACGGTAATATCGGTTACCTCGGCTGAAATGTCGCTCTTCTTCATGGTGTTTTCAATGGTGTCCATCGGTGACGGAGCCCCCGTGAACATATAGGGCGATGCAGGCGGCCCTCCCCTGAAGGAGGCTGCAATGGCCTTGAATTTCTCCTCATTGGTTTTGGACATGGCGAAGAGCAGCACAAAAAAACAGAGCAGCAGCGTGACCATATCACCGTAGGTGTAGATCCACTCCACCCGTTCTTCCCCGCATTCACATTCGACTTCTTCTTCAACCGTCATTATTTTCCTTTCTCACGGCTAAATTTCAATTCTTCGTATTTTGCCTTCAATTCGGGTGTCAGGTAGTTCATCAGATCCTGTTCGATAAACTCCGCCCGTTCATTCTTCTCGATAAACAGGATACCGTCACGGACCATTTCGTAAAGCACCATCTCGTTTTTCCTGGCCAGGTCCAGTGCTGTGGCCCAGGGTAGAAAAATACCGTTCGATAACAGCGCTCCGTAGAGGGTGGTGATCAACGCGACAGACATGTTGGGTCCGATGGAATTGGGATCACTCAGGTCCGCGAGCATCATGACGAGACCAATCAACGTGCCTATCATGCCAAATGCAGGGGAATAGGTGGACATCCCCTTGACGACGCCGATATCGACGCTTTTCTTCTTATCCGCATATTTCATTTCCGACATCATGATGTCGGTGATGAGCTCTTTATCCACACGGTCAACCACCAGTCTCAGGCCATTTCGTAAAAATTCGTTCTCGATGCTGGGCAGTGAGTCCTCGATAGCCAGGACGTTTTTCCGAGCCACTTTGGCCACGTCAACGATGATGACCAGTGTCTCGATCAGAGGCACCGACTTGGATTTGAAGACTTTCCCCATGGATTTAAAGAGTCCGGGAAAGGTCAGCTCCAGAGGATAGGAACCAATCGTCGATAAAAGGGTCCCCCCAACCACAATCACCATACTGGGAGCATCAAACAGCAGCGGCAGCCCGGCAGGACCGATGGCACTGACCGATACGCCAAATACAACCACCATAAAAGCACCTAATGTGCCGATAATAGCCGCAAGATCCATAATCTGAAATTACCCGATTGGTGTTAATGGAAAAACAGACAACAACACCCAAAAAACACGTTGATGGATGGCATCCTCCCTGCACATCAAAAGAAACCGGAACCGGCTTATTTTTTGATAACAGGGTGCAGCTCGCTGTCAATTGAGATTGCTCCCTTGATATTGAACTCATCGCTCGATTGCCTTTTTTATTATCACTTTATCGAAAGGCATGTAAAGCCCGTTCTGTATAAATTTTCACTATCCGTCTATCGGGAAGACCGTCGGATTGATCTGGTATAAACCTTCACGTCCGCATTCACGGAACAGCAGGATACGTGGAGCCTGTTTCGTGACTTCAAGACCCAGGCCTGAAAAGCGATATTCAGAAATAGTAAAGCGGGGAGGTGACAGCGCACCCCTGGTTTTCGGTGCAGTGTTTGCATTGTTATTTAACAAAGAACTAGAATCATCCGTCATCGATCAAAGTAAAGAATCCGGGCCCAAAGGACCTGAATTTTGTTTAAACCCAAAGGGCAATGGAATATAAATTAAATCGAAATCATATTCTTAATCTTAATCTTACTATTCTTTGTTAACAAAGCCTTGTTAAGATTAAGATTAAGATTAAGATTAAGATTAAGATTAAGATTAAGATTAAGATTAAGATTAAGATTAAGATTAAGATTAAGATTAAGATTAAGATTAAGACAAGTTCTCGGTATAGCCGTTTGTACTTGACCGTGCCCAAAGGACACGGTTTCCAGTGTTAAAATGAAAAATAGAGAAAACTGTTTATGAAACGAAACCTGATCATTCTACTGATCGCCGGGTTCCTCACCTCCTGTGGTTTTGGAACGCAGTCCCAGCCTAGAATGAAAACGAATCCGCAATGTGCCGAAGTGCGACTTGAATCCGCATTTGATTTTCACAATCAGGCCAAGGATTTTTTCCGCTCGTTTTACAAGACACGTAAAGAAAGTGAACTTTTTTTTGCATGGTATGCTGCTGAAGACTCTTTATATATGGCCAACTCCATCAGAAGGTGCTATGATAAAAAGAACAAGCACTTCAATGCTGTAAGCAACCTCTACAACAAAAACCAGACCCTGCAGCGGCTGATCGTACAGAATATGCGGCAGGAATCACAGTCCAAACTCTCTGAGCTATACCTGGAAGATTATCGCGAGATCTTTGTCCGGGATATCCAGTAACTGAAAAAAAGGCATGTCCGGAGAATGATCAGTACTCATGAAGATACCATCGCCGGCATCGCAACCGCACCCGGTGAAGCAGGCATCGCCATTATCCGTATCAGTGGAAATCTCGCGCTGCCCGTGGCAGCAAAGATATTCAGGGCAAAAAACGACCAGCCCTTTCAGCAGATAAAGAACCGGGTTCTGACATTCGGATGGATCGAAAACAGGGGCAGCAGTCTGGATGAGGTTTTACTCTGCATCATGCGCAAACCCCATAGTTTCACTGCCGAGGATGTCGTTGAAATTCATTGTCATGGCGGTATCTACCTGACCCAGGTCATCCTGAAATTGATCCTTGATGCTGGTGCGCGCCTGGCCGGACCCGGGGAATTCACACAGCGGGCCTTTTTAAACGGCAGGATTGACCTGACCCAGGCCGAGGCCACCAATGACATTATTCGTGCCAGAAGCCTGCTGGAACTGGACCTGGTGGTCAATCAGCTCAAGGGGAAACTCTTTCAGCGAATCGCTGCCATCAAGGAGCAGGTCGCCTGGGTTCTGGCGTTGGTCAACGCCGATATCGATTTCCCGGAAGAGGATCAGGTCTTCGCTCACCGGGAGACGGTGACTGAAAAGCTGAAGATGGCGAAAACCGCTCTGATCAGGCTCATCGGTTCAGCCGAAACGGGTATGAAAATCAGGGAGGGGTACAAGATCGTCCTGACCGGAAAACCGAATGTGGGTAAATCAAGCATTCTGAATGGTCTGCTGGAAGAGTCCCGGGCCATTGTCAACCAGTTGCCGGGAACGACACGGGATACCATTGAGGAGTCCTGCACCATTGGCGGCATACCGGCCTCTCTGATCGATACGGCCGGTATTCATACGACAACAGACACCGTGGAGCAGGAGGGTATCAGCCGGGCACTGGCTGCCGTTGAAAAAGCGGATCTGGTTTTATGGGTGATTGACATGGTCAACCCCTCATTTGAGAACCGATTGGGAGAGCGACTGGATCTGTCCGACATTCCGATGATCATGGTCCTCAATAAAAGCGATCTTTTTGGACCGGGACCATTTTCCGTACCGGGGGAGTTATCCACCTGCCGGCGTATTACGATGTCGGCACTGCTGGAAAAAGATATCGAGCGACTGCGAACGGAAATTTATCAACAGATTTCGGGGCAGAATCAACGATTGACTGAGGAGACGATGCTGACCAATCTCCGGCAACAGAAAGCCGCCGAGACCGCGCTGGTTTTTTTAAATAATGCCACCGATTCTCTGGAACAGGGGTTTGGCCAGGAATTACTGGCCGTTGATCTGGCCCAGACACTGCAGGCGCTGGGGGAAATCGTTGGAGAAACAACCCCCGACGACATGCTGAACCAGATCTTTTCACAGTTCTGCATCGGAAAGTGAACCCTGACTCACAGTAAAGAATCCGGGTCCAAAGGACCCGGCACTGGTTTAAGCCCAACGGGCAATGTAGTTTAAGGGCACCTTGATTAAATGGAACCCAGTCAGCATCAAAGGGTTGATGTTTCAAGAACCTTGGAAGCCATGGATGGCTTCCCGGAGCACCATGGATGGACTCGCGCGATTCTTGAAAAATCAACCCTTTGGTGCGGTAAGTTCGATAATTTTAATTAATCAAGATACCCCTAAATTAATTCGAAAGCATATTCTGAATAACGGATTCTTTATCATCGTAATCTTACTCTTCCTTGTTAACAAAGCCTTGTATGGATTAGGATTAAGACAAGTTCTCGTCATAGCCGTTTGTACTTGACCGTGCCCAAAGGATACGGTTTCCCGTGTTAAAATGAACCGGAAACACACGAAGAAAAAGGTGGAAAGCGCAATGAAACATCATCAGGACAGGACGATCTGTTCACTGGTAAAGAAGAAAAAGGAGCTGTTGAATCAACTGCTGGTTCACTCGATTCAATCCGCTATCAATGAAGAAAATATTGAACCCGCAAACCCGGACCGGGAAAATATTCTGACCGCACTTTCCACCAATGACCGCTTCCTGGAAATGCGTGAGAGGGAACTGGGTGTTGAGGCCCGAATTCTGGAAGCCAGACTCTTCAGGGATATTGAATGGGTGCTCACGGCTATCAGGGATAATAACAACCAGACGATTGTTAAACTGGAACGGGAAAAAAGAATCGTAGAACGGGAACGGTCCCGATTGAGTCAGGAAAACAAGCTCTCAGGCTACCTCAACCAGAACAGGGGTATTAAAAACCGCATCCCCGTGGGCAAAAGAGAAAACTCGATGCTAGGGACGGGACCCCGCCTGCTCAGTGGAACCCTTTAAACAACGAGGCTGTTTCCCGGCGGGGGAGGTCCGCAACAACCGCCTCTCTCCCGGATGTTTTCATGAGGAACGTTAAAACCGGACTGATACCATTCACACCCACAACGGGATTTAGACCCGCCTAAAAACAGTCAACCAAGGAGCCAAACCGATGAAAACAAATACTGTCTCAGGTAAAGGCACGATCCCTTACAACAGAACCGAACAGGTCAGAGAAGAGCTCAAAGAGCAGGAAACCATTCAGCAACGGGAACAGAAGGAAAAGAAGGAAGCTAAAAAAATGAGTGAGGTAGAGAATAAAAATGCCCATATGTACCATTTGGATGCGGTTAAAAAACTGATCGGGGAAAACATCCAGTGGCGGGAGATGCGCTTTTACCAGCACGAAGCAGACGGGAAGCGGTATGTTGATATTATCGACAAGAAAACGGGGGAGGTCATCCGAACGGTACCGGAACCGGAGTTTGTGAAAATTGCGACAGAGTTCAAGCACCTGGCAGGCATGAACCTCAATATCAATGGATAGCCCCGTGAAAGGATCCTATCGGATTAGCCGACTGTTGAAGCGATTTATCCGTCATGGCTTTGGCGATACCTTCATGGACCCGGACATCTCCGACTCGGCCAGGCAAAACGCCGAGGCTTTCTATGCCAAGCAAAATCCGCTGCCCCTGCTCAGATCCTCCGCCCCTCTTTCAGGGGGGGATCATTCACCGGAAAAACAAGCTTACCTGGACTACCAGAGAGAGATTCAGGCGGGCAGTGTTTCAGGAAATCCCGATCTGCCACAAAGCCCGGGCAAAGTTTTGAAACTGCCGCTTAATGATGATAAAGACGATTCTGTCAGGGATTAAAACCCGAATTCCGCCAGCATCTTATCGACATCGGCCTGTTTCGCGGTTTCCTTTTTGGGTTGATTGTCCTGCGGACCTTCCAGGATCAGACCATCTTCCGTTTTAATGCCCACCAGGGGTGAAATCGCTGCCAACGCTTCTTTCTCCTTTGCATCGACCGGCTTACCACCATACTTCTGCAGGATATTGAGCAGACTGAATTCGAGCTGCTCGATAAAAGTGATGATCTTTTTGAGGGTCTGACCAGTGATATCCTGGAAAGACTGGTTCGAAATGATATCAAAATAGGTGG
>JAHJRI010000328.1 GCA_018830885.1 bacterium | reverse complement strand
TTGCAGAAAGAAGTTTTTGTCTCTCATGCAACTCTTATAAATTATGACGCTTAAAATGTCAATAACAAAATAGTTAAAAACAGATATAATCAACTCTTCTTGAATTCTGCGGAAAAATCGAATAGCCCGTATACTCCCATATAAAGGGTTGATATGCAGTTTTTCAACAAATTGAGAAGCCGGTTTCATAGAGGAGGTAGAATGTTTAAACTTTTTTATAAGACATCTATAAACGTCAAAAATAATAAGAATTGAGTTCGCCTGATATTGGCGGGTATTTATCTATTCTATTGTTATTATGTTTTATTTTGAGTAACAAACAATCGAAAAGTGTGTAGAATTCTTATATCCATTCACTCACGCGAAAATCGGTGTTCAAGGAAACAATGAATATTCTATTTGTAAATACTCGACATTATTATGGTGGAGGAGACAGCACCTATACCTTCAACCTCGCGGAACTACTAAAACGAAATGGTCATCAAATCTCTTTTTTCGCAATGAAGGACCAAAAAAATCTGTATGATATAAATGAAGATCTTTTCGTAAGCCACATCGATTTTAAGGACATGAACCGGAATAAGTCGTTTGTCACTGGACTAAGGGTGGCAAGTCGTGCAATTTATTCAGTCGAAGCCCGTAAGAAGTTCTCTGTGGCTTTAGAACGAATCAATCCAGATATCGTGCATTTGCATAATATCCACTGCCACATAACACCGTCTATTATTTTCGAGGCTAAAAAACGTAAGCTGCCGGTGGTATGGACCCTGCACGATTACAAGATGATTTGTCCCAACGCAAGCTTCCTTGTTGATACCACCCACAAGATCTGCGAAGCCTGTGGAAACTGCAAGTATTATCAAACCATACTCAAACGATGCAAAAAGGGGTCACTTCTAGCCAGTACCATGGCGTGCCTTGAGGCATATTTTCACCGGATAATAGGGCTACGGAATTTGCCTGATCTCTTTCTTGCCCCAAGCTCCTTTTTAATGAACAAACTTTTGCAAAGAGGCTTTTGGCCTAAAAAAGTAATCCACCTTCCGCTGTTATTGCCGGATAAGATGTTCGAATGCCAGGGTGAGGATCTGGGCTACTTTCTGTTTTTTGCAAGGCTTGAGCACATTAAAGGGATCTTCCAGTTGATCGAAGCATGCCACAAAGCGCCAGAGATCACGGTAAAAATTGCTGGACGTCTCGAAGACGATCGCGTAAAAATCCTGCTAAAGACGCTGCCGAAAAATGTTGAGTACTTGGGAATGCAACAGGGAGATACGCTTCGGAATCTCATATCCAGCGCAAGAGCCATTGTGTTACCTTCGCTATGGTACGAAAACCAGCCATTCAGTATCACAGAGGCCTTTGCCGCTGGAAAACCGGTTATAGCCTCAGACTTAGGCGGGATGAAAGAGCTGGTTGAAAATTTCCAAAGAGGTATTCTCGTTGCCCCTGGGGATACCGAAGGATTGGTAAAGGCAATGAATTGGATGAAGGAGCATTCCACAGAAGCAAGGGCGATGGGAGAAAGGGCGCGGGAGTATGCACTTAGAGAGCATTCCGGCAAAAAGCACTATGAGCGGATCATGCTTATCTATCGGGGATTGTTAGATTCTGATTAATGGAAGGATTGAAGGTTTGTTACATCAAGCCATCGACACTACCTGGGGTCACTATATGCTTTTCATTCAAACTGCTTCAATTAGGATATATAGTCAAGCTACTGATTTTACCAATGGCAATGATTATGCTCTTCTAAGAAACTATGGTACCTTATGGAAAATATAAATACATGCAATAATTGTAAAAGTAGTGATTACAAAGTGATTTATAAAAAAAATATGGCACAAGCACATCAAATTGTAAAATGTAATACCTGTGGATTAATGTATGCTTACCCTTTACATATAGATCATACAAAAAAGTATTGGGAAGGCAGTTCAAATACTCCTATAAAAATGCCTCTGTTTTCAGAACAATTCGAAAAAATGCTTGATATGAAAGAAAAGATCCAGGTGTCTGATTACTTATCATCAATTAAACATGTGGAAAGATTACTTCCAGTGAAAGGCAATGCATTAGAAATTGGTAGTTCAAGAGGTTATTTCTTACATGAGTTAGAGAAAAGAGGATGGAAGATAACCGGTTTGGAACCGACAGATACCCGTCGTGAGGAAGCAAAAAGAATATTTGGGTTTGATTTAATACCAGACAAACTCGAAGATACCTCTTTTCTTGATAATAGTTTTGATGCCATTTTTATGTTCCATGTGATTGAACATGTCTTGAATCCTTCATTTACTATTTCATTGCTATATAGATTTTTAAAGCCAGGCGGCATTTTGGTGATTGAGACACCAACATACGATTCCTTACCATACAAAGTATTACGCCACAGAGAACGAAGTATTAGATGTTATGGTCATTTTACATTCTTTACGAAAAAAACATTAAAAATTATGTTGGAAAAATCGGGATTCACAACAGTGAGACACGACAGAGTTGGAAGAACACTCACTTTCGAGAGATTATTTTGGAATATCTCAGTAATTTTTAAAAGTGAACTCATAGATAGTATTCTAGAAAAAATAAGTAGGATTGGCAATATTAGGCAATTTAAGATTTATTTGAATATGGGTGATATGCAACGCATATACTGCAGAAAGTAAATATCGAGAGGGTAAAGATCACTATGAAGAAAATTTATATTGCAGGTTGTGGAGGAATGTTAGGTGAAGCATTTTATATTCAATTTAAGAATGATTTTGAGTTAAAATGCACTGATAAAGATGTAAACGAAGATTGGTTGTCATTCATTGATATTAGGGACTTTGATAGATACAAACAGGATGTTCAAGATTTTAAGCCTGACTATTTGTTCCATCTTGGGGCTTATACTGACCTAGAATTCTGTGAAAATAATATCGACGAAACTTACCTCACTAATACACTGGCGGTTGAGAATGCTGTTTACATGGCAAATAGCTTAAAAATTCCGATTCTCTATATCAGTACCGCTGGTATTTTTGATGGAAATAAAAACACTTATGATGACTGGGACATACCGAATCCATTGGGTGTGTACGCTCGTTCAAAATATATGGGGGAACGTTTTGTTGTTGAAAATGCCAGTCGTTATATTATTTGCCGTGCCGGATGGATGATGGGTTCCGGACCTAAAAAAGATAAAAAGTTTATTCAAAAACTAATGAAGCAGATAAAAGATGGGAAAAAAGAACTATTCATTGTCAAGGATAAAGACGGTACACCAACCTACACCCATGATTTTGCTCAAACGGTAAAGGCCTTGATAGAGAAAAAATATTGGGGTTTATACAATTGTGTGTGTGGAGGACAAACAAGCCGATTGGAGGTTGCAACAGAACTCATTAGTTTGCTTGGACTTGCAAATGAAATAGAAATTATACCCGTCGAATCTAATTTTTTCAAAAATGTGTATTTTGCTGAAAGGCCTGCATCAGAAAGGTTGATTACAAAAAAACTTAATCTTAGAGGCCTGAGTAAAATGAAAGATTGGCGAGTTTCATTAAAGGAATATATAGACAATTATTACAAGGGATATCTTGATTGATAAAAAACTTAGAATTGCGGCTTTTGGTGGATTTAGGTCTATTCCACCTGAGGAAGGTGCAGCGGGATCTGATAAGTTCGCTTATGAATTGTATCCCCGATTAGTTAAAAAGGGCCATTCATTGACAATATATAGCCGGTTATATCCTGGGCAGAAAAGTAAGCTTTCAAAGGAATACAAGGGCGTTCATCAGGTTTATTTTAGAACCATTAACAAGGCCGGATTTGACACACTCATTCACTCATTCAAGGCAACTTTTCATATTATTTTTCGCGACACGGCTGATATTGTTCATATACATAGTGGTGCCAATAGCCTATGGGCTCTTTTTTTGCGTCTTTCAAAAAAAAAGGTGTTTATTAGCCAATTTGCTATGGACTGGAAACGAGATAAATGGCCATGGTATGGCAAGTTATTTTATCTTATTTCAAATTATTTAACCGCATATATACCTAATGCTGTGATTTTTGATAATATTTTTAATAAAAAATTCTTTGAAAACAAATTCAAAAAAAGGTTCTATTTTATTCCATATGGGGCGGAGGTCCCAGCACCTCAAACAGACACCATTATTATTAGGAAATTAGGATTAAGTGAAAACGAATATTTTTTATTTATTGGTAGGTTTATTCCTGATAAAGGGATTCATTTTTTATTGGAAGCATTTAAAAGAATAGATACTAACAAAAAACTAGTGTTGGTCGGAGGATCCCCAAATCCAAGCAGCTATGAGGTGAAGCTCAAAGAAACGTCTGATAAAAGAATAGTTTTCCCTGGGTAC
Source organism: bacterium (assembly GCA_018830885.1). Classification (GTDB taxonomy): domain Bacteria; phylum SAR324; class SAR324; order XYD2-FULL-50-16; family XYD2-FULL-50-16; genus JAHJRI01. The sequence goes on along the minus strand of JAHJRI010000328.1, from coordinate 9,308 downwards.
ATCTATGGCGACGATGTAAATGTCTTAATAAAAAATGCATATATTTATGTGCAACCTTCTTTAATTGAAGGTTTATCTCCTGTCATATTGACTGTAATGGGTCTTGGAACGCCTCTGATATGCAGTGATATCCGTGAAAATACTTATATCGTGAAAGAAAATGCAACTCTTTTTAAGGCGGGTAGTGTTGACGATCTTTATCAAAAGCTTACTTATTCACTAGTTGAGCATGAGAAGCTTAAAGAAAAAGCAGGTTCAGGTAAAAAAGATATTCTAAATCGATTTAATTGGGATTCTATAACGGATCAATTCATTGATATATTTCAAGGAAAAACAGGAAAGGAAAATGATTAAAGCAGGCGTAGTTGGAATTGGTAAGATGGGTGTTTCCCATTGTTCAATATTAAATGCGCATCCGGATATTGTAGAAGTTTCAATATGTGATTCATCAGGGTTTCTGCTCTCCGGTTTCAAAAAATATTCTAACTTCAACTGTTATAAAGATTACAAGAAGATGATCAAGGAAAACGAAATTGATCTGATTTTCGTAGCCACTCCGTCAAAATTTCATAAAGAGATGGTGCTCTATGCCTTGGAAAATAACATTCATGTTTTTTGTGAAAAACCCCTTTCCCTATCTTATGAAGATTCAAAAACAATGACGGATTTAGCAAAAGAAAAAAATCTGGTCACTCAAGTTGGTTTTCACAATCGGTTTATCGGAACATTTCAGGCCACAAAACGATTTATTGAGTCAAATATGATAGGTGAAATATTCCATATTAATGGTGAGGCTTATGGACCTGTTGTGATTAATAATGAAGGTGGAACATGGAGGGGAGATCCCAAAGAAGGTGGTGGGTGTCTTTTTGATTATGCTGCTCATGTCATTAATTTGATGGAATATCTTGTTGGAACAATTGAAAAAGTATCAGGGACAATCCTAAAAAAAATATATTCCAAAAATGTTGAGGATGCTGTTTATTCTAATTATTTCTACAAAAATGGAATTACAGGTCAGTTGTCAGTAAATTGGAGTGAAGAAACATACAGGAAGATGTCAACCAAAGTTGAAGTGCTTGGGAAAAAAGGCAAAATCGTTTCCAATGCCCAGGAATGTCAAATGTATTTAAAAGAAGACCCTCAACAAGAAGGTTTTGAACAAGGCTGGAATAGTTTCTGGATAACTGACCAGACAAAACCGGTATCTTTCAATCTGAGGGGAGAAGAATATTCGGCCCAGGTGGATTATTTTATCAATCAGGTGAAAGAAAAAAATGCAAATAGTATTAATTCATTTGAAGTCTCACTTGAAACAGACAGGGTGATCGAAATGCTAAGAGAAGATGCCGAGAGGAATAGATAATGGATAAAGTAATTTTTGGAGATAATCAATTTTTTGGTGTCAATCACATGTCTGAAGAAAAGGCTAGACAGCAAATGAAAAAATTTAAAGATATTCAAAATATTTTGCACATCGTAGATTTTATCAATGATGTTGGAATAAAGACATTTATGGTAACTACATATGATAAAGTCGAATATATTTGCGATCATATCAGATCTAATCCAACCCAGTATAAAGATTTCAAAATTAATCCTTGTCTTCCTTATGCTCATAAATACGCAAATGCAGTCGCAACATATGGTATTTTGGGAACATTAAAAAAATATTTACAAGGGAATATTATTCAATCCGTATCCAAAGGTGGGATCGCTTTGGTGAAAAAAGACTTTGAAAAAATGATGGAGCTTTTAATTGATGCAGAGTTGTCCATGTTTAGAGGAATCAATGTCGAGACTATTTTTTTACAAAATGTTGTCACGGATCTGATTTTAGGACTGGGAGTGTACGATATTTATGAAGTTTTTGCACAGTATGTTAGAAAAAAGTATAGTGCTAAGCCTGGGTTCATAACAATGAATCTGCCAAAGCTGGTTGATGTATTAAAAGAAAAAGAGATTAATGATTCTATCGTTTGTGCTTCAATTAATAAGATCAGTTTCAGGATGTCTGGTGGAATTGATATCTATAAAGAATGCTTGGCTGAGAATACTTATAAAATAATTGCCATGCAAGTATTAGCGGCAGGTGCTATCAAGCCTGATGAGGCAATAGAATTTATTGGAAATCTAGGAGGCGTGGATTCCATTTTGTTCGGAGCTTCAACAAATAGCCATATCTTAGATACAAAAAATTTAATTGAAAAATATCTATGATCCATCTCAGAAAAGACTGTTGTGAAAATTTAATGCAGAGAGAGAATATCGGATTGGTTGTGTGAACATTGTTGAGATGGTCGACGATGAACTTCAATATCAAGAAAGACTTATAATAGCGAAGAGGTTTCTTTTCTGGTATCTGTTATTATTGGTGTGTCTCAGCTGTTTGACAATCGGGTTGTTTGTAGCCGGGGCTGAATCTCGGTATCAGGTCATAGGGCCAAATTTAACTAAGAATAAAGACTTTTCTCCTGACTCAAAATACTGGCAGATCAAAAACAGGGCGTTGACGGACTTTTCAGCCTTGGACAACTCCCTAGTGTTGTCGATTCCCCCAGGAAAGAAGACAGTTAGTATTTCTGCTCTGCAGATAGTAAAACTTCCCGCCAAAAGACGCTACAGGATTTCAGCCGAACTTAATGTAGAAAATATAACCGTTCTGCCGGACACTTGGCACGGTGGCAGATTGCTGATGATTTCCCTGACTAAAGATGGAAAAGCGATTTGGAGTAGACCCCATCTTGCTGCAAAAGTGTTTGACACGGATGGGTGGGTGAAAGAATCCAGGGTTTTTTCTATTGGAAAATCCATTAATTGGGTCAGGGTTGGCATTCAGCTTACTGGCCTGGCAGGAAAACTGGCGGCACGAAATATTGAGCTGGTGCCAGTGGAGGAAAGAACGCTGTTCACTTGGGCTAAACGAATCCTGTTGGTCTGTTGGGGGTGCCTGATGTTTGTGGGGATTGTCAAGCTTGTTTTATTCGATGGAAAACGGCGGGTCTGTTATTTTCCTCTTTTGGTTCTGATTGTTATCATCTCCGGTGTGACAGCCTCCCAGTCGGTATTGGAAAAAATTGAATCCGATCTGAAAACACAATTTATTCCCGTTGTCGGCAAGGCCAGCGAACCAGCCGCTGGCGTTTCCTCAAAAACTGAGCACTTCTGGAACCAGGATTATCTGAATCTGACGGAATTCAAGAAATACATTTCACTCAGTATGGCCAAGAAAACAGGTCACTTTTTCCTTTTTTTCTGTCTCTTTGTCTCGCTATTAAGGGCCGGTTTACCAGGTTTTACGAAGGTCCGGATCGTTTTGGTCTGCCTCCTGTTTGCGTTTATGACAGAGATGCTGCAGTTCTTTGTTGATGGCAGGCAGGCGAATCCGATCGATTTCGGGATCGACGCGGCTGGTATTATGACGGCTGTGATATTAACAACGATAGGGTCCCTTTTTGGTTCCCCCGGGTTCATCCGGCGGTTTAAATTCTGGTAATTCCGGGACGATCAGATTTCACTGAAAAATAAAAAAGCCGAATTCCTTCTGGATCACGGATCGGCCATAACACCGAAAGCGGCTGGGATATACCCCTTCGTTTTTTCATGTGACCGCTTTTGCTTGGTGTCAAAAATCTTACCACCTTCTTTTACCAGAAAATCTGTCCGGCGGGTTCAAAAGCACTTCCGGCAATAGTGTGGTGGAAAACGACCCCTTTTTTTGACCAGACTTTCGATTTGAAAACCCCCACTTTTGTTGTACGTTTCTCTTCGATAAAATCAGAAAAATCAGTGTCGTTATTCAGCTGGTTAACCGCCTGATTCTGTAACAGATTGAACAGTTACGCCAAGTTTCAGCTAATGTCCGGTCAAGAGCGGTCTGTCGCTGGGTGCACCAAAAACATGTGGGGTTGTGCTCATAACCGCTTCAAGAGGTTATTTATTCAGAAAAACGCATGAATCCATCCTTGGAGCTCCTGGAATTCATCCCTGGCTTCCAAGGTTTTATGAACAAACAACCTCTTTCCGCTTAGAGATATCCACACATATTTGGTACACCCCTGTCGCTTCGGTCCAGCTGAAATCAGGGTACACATAACAACGTGCATGTCCCCCGATTTCAGCTAGAAATGAATCAAGGCTAGTGGGAATGTTGACCCGATCGACTCAGCAGGAAAATAAACGATATTTTAACGAGATTCCGGCACTGACGTGTCTGAAATGCACTTAACAAAAAACTCTCCTGAAAGTGCGACGTCAGTGCCGGTCCATCGTTTCAAAATAAAGTCTGGGAGGTATACGAGGTATACGTTGATCGGAGAGGAGACTGGTATGTCATTGAACTCATTCTCGACGGCCCTCCATAGCCGTCTTCCGAGGGCGGTCGTTCACATCGCCATCCTGGCGATGTTCAACCACTCCCAATCCGTTCAATAACATACCAGTCTCCTCTCCTCACCGATAGACAACGTGGTGAATCATTACGAAGGTTTTTCACTTTCCATTAGTGTTCCAGCTTCTGTTTTTCATTCAACAGCACCTGCAAAAGGAGATGATCTTGAGAAACCGGTTTATTTTATTGGGCATCGTCCTGATTGTGTTTCTTTTTTTGAGTGGTGGAGCACTGGGCCAGGGGGTCCAGGAGAAAGAGATCCGCATCTCTCCCATCTCCATCCACTGGAATGCAGATACGCGTCAGTTTGAGGCTTATTTTGATGTCGTCAACGGGACGGAAGAAACTGCTGAACTGACCAGCATCATCATTTTCAAGCGGACGGATTCCAGACGTCACTGGCGGGGGGCTCACCTACCAGCACTGGCCGCAGGCAGACAGCAGTCCTTCAAGCTGGCATTTCCGCCTGCAATCATGCTGAAAGCCGAATTTGACTCCATCACGGTCAATATCTACGGCAAGGACTACGAGGGGCTCATCGATCACTCTTCCCGGTATCTCAGAATCAAATCCCAGCCCGTGGTGGATGACGACAAAGCCCGGGTGGAAATCACGGCTATCCCCACCCCAAGGGCCAAAAGCGAAGCTGAAACGGTCAAGACCCTGGTTGAGCTGGATGCTGACGGCCAGGAGGTGGCCGGTTTTTCCAGCCAGGATTTCAGCTGCACCCTCAGCCCGGTTGAACCAGAAGCAGAAGCCGAGAGTGAGAAAACGGTTCAAACAGAGGCAGTTCCCTCAACACCGCAAATCATGGAGACCCCTGTTTCCGAATTGTTGGATCGTGTCGAAATGTCGACTCTTTCAGGGATCGAACCGGTTCCCGAACTGCTGGTAACCATCAGCGACGCGAAAGAGGCCCGGGTGGATCAGCTGAAACTGTCCCGGGAACTGGAAGTTCTCGATATCGGTTCCAGGGACAAGTTGCTGGCCCTGTATATTGCAGAAGGAAAATCGGATGTGATTGCCAAGGCGTTATCGGACCTGCACGCCCGGGAGCCGGAAAATATCAACCACACCCTTTCCCTCTCCCGGGTGCGTCACGAACAGGGGGATATCCGGGGCGCCCTGGATGTTTTGAAGTCCTCCCTGAACAGAATCTACACGTCGGCCAGAATCGCTTTGAACCAAGTGCTGAACAGCGGCGGCAAAAAACAGGCAGCGCAGGGTCAGGCTGTCTCGGACGAAACCTACCTTGCCCGTGAATTCAACAAGCTGGGACTGTCGCTGCTGGAACAGAAGCAATATGCCGATGCCGTGTCGGCGTTTCAGTCGCTGAACACGTTGAAACAGGACTATCCACTGGTCCACTATCATCTCGGTCTGGGTCGCCTGGGACTGAAGCAATATCACCAGGCCAAGCAGGCATTTCTCAAGCAGAGCGAGGCGGAGCTGCCCCGGAACCAGCAGATCGACAACCTGAGTTCATTGACCGAAGTGTTGGCGGTGACTCTGGAGGTGCCTGTCATCCAGACAACAAAGGACCAGTTCCAGGGGCTGCTGCCGCAGGTGGAGACTCCTGCAGAAACCAGTCGTATCCAGCAGCAGATTGCCCTCCTGGACTCCCTGCTGGTCCGGGTGGAGGAACAGCGGCTGGCCAGTCTGCCCGACCTGGGTATTCAGCTGGCAAAACCGTTTTTCCTGGCGGATGTGAAGCCGGGCCAGGCGGTGGTAGTGGATTTTACGATCACCAACTCCGGAAAAACGGCCAGCAGCCCCTACCAGGTCAACTACCAGCTGAAACATGAAAAGGGAATGGTGACCGATATCCCGGCGACCGACCGCTTCAAACCGCTGGCGGGGAATCATGCCTCCTATGTCTGGAACAAGCAGTTTACCGTGCCGGAAGATATTCTGCCGGGGACTTACCGACTGGTGGCGACTATCGAGCAGGTGGATGCTGCCCGCGAAGTGGCCTACGAGAATAACACCTTCGTTTCCGAACCCGCCCTGGCCATCGTCCTGCCCGCGCCCGAACCGGAACCCGCTGTGGTGGTGGTCGCTGCCCCTCCGGTGGAAGAACCGAAACCACTGGACCTGTTGAGCGCCCGCACCGAGGCACTGCAGGCTGTACCGGATATGCCCGCCATAGAGGCTACCAAGGGGGAGTTTCATGACCTTCTGAAGCAGACTGAAGATCCGGAAGAGATCCGGCGGATCCGGCAGAACGTGATGGCACTCAACTCCCTGATGGTCAAGGTGGAGGTGCAGCAACTGGGCCCCCTGATTTCACGGACAGAAGCCCTGCAGAACGAACCGGACGTGGCCGGAATCGAGGCAACAAAGCAGCAGTTTCATGGAATCCTGCGGCAGACAAAGACCCCTGAGGGCATCCGTCGCATCCGGCAGAACATCACCATCCTCAATGCCCTGCTGGACAAAGAGGCGGAGAAACAGGCGGCAATGCGACCTGCTCCGGACACCAGGGAGATAAAAGCTCCCGAACCGGAGCAGACAACAGCAGAGAATATAACACCGGAGCGTCCAGAGACGGTTGTGGCAGAGCAGCCACCGGAACCGATGGTTGTGGAAAAAGCCACGGTCGTGGAAACGGTTCCGGGGCCGGTTTCAGCCGAACAACCAGTTCCGGAAGAGGCGCCTGCCAGGACGGGGGCTCGGATGTCGGCCTATATTCTGTCGATCCTGAGTATATTTTAGGATCCAGCTCAGGAAGCTGGTTGTTGAAATGTTGAATGGTTGTTTATAAAGGTATTCGGTAACTATTCACCACTTTTATATTGCCATCAGAGCGAGGACCAGTATGTCATTGAACTCATTCTCGACGGCCATCCATGGCCGTCTTCCGAGGGCGGTCGTTGACATCGCCATCCTGGCGATGCTTAACCACTCCCAATCCGTTCAATAACATACTGGTCCTCGCTCTGACGGCTGAATAGGAGATGAATCGTTACCGTACTCGTGCCTATTCAACTAACAAGTTATGGCGTCATTAACTCGGAAAAAGTGAAGAATCGTTAAACCCACCCAAACCCATCATGGAAATGAAAAAAACTTATTCGATACGGATTGCAGACGGTTTTCGTGGTTGTGCATCGGTTGCAATGCTGGTCTGCCTGATGCTCTTTTCAGCCGATCCGGTCCTGGCTGAGGTGTTGACGCCCAATCAGAACAGTGAGATCCGGCAGATGCTGGAGAGGTCGGTTGATTCGGCGGAGCGGGCCAAATTAACCATGCTGCTGGTCAATGATGCCGTCGAACGGCAAAACCCTGTGGATGAGCGGACCTACCGGGACACCCTGTCCCGGGAGCTGAACGGCAATGCGGCGTTTGTCGATCAACACTGTGCCAACCTCTATCGGCTGGGTGTCCTTGCTTACAACGCCGGTGTGCCGGCTGACGCGTTCCGGTATTTTGAGCAGCTGCTGGAGGTGCTCCCCCTCTCCCAGACCCGGCTGCGGAACCTGACTCTGCAATATTTAAGCAGGCTGGCCGCACAGATCGACCGGGTTGACCTGGAAGAGAAATACCTGTCGCTGTATGTGGTCGCCCAGGGAAAAACCGCCGCCTTTCATGAAACATCCGCCGGTTATGAAGCACTGCTGCAGCTGGCGGCGAAAACAGGGTCGGGCAGGGAGCACTACTATTTCGAAAACTGGCATGAAAGCGCCCTGCGGACCGGTGACAAGTCCCAGCAGCAGAATGTCCTGACACGCTGGGTCAATCACGCCACGGTGAGTCCAGCAACCTTTTCCGACAAACCGTTCACCTTGCTGCTGAGTCTGTTCGAATCGGAGCAGGCCTGGAAGGAGTTGCAGGCGCTGCAGCACCTCTATGCCCAGACCACCCCGGACCCGGCTGAGAAAATCCGGATTTATAAGGCCATCCTGAACCGTAACCGGGAGATGGGGCAACCGACGGAGCTGAGTATTCTGACCCTGCTCTATGCCGAGTATCGTCAGAACAACCGCCGGGAGCAGGAGCAGAAGATGCTGAAACTGCTGTCCGCCCGGGAGGACTATCCGGATCGCCGGGAGGCCCTGAAAAAACTGGCCCGCATCTCACTGGAAAACAGCGACTGGGTGGTTTCACGGGAGACCCACGAGGAGCTGCTGAAATTGACGCCCCCCGCCACCCATCCGGAAGGGGTGGTGGTGCTCGACAATCTCATCGTCATCTCCGGCAAACTGTTCCAGGACGACCCGGTTGTCCGGTATCTGAGACAGAAAGCGGTTACCCCCTCTCCCTATATATCCGATCAGGCCCGATATGAGGCCTTTACACGGGCCATGGAGCTTCAGGCACGTCGCCGGGAATATGACGGGGCCTCCAGGCTGTATGAAGAGATGACTGCTGCTCCCTTCCAGGAGAAACCCTATTCCGGGCTCTACGAGATCCATCTCTGGGGGGCGACGGTCGCCGAGGAGAAGGGGGATTTCGCCAAAGCCTGCGCCCTCTACCAGCTGTCGCTGGATACATTGATCAGGCGGGGTAGTTTTTCCGGGCAGGCTGCCGACGGGGAAACGGCCCTGAAAATCGCCCAAAAACTCCTGCTCCTGACGGAGAGCCGATTCCCGGGCAAGTCGGAGATCCCGGTCCTGAAACAGATCCGGGAGATTCACGCCCGGCAGGGAAACCAGGCGGAAATGGCCAAAACCGAACACATTATCGCGCAGAAACTGGAAAAACTGGGGGAGAAAGAGGAGGCGGTTCATTATTATAACGAGGCCATCAAGAACTATCGCGCCACCGGCAATACCGAAACGGCGGGTCAACTGCTGATGCTGCTGACCAACCTGGAGGAGGGGGCCTCCGGGAAACGGCTGCAGCGGCTGCTGGACCTGGAGGAGGTCCAGGCGGCTGCGTCCAATGCAACGGAACTGGTCACGACCCGCACTGAAAT
>JAHJRI010000327.1 GCA_018830885.1 bacterium | reverse complement strand
TGTATCAGGATCAAATCTTCCGCATCTATTTTTGTGGAGATTGAAATAGGAAGTGGCATGTTATTTGTTCTATCGATCATGGTTCTGGATTGTCCTTTTTCTATTAACTGTCCCGTCTAAAACTGAAAGCGGAACCATTTCTGTATCCTACGCTAGTTTTTAAATCAAATACAGATTGAATCGGAAAAAAGGTTGATGGAATCGCAATAAAACTGAAATCTTGCGAGAAGCGTTGATTGATTGAATACCGAAATGGTATGGATAGTGATATATCGGGGGAGTCATTCTTGATGATTCAACATGACAGTGCAAAATAAGCATCCCCTCTATTCGCAGGTCATTTTTAAGATACTGGAAAAAAGCCGTTTTTTCATCAACCTACATGAAGGCAACCAAAAGATGCCCTTGATTGAGATTGCTCATGCCAATGATTTTCCGCTCCAAGACATCACCAGAGCACCTGTCAATCATTCACTGACCCGGCAGGTATCTGATATCATTTCCAGAGTCATTGAATCTGGCGATGACGCGCTGGTTGACTATACAAGTCAATTTGACAAGGTTCGGATTGATACGATCCGAGTACCCATTGAAAAATTGGGGGAAGCCGAAAAGAACATGCCGGATGCGACGCGTCTGATAATAGAAAAAGCATTGGAAAATATTCGGCAGTTCCATCGCTTTCAGCTCTCGCAGTCCTGGGAGAAAACCGGAGATGATGGAACCATACTGGGGGAACTTGTTCGGCCCCTTGATCGGGTCGGGATTTACATTCCCGGAGGAAAGGCCTTCTACCCCTCTACATTGTTAATGAATGCGGTGCCGGCCCAGATCGCTGAAGTCCCCTCCATTGTGATCGCCTCACCCCCTGGCAGGAACGGATTGCCTCATACACTGGTGCTTGCAATCTGCAGTATGTTGGGACTCGATGAGGTGCTCACCATGGGAGGAGCTCAGGGAATTGCAGCGTTGGCCTATGGCACGAAATCCATTGCCCCTGTCTGTAAAATTACCGGGCCCGGAAACCGCTATGTAGCTGAAGCAAAACGACAGGTGTTTGGCAGAGTCGGCATTGATTCGGTAGCAGGTCCCAGTGAAATTCTCATTCTTCATGATGATCCTTCTGTCCCCATTGAATTTATTGCCCGGGATCTCTTGACCCAGGCGGAACATGACGAAGAGGCGCGCTCGATACTGGTGACAACTCTAAAACAGACAGCCCTTGACGTCCAGAAGCGAATTGAGGAACTGGTCCCGTCCGTACCGAGAAATGAAATCATCAAAAAATCACTGCACGATAAAGGCAAAATTATACTGGTGGATACCATTGATGACGGCATCCAGATTGTCAACACCATTGCCCCCGAACACCTGGAATTGCTGGTCTGTGACGAAAATATCCTGAATCGGATCAGAAACGCGGGGGCTGTTTTTGTCGGTCAATGGTCAACTGAAACCGTGGGAGACTATTTTGCAGGTCCAAATCACACCATTCCCACAGGCGGGGCTGCCAGATATGGTTCGCCGCTTTCGGTCCGGGATTTTCAAAAGCATTCGTCATTGATAAAGTACTCGAAAAGCAGGCTGTTTCAGGAAGGAGAACTTATTGCCAGATTTGCTGAACTCGAAGATCTTCATGCTCACGCTGCAGCTGTCAAAGAGCGGCTAAAAATGGGTTAAAATATGAAAAAAAAGACGGATTTCCATCGAAAAACAAAAGAAACTGACATACAAGGCAGTCTGATATTAGCCGGTAAAGGGCTCAGCGATATTCAAACCGGAATCGGTTTTCTGGATCACATGTTGGAGATCTGGTCCTTTCATTCAGGTTTCGACGTGAGATTGACCTGCAAGGGAGACTTGCAGGTCTGCGCGCACCATTCGATCGAGGACATCGCCATTGCTCTCGGAGCTGCATTTTTAGACGCCCTTGGAGACCATAAAGGCATTACTCGATATGCCACCGTTTTCCTGCCAATGGATGAAACCTTGACCAGAACTGTTGTCGATATCTCTGGAAGACCCTTTCACGTATTCAAAGGCAGTTTTGGAACGGAAAAGATCGGGGACTTTCCGGTTGAAATGACAGCGCATTTTTTTTCGAGTTTTGCACTGAATGCAAAACTGACCCTGCATCAGGAAATCCTGTATGGGGATAACGATCATCACAGGGTAGAATCCCTGTTTAAAGGCTTAGGAAGGGCGCTGGCTCAGGCGGTTTCCGTAACATCGGACAAGGTCCCCTCCTCCAAGGGTGTTTTGTAGAAGGAGAACCGGTCTCGCCCGCTGCTTCGGATTGAATGTGGGGGGATTTCAGTTTATCCGGGGCTTTTTTTAACCAGAAAACCCCGGCGCTTGGTGTGATGCTGAACAGCAGAGATCAGTCGGCCTGGTACGTTTGCTCCAGTTTATCGTCCTTGCAGTCAATGATGACCTTTCCGCCCCTGGCCAGTCCACCAAACAGGATTTCGTCCGACAGCTGGTCTTTGATCTCTTTCTGAATCACGCGGGCCAGTGGACGGGCGCCATATTCCGCACTGTAACCTTTTTTGGCCAGCCACTTCCTCGCTTTTTTCGTAAGCTCCAGAACCACTTTTTTGGCCCTGAGTTGATCCTGGAGTTCATCGATGAATTTATCGACAACATACAGCATAACATCGGATGTCAGAGAATTAAAAGTGACGATGGCATCCAGTCGATTGCGGAATTCCGGAGGAAATAATCTTTCAACGGCCTCTATCTCTTTTTGCTGGTTGGTAGAGTTGAAACCGATAGTTTTTGCCCCTCGCTCCTGCGAACCGGCATTTGATGTTAAAATCAGAATGACATTCCTGAAGTCAGCCTCTTGTCCATTGTTGTCTGTCAGAGTTGCATGATCCATAATCTGCAACAGGATATTGAAAATGTCAGGGTGCGCTTTTTCAATTTCATCCAGAAGCAGCACCGTATGGGGATGTTTCCGGATCGCTTCGGTCATTAATCCGCCCTGTTCAAACCCGACATATCCTGGAGGAGCCCCAATCAACCGGGACACTGAATGTTTTTCCATATATTCACTCATATCATAACGTTCAAAGTGAATACCTAGAATATCAGCAATTTGCCTGCTCACTTCCGTTTTTCCCACACCAGTTGGTCCTGTAAACAGGAATGACCCGATCGGTCTTTCTGGATGTCCCAGACCCGCCTTATTCCGCTTGATACTGGTTGTGATATGGGAAATAGCTTCATCCTGACCGAAAACACGCTGCTGAAGTCTGTTCTTTAGCTGTTTCAAGGATTCTATGTCAGATTTGACCGCTTGCCTTACCGGTATTCGGGCAATCTGGGAAACCACCTTTTCAATATCAGGCACACTGATGGTGCTCCTCCTTTTCGAAGGGGGCAGTAACATGCAGGCGGCTCCAGCTTCATCAATGACATCAATCGCCTTGTCCGGCAGGAAGCGGTCATTGATGTATTTCGCGGACAGTTCTGCGGCCTGTCTGATAGATGAAACTGAGTACTTGATCTGATAGTGGTCTTCATACTTCTGTTTCAGACCACTTAGAATCTTCGCCGTTTCTTCAATTGTGGGCTCAGGAATGTCAATCTTCTGAAAACGTCTGGACAAAGCGCGATCTTTTTCGAAGAAATTCCGATATTCGGAATAGGTAGTCGCTCCCATGCAGCGGATATTCATTGAAACCAGCGCTGGTTTCAGAATGTTTGAAGCGTCCATGGAACTGCCGCTGGTGGAACCAGCGCCGACAATGGTATGAATTTCATCGATAAACAGGATCGCCCGGGGACGTTTTTCTACTTCCGTGATAACTGATTTGAGCCGCTGTTCGAAGTCCCCTCTAAATTTCGTTCCAGCCAGCAAAGCCCCCATATCCAGACTGAATATCTCTGCATCTTTGAGTATCTCCGGGATCTTGCCGGATGCAATTTTAAGAGCTAAACCTTCGGATATAGCGGTTTTTCCAACACCAGGATCACCGACAAAAATGGGATTGTTTTTCCTGCGGCGACACAGTACCTGCATGGTTCTTTCCAGGATCTCATTTCGTCCGATCACGGGATCGATCTTATCTTCTCTGGCCATCTGAGTCAGGTCCACAGTATAAGCTGCCAAAGCCGTTTTCTTGGATCCCTTGTCCCGTGTTGTCGTTTTTTGGCCTTCCTGTTCTTGAATCGATGGGTCTTTAAGATCGTTATGGGAAATGGAGCGCAATACATCAAGGCGTGTAATACCTTGTGTTTTCAGGAAGAAAACGGTATGTGAATTGACCTCCTTAAAGAACGCAGCCAGAACATCCCCGCCATCCGCCTCTTTTTTACCTGAACTCTGAGCATGATTCATCACGCGTTGCATCAGGCGTTGAAAAGCAAGGGTCTGTACAGGATCCTGCAATACTTCATCCGGAAGGGGTTCTATCTTGCTTGTCAGATACTGGTCAACCAGGTATTTCAGTTCTGAAATGTTGCCACCGCAATCCTCGATCACTTGCGCGGTTTTCGGATCGAAAAGAATCGCATAAAAAACATGCTCCAAAGTGACATATTCATGCCGTCTCTTCTGTGCATCCCGAACAGCCGCAATTAACGATATTTCCAATTCCCGGCTGATGATTCGATCCTCTCGATATTTTTCTCCCATAATATTTATTCCGCCTCCATACTGGCCTTTAAAGGATATTCATACTGCTGAGCCAAATCAGCGACCCGCGCAATTTTGGTTTCAGCAATCTCATAAGTATAAACGCCACAAACACCCCGACCGAGATTATGGACATTCAACATGATATTGGTTGCCGTGAGCTCATCTTTGTGAAAAATTTCAATCAGGATTTCGACAACAAATTCCATGGGAGTGTAATCATCATTGTGCAAAATCACTTTATATTTTTTCGGCAGTTCAATTTTCTGCTTATCTTCGGTATCTATCTGATCGAAGTTTCCCGGTTTATATTCTTCAGACATGGCTCAAATGATGTTGAATGTAGTAATTCTGATCTCGGGAAAGCAAATGCAATCTTTTGATTCAAACGGCCTTTTTTAAGTTCGACAGCATTTTTTATCCCAATTCAACTGCATTTTCAACTGCACGATTCAGATACATGCTGCGTCTCTTTCCTCTATGATAACCCAGATCTTTCTCTAGGAAAAGAGCCAAAATGAATAATATCGGTCGATCTTGTTCAGGAAGGGTTGTTGCTGCTTTGTTTTTTGATATTTTGCGTAATCTGGGGTTTCTCCGGGCTGGGCATATCTTTTTTCAATTTTACCGGATGGACTTGAATCTTGTGAGCCACCTTAAATACGGTGTCCACATAGATACGGCTGTGATTGTATTCCCAGATAACATCCCGGTTTGATTCGTTGTGCAGTCCTTTGCTCCAGCCATGGGCTTTCAAGTAGTTTGCGGTTGAATAGATGGCGTCAGGAAGCAGAAACAGGTTCACCGAACCGTTCCGGTCACTGTCATATCCCCATTTCAAATAACTGCTGGGCAGAAACTGCGGAATTCCAAAAGCCCCGGCATAACTTCCCTTGAAATGGAACAGATTCCGATCCGAGCTTTCTGCGATCTCGATAAGCGCCCTGAGTTCCTTTTCAGCCCATTGTGCTTTCATTTTAAGACGATTGATCGGTGTGGATTCCAGGCAACCTCTCATTTCGATCTGCACACACTGCCTCTGTTGCCGCATATTCTCGACAATAATGGATGAATAGACTGATACAATGGGGTATCGACCCAACACGTTCCCAAAGCCGGTTTCAATCAGCAGTATGGCTACCAGTATCTCCTTGTCTACGTTGAATTTCCTGCTGGCGCGAGCCAGAAGGGTGCGCCATTTTTTAGCGAATTTATTTGCCAGATGGATGGAGTACCGATTGAGAAATTCATCATAGTTTCTTTTGACCTCTTTGTTATCAACGTTTCGATTAACAACAACAGGCATTTTTTGCAGTCTTGGATCGAAGAATATTTTCCGGATAATGGTTTTATCATAATCGGGTTGATCAAATAACCGGACCAGATTTTGTCTTTCCAGTTTACTGAAGGTCCCGGATTCCTGACAACATTCGGCGAAACCATTATTTGTCACAAACAGTAATAGTGCAGAAAAAAATAAGAATATCAATAATTTTAATTTGATTTGGCTTTTTCCTTTTTCCATCTTTTCCTGTCTGAATATGAATGGACGTAATCACTACTGAACAGCCAACCGCGATCTGATTTACCAGGGCCATTATTGTTGGAAAAAATCTGTTCTACATCATTCACATCCTGTTCCATAATCTGAATTTTCCATTCAAAACTTTCTATTCGGGTAAAGATGGTCTTTCTATCTCCATTCCATTCGCGTAAAGTCCTATTGTCCCTTCCTCAGACAGTTTTAGAACAATAACCGCATCGGTTCCTCCACAGAGATCAAGGGAACGATCTCGCAACGCTTGGAAATCAGTCTCGGAAATAAATCGGAGTAGCATTTCGATTTCAAGTTCTAGCAACGCTTTATCACCATTTTTTTTAAAATAGCTCAAGAGACGTCTGTTGTAGGCTCGTTTTGATGCTGTCTCAATACAGACTTTTGACAAATCCAGTGTTAATTCCATCCGATGGCAACTTCCAGTTTATACTCACATTGATTGAACCGGTCTTGAATAAGGCGCTCTTTTTTGATCCGGGTATCGGGTCTCTGTCTCATTCCTTCTCAAGATTCCTTTGCGGAATCAGATAGTCCTCCTGAGGTCCGGATGCGATTATGTTCATGACAGAAGCGGGACCAACGTACTTAATCCAGGGTAGCAGGTAATATCCCTCATGAGCCGTCTGCATGTAAACTTTCCCTTTTAAATCATGGAGTTTGACAATCTCAAAGGGGATCTTTTTTCGCTCTGGGGTTAAAAAGAGCACCCGCTGGGGTAAAACCAGGTTCTGTTGAAGATGAAACAAGGTATGGCCGTTTTTGGAAGACTCGATAACCAGTCCGATCTGATGTTGTTTGTCATCCCTGAGAAAAGCATTTGTGAGTTTGTCAAGCAGGGCATCTGTCCGGTTATTAAAAAAGAATCCCTTGGTTATAGGCCTGTTCCAGCTAGACTTGACCGGGTCAACCCATTCTTTGGGATCAAGACCGTTTTCAAGTATCTTGAATTGATTCATAGAATCGAAATCCAACCCGAAATAGTCAACCCCGGCGGTTTGAATCGTTTCTAATTCATCCAGCAGACAGAGATCACGATCATTGAATATCGCAGTACCATGTCTGTTTTCAACTACCGGGAAAAACTGAGACGGTCGGTCCGTGCTGGCGGCCACAACCTGGCGAGGCGTGTCCATGGATTGTGGATATTGGTTACCCAACAATCTTCGTGCAGAGTAAAAGACCTGCATTCTCCCCAACCCTTTTATCTCAATAGGGATCGCTGTATCCTGCCTGAGTTTCCGGATTGTCTGAACAGGGATCTGGTTAGACAAAATGATGCGATTGAGACTGGGTTCAAAAGCGTTGATCCATTCCAAAACCCCTGAACAGTTCTGGTGTCCATCCCACATGAGAAACTGGAGGCCGTGATCAGGAAACCTGTTTTTCAAATAGGCCCCGACGCCAGGATCTGCAAAACGGATCGATGAAATCTGTTTGGCATGCTGTATCAATATGTCCGCTAGATGCAGAATGTCATCGTCGTGACAGAGAATATCCCAGAGCAGGATGACCTTTTTTCCACAGAAATTCAGCTTTTCCAGCACATCAAACAGGTCATTGTCTGAGATGCGGCCGGTTACCGAAAAACGGCTGGTCTGCAGAACCACGTCTGTGATGTTAATTTTAATGACCGACTCCAAATAGTCGATTTCTGAAAGATGCAGCACAAATTTCATGGTCTCATTCGACAATAGGATCTGTCAGGAATAGCAGTTCAAATTTGCCATGTTTTCGGGTCAACGGGCTTCTGAATAGCGCTCGAAAAAGGCATTGCTGGACGTTGGATAGACTCTGCCAACAGGTACATCCACTACTATATCGTTCCAGTGGCATTCAGTACAAGTCTCAATTGAAGACGATCGATTTTTCACTGTTTGCTGATTTTATTTTTACAGATACCCGATTTCTTGAGCCAGATATACCGGGACTGAACTTCGGATGGATAGACTGGATAGAACCCTGCTATTTGCAAATACCTGGCATTCCGGTTATGAATATGGTTGGTTCGGACTTGCAAGTGATGATTCCTGAATGTCAAGCTGGTACCGAAAACAAGAATCGTGCATCATCTGAAAACTGACACCGCACGCCTCGAAGGATTCGGGAAAGCGGACGTGGTATCAATCCGTCGTTAAAATAGCACCGCTGGAGAACGCATGAACAATTCAACCACAACCAACAACCAGATCGATGCCCTGTTTCATCCGGAAAGTATCGCTATCGTAGGTCTGCCAAGGGAGTTGAAAACGGGAAAACTCTATCTGATCGCTCTTCAGGATCAAGGTTTCAGCGGGCAAATCGTCGGTGTCAATCCCAATGCGGATATGATTGATGGCATAAAATGCTATCCATCTGTCGCATCTATCCCG
Source organism: bacterium (assembly GCA_018830885.1). Lineage (GTDB taxonomy): Bacteria > SAR324 > SAR324 > XYD2-FULL-50-16 > XYD2-FULL-50-16 > JAHJRI01. Next base: position 57,584 of record JAHJRI010000327.1, on the reverse strand, counting down.
GGCAATGTGGATCTTGCTATCATATTAACCCCTTATCATCAAACACTGCCTGTAATCGACGAGTGTGCCCAAAAAGGAGTGAAAGGAGCCGTATTATTTACCGCTGGATACAGGGAGACCGGAACTGAAGAGGGCGCAGCCAGACAGGCAAAGATTGTTGCGATTGCCCGGAAATCGGGTATGCGCCTTATCGGACCGAATGGAATGGGTCTTTATGCGCCGGATAGCGGGTTGTCATTCTTCCCAAAGTTATCCCGGCAATCCGGGCCTATTTCACTGATTTCGCACAGCGGATCCCTTGCCAACATAATCTGCGGGATCGGCTCGACCAAGGGCCTTTTTTTTAATAAGGCAGTCAGTCTGGGGAATGAGTGTGATCTGACAAGCGCCGATTTTTTCACTTACTTTACCGAGGATCCGGAAACCAAAATTATCAGTGCCTATATCGAAGGTATTTCCGATGGGATCAGCCTTGTCAGGGCCTTGAAAAACGCTGCACAGAAAAAACCGGTCATCATCTGGAAAGTCGGTTTGAATACTGAAGGGCTCGCCGCTGCGAATTCTCATACTGGGGCACTCTCCAGTTCGAAGGAAATATGGGAAGGCGTTGTGGCTCAATGCGGCATCACAGCCGTAACTGGTATAGAAATGTGGATTGATACCATGATCGGTTTTTCCCTTCTGCCTAGGCCAGAGGGAAATCGTGTGGCAATTATCTCAGGTCCGGGTGGATACGGGGTTGCAGCAGCAGAGGCGTGTGGACAGGAGAATTTGCAACTGGCCCAGATCTCCAGTGAAACCCGCTCTGTTCTGGAGAAAGTCGTCCCACCGACAGGAACGAGTCTGCGCAATCCGATCGATGTCGGTATGACAGCTTCTCTGGTAATTGACATCTATATCGAGGCCATCAAGGCGGTCGCTGCAGATCCAAATGTGGATGTTGTTTTGATTATCGGGATTGGAATGACCGTTGAATCCAATCAAAGATTTGCGGAGGCTGTTATAGACGAACAGCATCGCTCAGGGAAGCCGTTTCTGGTTGTTGAAGTTCCCAATATTGAAACTGATTTTTCAGCTGTCTTTGCTAAAGCCGGAATTCCATTCTTTAAGTCATCAGAAAGAGCACTTGCAACATATACCCGTGTCTTGAAATACTACCAGAAACACTAGCGCATTTTTTCCGGCCAGGATTCACTATCCTTGAAAGACACCAGCATTTTTTTAGTTTCAGGCGGAGATTGAATGGAAGAACCGATTTTGTTTGCTTCAGACAACCTTCGGATTGAGGGGCTTTGCGAGCACAAATCCACCTCCAGAGCCGTTATTATCACGCACCCACATTCGCTTTACGGTGGAGATATGTATAATGCGGTTGTGACCACCATACAGAAAACTTACGCCGATGCGGGATATACGACACTTCGCTTTAATTTCAGAGGCGTCGGACGGAGTGAAGGTCATTTTGATAATGGTATCGGGGAACAAACTGATCTCAAGGCCGCTCATGAATTCCTGTCAGTAAAGGGGATTACATCCATAGATCTGGCCGGTTATTCATTCGGCTCATGGGTTGCTGCCTCTGTCGCCTGTCAAATGGATCTTTTCGAGCATGTCATTCTGGTATCACCGCCTGTCAGCTTTATGGATTTCAGTGGTGTTTCACATGTCCGTCATTTAAGTTTGACTATTGTCGGAGACAGGGATGATTTCGCAGATCTGGCAACACTCAAGAAAAGACTCTCGGTCTTGAACGCGACGTCTCCATTGGAAATCCTCTCCAATACCGACCACTTTTATTCGGGAAGTCTTGATAATCTCTCAATCGCGATAAAAGCAGGGATCACAGCAGATTCGCTTTGAAAGATCAGGTATAACAGTTGTGAAAACCATCAAGGAACCCATATTTCTGATATCCGCCACCCCGTACCGGGATTCCGATCTCATAGTCAATCTGCTCTCAGCCCAGAACGGGAAATTGTCGTCAACAGTCTACAGCGGAAGGAAACTGGGGCGATCCAGCAGTTTCCTGTATCAACCCGGTGATTTGCTGGAAGTGGAGTATCAGGTCAGAGAGTCACACGAGTTTATCAGGATATTAAACATTTCGGGGAAAAGCATTCTGAATGCCGGCAACTTTTCTTATCAGCGGTTTCTTTTCCACAGTTATCTCCTTGAACTCATTTCCAAAATTGCGCAACCGGGAAACCCATCAGAGGACCTGTTCGACATTTTATCTAAAAACAACCAGTTTTGCTGGGATATCGCCGGATCACTGTTTTTTATGGCTCGGTTAATCTGGCAATTAATACAACATGGTGGGTTCGGGATCGATTATCAGACCTGCAGGGGATGTCACCGTCAAACCTGGCGTTTCAATGAACAACATGAAGCGGTATTTCGAAAAGAAAAATATCTGTTTCATCCACACAGCGGATCGCTGATCTGTAACCAATGCAAACCGGCTGAAGCATCCGAAAAGATCATCACACCAGCCATGTTGAAGGTCATGTGGTTGATGGATGACAATGAAAGCACCTACTCAAAAAAACCGGACATCCCGGAGCATGTTATGGGTAATGTTTTTGATTGTCTTAATGACAATGAAAGCACCTACTCAAAAAAACCGGACATCCCGGAGCGTGTTATGGGTGATGTTATTGATTGTCTTAATCAATTCCTGCTGCAGCGGTACGAAATTCACCCAAAATCCCTCTCAGCATTCATGAGTTCGTTCAAATCAGTCCCAGAACCAAAGTCCAGGCGAATATGAGAAACTGATCGCCGGCAAACTAAAGTCCCAGTATAATCCGGGCTCCCGCCACGAGAACCATACCAGTCACCACCGCCCCAAAAAGACTTTTGCTTTTCCATGCAATCAAAAATGTGGGTATGGCGGCCATCAGGTAAAGATTCTCATAAGAAAGCAGCAACTGCTTTTCCCTGATCAACAGCGAAGGAAAAAGCATTGCCGCCAGAACAGCGGATGGAACATACCCCAGCCAACGTCGGACGATCACCGGCAGGGAACGATTGGCCAGGAAAAACAGTGGCAAAAAGCGGGGAACATAAGTCACCACCGCCATTCCGCATATCGTATAAAAAATTATTTTTTGATCCATTTTTCCAGCAGGATGCCTGACGACGCCCCGATAAGAGTTGCGAAAACAACGTTCCATTGATCCAGATGGACCTGGAAGAACAGAACCGAGAGAAAACCTGCGATTAATGCGACCACTACTTTTGTCCGGTCATTCGTGGCAACCACCAGCAATCCGATAAACATTGCGGGAAGTGCGTAGTCCAAAGCCAGCCGCTCGATATCGCTGATCATCTGACTGGCGACAATACCGATCCAGGTGCCGGCCAACCATGAAATCTGGGCAGCAATATTTACAGTAAATGCAGATTCCTTCTGATAGTTGCCTGATGAAAACATGGCGGCATGGACCCCGAACGACTCGTCGGTCACTTCAAAGGCAAAAGCGGCAAGTTCCAGTTTACGCCAGGATTTTAAAAATGGTGACAGAGCGGCCGTCATTAAAAAATGCCTCAGGTTGACTATAAATGCGGTAACAATGACCGAAACGGCAGATGCCCCGGCCAGGAACATACCGACGGCTATCAACTGGGATGAACCGGCAAAGACAATCAAAGACATCATCACTGTATTGAAAACCGAGATTCCAACCTTGCGCGACAAGACACCAAATGCAATACCGATTGGAATGTAGCCAATGATGATGGGAAAAGCGACTTTAAGGCCTTCAGAAATACCGGGAGAAATTCGGCTGTTTATTTTCAAAATGCTTACGATCGTTTTGGGCAACATGGTGTTAAAAAATCCAGTCAGAGAAAAGAATAATACGGTAATCTTTGTATTTTTTATGGCCAATGGGTTGGGCAATAGCAATCCTGCCGGCAGACTCGAAACGGTTTGCGAATTCACCAATAATATTCAGGCTGATTTCAGCATCCGTGAACACTTCCGCAACGCCTTCTTCCGTTATACCCTGACCGAGGTGAAAGTTCAAAGTAGGAACGACCTGATGCAACCACATCAGTTTGATCAGGTTTATGTTGGAATGTTTTAAAAAACCCGGCAGGGTCACCCCGATTTCAAAAATGCGATTTTCATAAAAAAGGAGGTCTGTGGTTCTTGGAAATCCGGATAAACCGTCTGTACCTCCCATGGGATAGAGTTTCTGAAGCGGAACTGTCCCTGCCGACCGACCATGATCATACCGCAGATGAATATCCGAATCATCAAAGACATACCGAAAAAACTGTTTCAGCTTAAACTGCTGGTATTCCGATTGTGGCTGAAACATACTTTTCCCGGCCAACCCGGACAAGGTCAATTGCCATAAGCTCACTGCCCCTTTGTGTACTGGAAAACCGGTAGAGAATCTGGCACCGTACCAGTCCTGCTGGTTTTCATTGAAATGAGAGTCTTCCAGAGCATCCAGTGTCTCTTTCCAGATCGAAAAGTCAATCCACAATTCAGGATAATATCGGACCGGTTCCTGCCTTACACCAAATGCCAGTGAGTTGATTGCTCCGACGTAACCGGCTGCCAGATATAACTTTGTGCCCTGGAAGGGAAATCCGGTCGTATACAATTCACCGGTCCAGAGCAGGTCATCCGCGCTGCCTTTCCAGATGTTCAATTGTACCGCCGATTGTGTCAAATAGCTGTAGGTCAGGTTCAGCCCGATAATATTCTGGTCAAAGGTATTTCCATCTCCGAAAAGTGGCGAAAAGGTCAACAACCAGTTATCCACGGACGGGAAATCCCAAATCAGGCGCGTTCTGAGTGGAAACCGCCAGGTATTGTTGAGAAGGTCATCATCCAGTATATTGAACGATGGATCCAGAACGATCTGAATCGGTCTGTCCTTAAGAAGGAATGTGTAACGGCCGGCACCGGTGTTGATCTGTCTGCGCTCAGTGGACCCATTATCAAAACCGAAACTGATTTCAAGAACCGGTGACTGAGTTCCCATGTTCTCAATCTCAACCTGTACCAAATACCGGTCCTGATGGACTGAAACTTCGACCTGTGTGATGGCGTAATCGACATGCCCGCTTGTTGAGAGCCATGTTTCCGCCGCTTCCCGACTTACACGGGTCGAGGTAAAAAAGTCCAGAAAATCGTGTTTGGACAGCGGTTTCTGCTCTTTTATGTCTTCTCGCAGAAAGGCGGCGATTCGTCTGAGAAGGTGTTCCCGATAGTCTGGTTGACCGTCATTCAGCATCCAGAACAGGTGGAATCCTTTTTCTCCTCCCGGGTGATAAATATGTGAATAGTAGGCAATATCCTGCGGACTGTCAGCGGCAACGACTTCCTTGGAATGCTTGTTGTCGATCCATCGCTTATTGCTGTGATCAGAAAAGAATTCAGGATTGATCCAGTTCAACCATGGGAAGATATAAGTATTCCCGCGGAACCGGTCCTGAAAAAACCGCCGGAGCACTTCAGCCTGGACAGCCGGCAATATCCAGGCATTTTCATTGGTATCAACCAGATATGCCTTTTTCAACAGGGCCTCAACAATCCCGTTCAATATGATGATCTCAAACTGTTTGAAAAATATATCTGGGTAACGAAACAACTGTCGCGGTAAGAATACAGTCAAACCGCTGACTTGAAGCGGACCATCCCAGAGAATCAACCGAAGTTCCCGATCATCATCTTTCAATAGCTGATTTCTTTCCAGAAACAGAAGTACACGATCGATCCGGTTCAGCAAATCCGATGCTGTGTCATCAAAAAAGGAATCATAAGCAAGCTTCAGATGATCCGCAGTAAAACGCCATCGATCCAGCAAAAGATATGGAAAAGGAGAATCATATTGACTCGTTAACGTTCTTGTCAGCGCTCCGGAGGAGTTGATGACATCAATCTGTGCCCGCTGTCTAAGCATGGGAGCCAGTACATCCTTGTAATCCCATAATTTTTGGTAAAACCCTGCCGGTCGGGGTATAAAATCCCAAAGCAGTCTGAAATACCCATTTGGCAGTTTGTTGAAACGAGTTTGAAAACTGATTTCTATCAGGACGGGTTGTCTAGCCGTTACGTTTCCAACTGCTACGGCCAGTAGAGCCTGCTGACTGTTGTTTAACGGCGCGAGCTTTGGATTATCGATTATTTTGAGTGGAACAACCGTATTATTGACCGTAACCGCAGATACCTTGATACCCTGAGGAAGGTGTATGTTTTTCAGGCTCGGGGGCTCCAAAAACATCAGATCACTGCGTGACACCGTTTTAAACTGGTCTGTGGCGATCCGCAGTTCGAATTGCTCCCTTTCATCCAGGTCAATGTATCGGTTTGGCGGAAGGTGAAAGAACAGGGTGTCAGTCTGGATATCGGCACACTTGAACCGGGCTGTTCCCTTAAATAATGCAGTATTTTCCTGATATGATCCGTTTATCTCCACTGCAGAGCAGGACGCCATGGCCGTTCTGGCTGTGAGCGTAACAATAACGGCCGCCCCTAACCAAAAAAACTTCTGAATTCCAATCAGGAAATAAAGCGCCCAATCAACGCTGCAACCTGAATGCTTCATTCTGAATAGAGCAATGGAAATAACCGGGTTAGAACTGGGTTGGTTTGATTTTGCTTCTCCGGGGATTGGGGCACTGACTTTCCTTTACGCTTGTGTGGATTTCAATTGAATGTGGATAGTCATTGAGGCTTGAGGACGGCGAAAGATCATTCTGCTTCAGCACTGTCTTTAAATTTGTCTGGAGCCAACAAAGTCAACTTTTCAAGTCGTCTTTCATTACTCTCCTGGATCGTGAACTCGATCTCTCCCAGAATGAGCTTTTCACCTTTTTCAGGAATCTTCCCCGCATTGTGGCATACGTATCCACCAATGGTTTCAATGCCTTCTTTCTGAAAGTCTGTTTTAAAAAGGTCATTGAACTGTCCCAAGGGAAAACTGGCATCCAGTGAAATGAGGTTTTTGCCAAGTGGCGTGTAGGATGGTTCATTATCCTTGTTGAACTCATCCGGTATATCGCCCACCAGTTCCTCAATGACATCTTCAATCGTGATCAAACCATCAACACCGCCATGTTCGTCTATGACGATCGCCATATGGGTGCGGTTGGTTTTAAAATTAGACAGAAGATGATGGATCTGCTGACTGTAAGAGGCAAAGAATGGCTTACGCATGACTTGTGAAATCGGGGGGATATTGTCTGAAGCGCCGAAGTAACTGAATAGATCAATAGCGTAGAGGATTCCGACGATATTATCCGGATTTTTGTCTTCAATAGGAATTCGAGTATGGCTGGTTTTATGAATCAGCTCAATAGCATCCGATATAGGTTGTGTTTTGTCTATGGTGACCATATCAGTTCGAGGCACCATCACCTCCCGGATCGTTTTATTGAAATAATCCTCTAGATTATCAATTAGATCAAACTCCTTTGAATAGTTCTTATTCCTGTTTTTTTTACGAAACGTTGTTACCAGTGATTTTTTAAGGTATGCAAATATTGAATCGTCAGAAGGACCTTCCAACCTGAGACCTGTATAGTGTTAGCGGGACATCTATCATCTATCTTTCATGCAGCAGACGGATAGATCATGTGGACAAAAACGGATCATATTGTTCTGTTTATCATATGTTCTGCGGACAGCATAAGCTATTCCAAAAGAAAATAAAAGAGGGTTTTTGGTTAGTTCTATCAATGTGGGTTCGGCTTTGTCGTTGACCGCCTTGAATCATGGATTTGAGCTGTTTTCAACCAATGGGGTGGTCAATAATTCATAATTCGCTATAATAAGGCTTTACGCTTGCATTTCTCTTTACGGGTTCTGTTTTTTCTCAATCGGTTTTCTACCACTGTTGTTTTAATAATTCGGCAAGTTTTAAATGACATCGCTATCACAATACAAGGCCGATATCAATTCACTCGCTTCTCAGTTGCAGAAACTCTTGAAAGTGATTCGGCACTCGGATCCCTCAGCGAATGAACTGAAATACCTGCTACATGATAAATACCAGAATCATCTGACCAGCATCGCCCGCGAAATCAAAGAGAGATTTCTCTGGGACGACTTCCGTGAATATCTGCTCTCCCAGACTGACCCCAATCAATCTGAGATTCCCGACGAAAGCCAGACCGTAATCAGAAGAAAACTGATCAAGGATTTTGAAAAGCAGTTTATCGCCCGGCAGGTTCTCCCAGAGCTGGATCCCCCCGATCCCGAAGAAATCCGACGCAAGCGGCTTGCAAGGAAAAAAAGAAAGATTATCAAGGCAAACCAGGCCACAACTGAAAAACAGTATTCGAAAGAAAAGATTATGGAAATGGTGCAGGCGACCCAGAAGAAACGCCGAGCCCGATTTGAACTTCAGAGTCTGATTGAAGCAATCAGGAAGATCGATCCCCGGAAAATTGAAACCAAAATCAGCCAATCTATTAATAGCAAAGACAATTGATGAATATCTTAATCGCATCATCCGAAGCCGTTCCATTTATAAAAACCGGCGGTCTGGGTGATATTGTAGGGACACTGACCCAACAGTTGGCCGCCAGAAACCATCACGTCAAACTCATTCTCCCCCTTTACAGCACAATAGATCGGTCACAATTCCAGATGGTGGAGAAGATATCGATCATGAAAGTGCAGATGGGGACCGTCAGCATGAGTTGCCGGGTTTGGCAATTGACAACTGATGCGGCTTATGAAGTTTATTTTATTGAATACAATGAATATTTTGCCCGCAGTTCGGTTTATGGCGACAACAATGCGGCATATGCGGACAATGGCAAGCGGTTCTCTTTTTTTTCAAAAGCGGTTCTGGAACTGGCTATTCAACTCGAATTCAGACCTGATATCGTTCATGTCAACGACTGGCAAACAGCGATTCTCTGCTACTATTTAAAAACCTGGAAGTGGGAAAAGGATTTTTTTAACAAGACAGCGTCAGTCTTAACGATTCATAACCTTGGGTATCAGGGACAAACCGATCTTTCCTTCAGTAGTTTTATGGGGCTGAACTGGATGCAGATGAGATCGGAAGAATTTGAATCCATGGGGGGAATTAACCTGTTGAAGGGGGGTATCTTTTACGCGGATCAGGTCACGACTGTCAGCCCGACGTATGCAAAAGAGATCCTGAGCGAACCGGGTGGATGCGGCCTAAGCGCCTTTCTGATCCGAAGACAAAATGATATTACAGGCATTTTGAATGGGATTGATCTTACTGAGTGGGATCCGGAAAAAGATCCGACGATACCGGCCAACTACAGTAAGAGCAATTTAAAGGGCAAAAAGGTCTGCAAGGAACAACTCCAGTCAACTTTTTTGCTGCCGATCAATGAAAAGGTGCCGGTTTTTGCCTTTATTGGTCGACTGGTGGATCAGAAAGGACTGGCATTACTAAAAAATTGTCTTGACACCATCCTCTCATGGGAACTGCAGTTGGTCGTGTTGGGGAGTGGCAACCCGTATTTTGCCTCCTATTTTGGAGATCTCCCTAAATATCACCAGAAAAAGGTGGGTTCGTATATTGGGTTCAAACCGGACTTGGCCCATCTAATAGAAGCCGGGGCGGATTTTTTTCTCATGCCGTCACTGTACGAACCCTGCGGTCTGAATCAGATGTACAGCCTGCGTTATGGTACGGTACCGATTGTCAGGGCAACCGGGGGCCTCAGTGATACGGTGGAAAATTATGATGAAAAGAAAGGAACCGGAACCGGGTTTGTGTTTTATGATATCAGTGCCAATGCTCTGGAAAAAACCATTGGTTGGGCACTTCATACCTGGTACAATGACAGGAAGTCCTATTCCGCCATGCAGCGACGCGGGATGAAGATGGATTTTTCCTGGAATCAGGCATTAATCCAGTACGAAGCCGTGTATGATAAAGCCTTGGAACGGCGGGCACACTGGCATTAAACGCTATATATCATAACGCCTCATGCGGACGTTGAGAATCAGACCGATGCCAATCATCTGGGAAACCAGGGCAGACCCTCCATAACTCATAAACGGTAGCGGGAGTCCGACGATTGGCAGCAAACCGAGGACCATACCGATATTGATGGTGATCTGAAACGCCAGAATGGTTGTGACCCCCAGCGTCAGGATTGTTCCCGAACGATCCTTGGTTTTACCAACCAGTCTGAGACACCACAGGATCAAAAAAAGATACAGTCCTACCAGAATAGCACCTCCAAAAAAACCCCACTCCTCTGTAAAAACAGAGAAAATAAAATCTGTGTGTCGTGCGGGCAAAAAATTAAGCCGGGCCTGGGTTCCTTTCAGGTAGCCTTTGCCCCAGAATTGCCCACTTCCCACAGATATTTTTGACTGAATGATCTGATAGCCTTTTCCCAGCGGATCCAGGTCCGGGTTGAAAAACGTCTCGAACCGGTTGCGTTGATAGGGTTTAAGCAGGAATATCCAGACAAACGGCACCGAGATAAAACCCAGAATTGTTGTAAAAAGAATAATCTTTAACCGTATACCAACCAGAAAAATAATAGGAATGAATACGAATAACAGCAGTATCGCCGTACCCAGATCAGGCTGCTTGAGAATCAGCGCAAAAGGGATCAGCGTCAGTGCCAGTGGCCAGGCCAGTTCCTTTACCCCCAGGTCACCAATGCGGCGCGATTCATTGAAATGATAGGCAAGCAACAGAACCAGAGAGTATTTTACCAGTTCAGATGGTTGAATAAAGAAAGGACCCAGCTTGATCCATCGACTCACTCGGGTTCCTGGACCCCCGGTGCCGTAAAACAGGACGAAGAGAAGCAATACGATTGAAATCAGATACAACAGGGGAGAAAGCTTCTCCAAAAATCGGTAGTCAATCATCGTAACCAGAGCCATGACTGCCAGCCCGAAAAAAAGCCAGATGATCTGCTTTTTAAAATAGGGGGTTTCCGTTCCGTAACTGTATGACGCCGAATAGATAGAAATAAGACCGATCACGGCAATGGTGATGACCGTCAGTAAGAGAACCCAGTCGAAATCTTCAAGTAGCCTTCTGTCAAACATTTTCAGGTAGGTGTCGGTTTATATCGATCTATAATTCGCTTGATTATTTCCGTGGTGGATTGCCCTGGAATTTCAGGTACAGCAAAAACAGCCCCGCCGCTTGCTTCAACAATATCTTTTCCGATAATTTCATCCACAGCCCAATCGCCACCCTTCACTAATATGGATGGTTGCAGCGTCTTGATCAGGTTGTATGGATCGGACTCAGAGAAAGATATGACATAATCAACAAAATAGAACCCTGCCAGCACTTCCATACGCTCATCAAGGGAGATGATCGGACGTTTGTTTCCCTTGAGTCCGATGACGGATGCATCGCTGTTGACACCGATGATCAGGCAATCTCCCGCTTGCCGGGCCTGCTCAAGATAGCGGGTATGTCCTGTATGAATCAGATCGAAACAGCCGTTGGTAAACACAACCTTTTCGCCCCTCTCCTTCCGCTGTTTTATGATGTCTGCCAGAAGTGAAGCATCCTGGTAGATTTTACGGCCGATTTGGCTCATATTTTTTGTCTATCGGATTACAGAGGGGTCACGGCTAAGCATGACTGCTGAGCCCCCTGATCGTTCTTTTTGCTTAAAAAGGGTTGCCTGAAAAGCACCCAAATAGCGCTTCTGTTTTTGGTATTGCCATGTTAGCATTTACGGATAATTTTGCTGACACCGTTGCTATCCACGGATAATTATCCAAAAAAAACAGTCCTGTATTTTCACCAATGGGCACTGTCAAGACATGTTTTATCTATCGCCCATGGTTCCGTCAGAAATACGGGCTTTTGGCCGGAATAGCCTGATGCACATCCGATCAGATATCAGCTCCTGTAATATACACAGGTGAAATTGATCCCGACGTGCAAACGGGCTTATAGCTGCGACTGATTGATGATATCGTCCGTCATGTGTTGTATATGACAACACGTTTAAAGCGAACTGTAAATCCCAAAGCGGTTTTTGACCGCTCCCGTTTTAAGACATATACCAGACTGGTTCAATTCCAAACCCCATGCCAACACATCTGAAAGCCTATACACCATCTCAAAAAGGAAAAGAGCTCATCGCCATCCTCTTTCCCATGAATCATACAGACCGGGAAAAAAGCATGGTGAAGTATTGGAAGCAATATCCCAGAGAGACAAACGCGATCCTGGACGGCTTTCATTTCATTATTCTTGAACTTATCGATGAGAGAAACTCAGGAGAAACAGAGGAAACATTCAATCTACCCGATGAGCTGTTGAACGTCATTTTTAGAAACATGTGGGAGAAGAAGAATTACTTCTCCTATCTCGACGGCAAAGATTTTTTGAACGCTTTAAACGGACTCAAACCCCCCATTTTCAAAAACCCCGAAAAAATCGTGGAGCTCCTTGAAAATGCGGTTACTCAGAAAAAACCGGGTTATGTATCAAAATTCAATCTCCCGGACCAATTCGATGAGACGATCTCCCAAAAAGTCATCGAAATATGCCGGAAGGCCGAAACATGGTATGACAACATTCTGAAAACGCTCCCTTCGATTCAAAATTCTCAAAAACTGATGGCCCGTTTGCAGAATGATAAAAGTCAAATTGCCATGATGGATATGAAACTGGCTACCGAAACACTGACAGAATCAAGAAAAAACTACACCCTCAATGCGGGTGAAATCGCCCAAAACTGGCCCTATATTCATGATGTTTTTCGAAAATATCAAGACGAAGTACTCGTTTATCAGGTCTATCTTAAATACCTGGCAAAACTCCTGGCATCCAGGGAAGCGCGCTATCCAGTTGAAAACTATCTTCTTCACCTGGCAAATGGGCCATTCAATCTGGAGGTTCCATCTTTTGAACCGACGGATATGGAGTTGCAGCACAACAAGACAAAGGTGACTCTCCGCCTGGTGTATTTGAAACAGTTAAATTTAGATATCAGCAGATTGGAGTGCCGATATAGAAAACGCAAGCTAATGGTCAAGCTCAAGGAAAAGATGCCGAAAAGCGAGGTCATCAAAGAGCTGCTTGAAATCGCCCATATCGATCCACAAGATATTAAAACTCACATTCTCCTGGCACGGATGTTTGGTGAATATTCGCTGTTGATACAGAATCATCAAAAAAGAACGAGCATGCGTGAACAGGCCCTGAAATACTGCAACCTGGCTTTTACAAAAATCGATGAATACCTGGATCTGCAGAATATCCAGATTATGAAGGAGCGGGATCTTCTCAGGGCTGGTTTTGTCAAGTCCATTTCAACGATTCGCATTCCTCTCATTCGAAAAAAATAAGGGGTCACCAATGAAACACTATCGAAAAGAATTGTGGTTCAATGTCCCGTCTCGACGGGCGTTTATCAACATTACATCGGAAGTCTCCCATTGTCTCCAGGAAAGCGGGATACGGGAAGGGCTCCTGCTTGTCAACGCCATGCACATCACAGCTTCCGTTTTTATCAATGATGATGAACACGGGTTGCATCAGGATTATGAAAAATGGCTTGAACGTCTGGCGCCCCATGCCCCCATTTCCCAGTACCGGCATAATGATACCGGGGAAGACAATGCAGATGCACATCTCAAGAGACAGGTGATGGGCCGGGAAGTGGTTGTTGCTGTAACCGGGGGGAAACTGGATTTTGGAACCTGGGAGCAGATTTTTTACGGCGAATTCGATGGTCGCAGGAGAAAACGGGTTCTGGTCAAGATCATTGGTGAATAGTGAGACTGATCAGTTCAATAACTCACCTATCAGTGAAAATTGTCTCCTTCCGCGGGTTTTCACTAAAACCATATCTCCTATTTCCAGATCACAGCCGGGTATCATAAAAGGAATGTTCCCATCATTCCGACCAATCATTGCTGCTTTTTCCCGGGGATGGACCCCATCGACAAGGATCTCCTGGGTCGACCCGATCAGTTGATCAAGCAGCTCCGATTGAATTGTCTTCTGGACTTTCAGTAACCGCTGCAGTCTTTCATCCTTCACCGGCTGGGGAACATCATCGACCATCGAAGCTGCCCGGGTGCCGGGTCTTTCCGAATAGACAAAGGCATAGACCAGATTAAACCGTACCGTTTCAATAACATGGAGTGTTTCCAGGAACTCGGCTTCTGTTTCACCGGGAAAACCCACAATGATGTCCGTACTGAGGGCAATGTCCGGTACGACCTGCTTTAGATACTGAATTTTTTCCAGATATTCGGCAGTTGTATGTCCCCTCCTCATCAGCGTCAGTATGCGGTCGGAACCGACCTGAAACGGAAGATGGATCTGGTTACAGATAACGGGTCGGGTACTCATCAAATCTGATAATCGATTGTTCCAGTCATTGGGATGGGGTGAGGTAAACCGCAACCGCCGGAGCCCTTCCAGGTCAGAAACCGCCTGCAAAAGTTCATAGAAGCCGGTTTCTCCAGCCCGGTATGCATTTACGTTCTGCCCCAGCAGTTGAATTTCCCTGGCCCCTTTGCTGATCAGGTCCTTCGCTTCACTGAGAATATTCTCCTTCTCGCGGCTGACCAGTCGACCTCTCGTTGTGGGGACAATACAAAACGAGCAGAAGTTATCGCATCCCTTGGTTATGGCAATCAAAGCTTTGGCATTATTTGTCTGCCCGGTTTTAATCTCGGTCCTCGGAATAAAATTCTGGATTTTTTTTTCCCGTGGCATCCAGTCTGTATGGATCACTCTTTTTCCGGTTTTAACGTCAGCCAGCATTTCCGGAAGCCGGAAAATATTGTCTGTACCAAATACCAGATCGACCGATTTCGCCCTTTTGAGGATTTTTTCCCCTTCCTGTTGGGCAACACATCCCCCGACACCAATAATCAGATCCGGGTTTTTCCGCTTCATCCGGGAGAGTCTTCCCAGAAGGCTGTATACTTTATTTTCCGGGTTCTTTCTGACAGAACAGGTATTGATCAGCACGAGATTGGCCTGCTGAATCTCACTGACGATGCTATATCCTTCCCTGATAAGAATGGTTTCTATCCTGCGGCTGTCATGTTCGTTCATCTGGCAGCCGAATGTCTGAATAAACGCTTTTTTCATGATGCTGCATGGGATTCATAATTCTTCATGTGCTGGTAGCCTTTCTCTGTCACCACTCGGCCTCTGGGAGTTCTGCGGATCATCCCACTTTTCAGCAGAAAAGGTTCAACAACCTCTTCAATGGTGTCACCCTCCTCGGATACCGTTGCAGCAATCGTATTGAGACCGACAGGGCCACCATCATGAATTTCGATGATCTGCTGCAGCAACTTTCGATCCAGTTTATCCAGACCGAAGTCATCGATTCCCAACCTGGACAGCGTTTCATCGACAATTTCCATTGTGATCACCCCGTCGGTGCGCATATCTGCGAAATCTCTCGCCCGTTTCAATAAACGGTTGGCAATGCGGGGGGTTCCCCGGGACCTTCTTCCAATCTCCAGAGCAGACTCATCAAAGATCTGCACATCAAGCACCCCGGCTGATCGCACAATAATTTCCTTCAATTCCCCGGGTTCGTAAAAGTCAAAATGGAGGGGAATCCCGAAACGCTCTCTCAGTGGGGTTGAAAGCAATCCACTGCGCGTGGTCGCCCCGATGAGAGTAAAACGGGGCAGGTCCAGCTTGATTGTTCTGGCACTGGGTCCCTGACCGATCATGATATCCAGTGAATAGTCCTCCATCGCTGAATAGAGAACCTCTTCGATGACCCGGTTCATGCGGTGGATCTCATCAATAAACAGCACCTGATTCGGCTCCAGGGATGTCAGAATGGCTGCCAGGTCCCCCTGCTTTTCGATAACGGGGCCTGAAGTGGAACGGAACGCACATGCCATTTCCCTGGCAATTATATTTGCCATGGTCGTTTTCCCCAGACCAGGGGGTCCATAAAGGAGAACATGATCCAGCGGCTCTTTCCGCTTCCGGGCTGAAGCGATAAAGACGGACAGGTTTTCCTTCATCTCGTCCTGCCCGACATATTCCCTAAAAGACTGGGGTCTTAAGGAGTATTCATGTTTATCCTCTTCCAGGAAATCCCCAGATACAACGTTTGTCAAGTTTTCCATGATTTAAGGGCTGGGTTTGATTGAAGTCGTCTTATCAGTATGATCAACCGGAAAAGCCGAGTCAATCTCAATTATCCGCTTGCCTGTGTGTTACTGATAATGGCATGCGCATTGCGCTGCAAGCCGGCGAGTTTTATGCGTTTTAACGGGCTCTGTTTAGTTAAATTGGCAAACTGTTCCGGGGAAAGATTCACCAGTTCTTCAACGGTTAAATCCAACCATTTTGGATCACAGGCAAAAGGTGTATCTGCCAGCGCTTCCAGTTTCGAATTCCAGGGACAGACCAGCTGACAGGAGTCGCAACCAAAAAGGTGGTAGTGGATACTTTTTTTTTCTTCCAAACTGAATTCTCCCCGCTTTTCAATCGTCAGATAGCTGGCACACTTTGTCGCATTAATCATTCGACCCCCCAGAATAGCCCCGTTGGGACAGGCCTTGACACACAAGTCACACCTGCCGCATCGATCCTTCAAGGGTGGTGTTGAATCCAGATCGAGATTACAGACAATTTCGGCAAGAAAAATATAAGATCCCCACTCAGGGGACAATAAAAGACTGTTCTTTCCGATCCAGCCAATTCCACACGCTGCAGCGATCATTTTTTCAGGCAGTGGCGCAGAATCGGTAAAAGCACGACCTTTAAAACCCGGAATTGTAAGGGTAATCTGCTGTATCGCATTTTTAAGACGTTTTTTGATGACTCCATGGTAGTCTTCTCCCCAGGCAAAGTTGCTGATTAAATGGCGGTCTCTCCATTGTTCCGGGGGACTGGTAAAATAGGGGAACGCTACTGAAATGATGCTTTTTCCATCATCCAGAATTGAACATGGGTCGTTGCGTAAGGATGCATTCCGTTTCATCCATGACATGTCGCCATGATATCCTTTGTCCAACCAGGATTGAAGCCATTGTCCGAACTGTGCTGCCGACCGGTTCAGAAAACCGATATGGACAGCCCCGGCTGATTTGAGGACTGAGTTGATGTGCTTTTTCATTGATAGATTCAGTTTATCCCAATACGATAAAAAGGAAGCGTCAACAGTCCACCCCTTTTCCTTAATGTAGCATAATCACAATTATCTGGGAACGACACCGCGCTCGTCGTTTGCCGAAACGGTTGGGGATCGATGTCGATGTATAGCAGCAGTTGCAGAAGAAACCCAATTTAAAAATATTAAAAAGATTGAGATAGTGACATGAAAGATTTTTTAGTATTCGATCTGGAGACCCAGCGTTCAGCTCAGGATGTGGGCGGCTGGCAAAACATTGCTGAAATGAAAATGTCCGTTGGTGTCCTTTGGGACTCCAGTCAGCAGAAATTTTGTGTCTATTATGAAAATCAGGTAATGGATCTCATTGATCACCTCCTATCCGGACCGGTTGTTATCGGCTACAATCACCTGGGATTCGACTATACAGTTCTCAGCGGTTATTATACCGCACACAAAGACCGGGACGATGTGATCAACCGGCTCAAAAATACCGAAAACCTCGATTTGCTGGTTGATATCAAGGAACGGATCGGTAAACGGGTGCGGTTGGATGATGTCGCACGTCCGACCTTGAAAGTCGGAAAATCAGCTGATGGCATGCTGGCATTGAAATGGTTCAAGGAGTATCTGAACGGCGATTCTGAAAAACTGCTGCAGATAACCGACTACTGCAGACAGGATGTGGAAGTAACCCGGGATGTATTTCTATTTGGTGTTCAACACAAACAGATCTATTATGAGGATCGAATCGAAGGCATCAAACCCGTGCCGGTGGACTGGGAGCTGAAAAAGACCAGCGAACCATCCCAGGAATCCGTTCAGCTCTCATTCTAAGCAGGGTCCACCATCAACAGCAGCAAGGCGGAATAGGGAGTTGATACCGTCCGTCTCGAAAACCGTCGCAACGACAACATATCAGAGCAGATTCGAAAAACCCCACTCACGCAGTATATTCAACAAAAGGTTGCCCGGCAGACCGATGATGGTCGTCGGGTCTTTCACCGATACCGCCTCAAAAAGGGAAGCCCCCAGAGACTCAATCCTATATGAACCGGCGCAGCCCCAGGGTTGATCCCGATCGACATAGTTCCGGATCTCGGCCAATGTCAGCTGTCGCATCGTCAGGGTCGCTAGTTCATGCTGGACCGCCATTTTTTGATTGAACAGGACGGCAACAGCACAGATTAGCTGATGGGTCTTGCCATTGAGTTTCTGCAACTGCACGACCGCTTTTTCCCGGGTCCCGGGCTTGTAGAAAATTTCTCTTTCCAGACAGATCAATTGATCTGCCGAGATGATAATGGCAGACCGGTTTTCATTCTGGATGGAACGCGCTTTTTCAAGGGCCGTCTGCTTGACAAAATCAGGAAGGGAACCGCCTGTATAAATGGGTTCCTCATATCGATGGGACTGGCAACGGTGGCTAATTCCAAGCTGGTTGAGGATATCGCTCCGCCAGGTGGCTTCGGATGCTAGAACGATCTCCTCAAGCTGCAACTGTTTTAAGGACATCCGCTACCGCCTCTGGATGGTGATGGCGAAACTCGCTTTGAGCCTGCCATGGCGGTCTCACCGCATGCTTTCCGGGCAGCTTCCTTTTCTGACTCGGCAATCAGATCCCCGGAATACCCAATTGAGAGAACACGATATAAATTCTTCTCAATTTTTTTAACCCGCACACGTCCGCAGGAGGTCTCACACACAAAATTCACTGTTCCATTGTTGGCCATTCCCTTATAGATGACGCCGAATACGGGATTTTGAAGCCCAAAAACGGCCAACAGCAGAATGAGTGTACCCGCTACGCGACTGGGAATTCGTCTCGTGACCCTCAGGAATCCGGTTTGCATTAGTCGGTAATCTCCTCCAGATATAGGTCTTTCAGTTGTTGCACATACTGATTGCTTTCAACAAAGGAGTGCTTGTTCATAAATTTGAAGGCGATTTTCTTGCAGGTTGCGGTATCGACCTTTCTCAGTATTTTTTTTGTCCGCAAGACATGATTGGGGCTCATGGAGAAAGTTACGTTTCCCACACCGATGAGAAACATCTGAAGAATAGGATCTGCCGCCAGTTCGCCACAGATGGAAACATCTTTATTCAAACGATTGGCACTAGTTACGACCTTCTCCAGCATCGCGAGGATGGCGGGATGGTATGGATTGAAAATGTCAGCCACATGTTCGTTCAGGCGATCAACAGCCAAAGCATACTGAATCAGATCGTTCGTCCCGATACTGATAAAATCGAGCTGATCCAGCAACTCATCCACAATGAATACAGATGCAGGGGTTTCAATCATACAGCCGATCTGAAGGTTTTTAGCTGTCATGGCGAGATTCTGTAACTCTTCCTCTATGAGCTTCTTTGTTTTCAATACCTCGTCGATCCGCGTTACCATCGGTATCATCAGTTTGATCTGGGAAATTTGAGAAGCCCGCAGAATAGCTCGAATTTGCACCCTGAGCATGTCGACGTATTTAAGACAAACACGAATAGCCCGTAATCCGAGTGCCGGATTTGCTTCTTCTGAGAGCTCTCTGATAATTTTCGTCGGTTTGTCGCTGCCGATATCCCAGGTCCGGAATGTCACCGGTTTGTGGTCAATCGACTCGATGATATGCTTATAGAGAGCCAGCTGCTCTTCTTCGTCTGGAAGCGCTTCATCTATAAAAAACAGAAATTCGGTCCGGATTAACCCGACAGATGGGATTTTAAGATCCTTAATCTGTTTCAACTCATTGAGAAAATCTATATTTGCAGCGATATCCACTTTGCGACCATCAGACAGCGCGCAGTCTGTTTCAGCCAGTTTTTGAAGCTGGTTTTGATAAAAACTGATCCGCTCCAGTTTGTTGAGCTTTTCATTGATGATATCATCACTGGGATTGTCGATTACCTCTCCCGAACTGCCATCAAGGATTATGAGCGCATCGTCCAACAGTCTCAGTGTCGCATCCTGCACCCCGACAACAGCCGGGATGTTCATGGCCCGGGCTAAAATCGATGTGTGGGAGGTTGTCCCGCCCAGTTCGGTGATGATTCCGAGAATATTCGCCTTTGCCAGATGAAATGAATCTGCAGGTGAAATGTCATGACAGACAATAATCATCTTGTGTTTTAACTGGGTCAGATCCAAAAAGGGTTTCTGGAGCAGATTGTTCATCAGTCGTTCACCCAGCTGTCTGATATCATCAAACCTGGATCGGATATAAGGATCCTGAATCTGTTTGAACTGCTTGTCCAAGTCAGCAATTACATAGATCAATGCCCACTCGGCATTGATCTTATCCCTGTTGATACGTTCCTCAATGGCGGGAATGAAACGCTTGTCCTTGATGAAATGTTTGTAGCTGGCGAAGACGCTGCTCAACTCCTCCGGCAGAATTGAAGTGGACTGTTTCATTGTCTCGTCCAGCTGTACTTCAACGGCTGCCTGAGCCTTCCGGATTCGTTCGATTTCAAGCGGGACACTTTTTTCGTCTTCCAGTTCGATTCTGGGATACCGCACAAAAGCCGAGTTGATTCGCAATACTTTGCCGATGGCCACGCCATCGGACACGCCTATTCCTCGGTAAGTATTCATAGGGTTTGGGTTCCGTTTATCGCTTCAGCTGACTGATATCCCTGATGGCACCCCGAGCCGCGCTCGTGACTGCCAGACTGTATGCTTCCAGTGCTTTTGAAACAGTCCGCTGGCGTCCAATGGGCTGCCATGCCTTATCTCCCAAGGCAGACATGTTTGTGCGCCGTTTTTTCAACACTGTCTGACTGAGCTTAACCTGGATAACTCTTTTAGGGATATCGATCTGGATGATATCGCCTTCCTCCACCAGTCCGATATTGCCCCCTTCTGCGGCTTCGGGGGAGACATGACCAATACTCAGTCCGGATGTGCCCCCACTGAAACGACCGTCTGTGATCAATGCGCAGAGTTTGCCCAGTCTTTTCGATTTCAGGTAGGAGGTCGGATAGAGCATCTCCTGCATTCCCGGCCCCCCTTTTGGCCCTTCATACCGGATGATGATCACATCGCCTGCTTTGACTTCATCATTCAGTATGCCATCGCAGGCCGCCTCCTGGGAATGAAAGATCCTGGCAGGTCCTTCAAACTTCCAGATACTTTTATCAACACCCGCTGTTTTCACAATACATCCCTCTTCAGCGATGTTCCCATACAAAACACACAGTCCACCTTCCTTGCTGTAGGCGTTTTCTACAGAACGAATGCACCCTTTGACCCTGTCCAGGTCCAGGGAAGCATTTTTCTGGTTCTGTGCGAAAGCGGTTCCGATTTTCTGACCGCTTGGTCCTGAGAGGAAAAACTGCTTTACCCCACCTGCCTTGTCTTTTTTAATGCTGTATGCCTGAACCTGCTTTTTCAGTGTCAAACCGGATACCGTTCGTGTTCCATCATGCAGCAGTTTTGCAGCCATCAACTCTTCCAGAATGGCCATGATTCCGCCGGCTCTGTGCACATCCTCGACGTGGTAATGGGAGGAAGGTGCGACTTTGCAGATATTGGGAATCTTTCTTGAAATTCGATCGATATCCGCCATGGTAAAATCCACCTCCGCTTCTGCTGCTGTTGCCAGCAAATGGAGAACCGTATTCGTGGACCCACCCATGGCAATATCCAGGGTCATGGCATTTTCAAACGCTTTCTTACTGCAGATCGAGCGAGGCAGTAACTTTTTGTCCCCTTTAAAATAGTAGTTTTCGGCCATCTCCACGATTCTTTTGGCCGCTTTTTCAAAAAGCTCGATCCGGTTCTGGTGTGTCGCTACCAGGGTTCCGTTGCCGGGAAAAGCGAGTCCCAGTGCTTCATTAAGACAGTTCATACTGTTTGCCGTAAAAAGACCTGAACAGGATCCACAGGTCGGACACGCGGCCCTTTCTATTTCTGCCAGTTCCTGATCACTGACGTCGTCATTACCGGCAGCAATCATGGCATCAATCAAGTCCACTTTTTTCCCGCCCGAGGTCCCTGCCTCCATGGGCCCCCCTGAAACAAACACAGCAGGAATATTGATCCGCATGGCGGCCATCATCATTCCCGGTGTGATTTTATCGCAATTACTGATACAAACCATGGCGTCAGCCATGTGGGCATTTACCATATACTCTATGGAATCTGCTATCAGGTCCCGACTGGGAAGTGAATAGAGCATTCCCTCATGGCCCATTGCAATACCATCATCAATGGCAATGGTGTTGAATTCAACCCCGAAGCCGCCAGCTTTATCGACCATCCCCTTGACCATTTGCCCGATCTTGTGAAGGTGAACATGACCCGGCACGAACTGGGTGAAGGAATTGACGATGGCAATCACTGGTTTTTTGAAATCATCATCCTGCATCCCATTTGCTCTCCAGAGCGCCCGGGCACCGGCCATTCTTCGACCCTCTTTTGTGATACTGCTTCTTAATTTTCCCACAATTAATCTCCTGATGGTTAAATCCATAAAGGGGCTGGCAGGAATTCAGTATTCTCGTCAGCTTTTTATTGCTTATTCATGACCAGTTGGTAAAATTCATATGCCTTCTTCTGAACACTGGGTTCTTTAAAGTCGAAGATCTTAAATTCCATACCTCTGGCGTTACGCGTGTCAACGACCTCACCCATGTCTGGAAGCGCCTCATCACACCCATAGATAAAAAAACAGGTAAATGCATAGGCACTTGACCCGGATCGGGCCCCATATGCCATACCCAATTGTTTTGACTTCACTTCAGCCCCCAGGATCAACAGATGATGGGTCACCTTGTCGCCCCGGGTCTCTTTGATCAGGTGGGGGTATATGACTTCATGTTTTGGTGTCCGCCTGCGGATATACGCCGACTCACTGACATTGGCAAAGAAGTCGCTCATTTTCTTTGTCAATTCAGTGTATTTTGGGCCCATTTTTATCCGTAGCAATGTAAGTTTCTGTTTGTAAGATGCGGTCTCCTTCTGGAAATAGGGAAAATCGATCTGGTTCTTTTTGATCTTGATGATCTCCAGCGAAATCTTTTCCTCTTCCGGAGGTGGCGCTTCTTCTTCCGGTATGGAGTCCACCACTTGTTCCTCGGATTCCTCTTTTTTATGAATCACCAGTTCCTTGAGCTTCTTCAAAGAAAACCGAGCCAGTTTCTGTGCCTGATTGAAGCTTTTGGTTGCTTCAGCAAACTCTCCTTTATTTTCAGAAAATGAATCCACCGGTGTCTTCATGTCATCTGAGACCACCTCATTGACTTCCGCTGTAATATCATTAAAAACACTGATCGGTAGCTGTTGAAGAATTTTGATCTCATTATCCGGATCCTCGGTGATGATCTGTTCAATCGTCTTGTTACCGATCATATATCTTCGATAGATCTCCATTTTCTGAGCATTTCCCTGCAACCGTTGTTTCATCCAGTCGATCAGAAAATCCTGCTTGATGAGTTCAAAATCAAGATAATTATATCTGAATTTTTTGATTTGACCTCCGATTTTGGCCTTCATTCCTTGAAAATAGTACACGTAGAAGAAATGATTGCGGTAATCGAACTTATTGATGACATGGGGGTAGATATAGCTGACACCCTCTTCCATTCGCTTGACAATCGCCTGAGAACTCACCATTTGTCGGGAGATGCCTTCATAAATCGCTTTCTGATGTTCCTTTTTTATACACATTTGAAATAACAGCTGAAAAACTGCTTTTAGGTCATTCAGACATTGCATGCGTTTCTCAACACTGAAAGAACTTGTAAAAGGCTTTTGTTTTTTCAGTGATCGCCGGATAGTATCGATGGATTCAATTGTTTTTACCAGCTTGTAAATATCCCATAGTACCGCGACCTCTTTTTCAATATCGTTTTTCTTCTGATAGACAAGACTCTTTTTATTTTCAGAATCCTCCATCTGGTAAAAATGGAGCAGCAAGGTCTTGATACCGCCTTTCTGCTGAAAGGGAGGCAATACATTCAAGTATTTCTTTCTCAGGTTATCATCGTCAACACGGTTAATAATCCAGTCAAGTCTGTTCTGAAGAAATTTGCCCAGAAAATTTCTCATACTCAACACTTCCAGTACATCCGGGGAAGCGGAATCGTAGTGCTGTTCAAAATACTGTTCCTGAAGTAACTTAAGATTCTTCTTCCAGAATTCCAGGCTGAAATTATAGCTTTTGATGATGGCCGCTTCATCCTTTTGCGGTTCGATATAGATTAGGTCTACAACTTTCTTCTGTTTTTCCATGAATTGTAACCAGTGGTTATCATCGCATTGTTATTTCAATATATTTTCAGACGCTTAACATTTGTATCATTGGGGTTGGGTGTTGTTTGCGGCCAATCAGAAAGATCCTACCAGTTTAATATTACAAGAATATTCAAAGATAAGCTGTACGAAAATGGTAATAAGGTGTAACGATTATTTCTAAAAAGCGGACCTAGAATAACTCTGTTGTCAATGGTTTCATCAGATACTGCCATCATCCAGAGCAGGATTATTGCCTGAATAATTATATTCACAAACCGGCTCACTAATCAACCAGCCAATTTCCGCGCAGTTCTTTATGTTTTATCAGCTGATAAAGACAATTCTGCCGTTGTTGCTGATCGTTTTTGTTGGAATCATCGGCTTTCACACCATTGAAGGCTGGACTCTTTTTGATTCGCTCTATATGACGGTCATTTCTCTGACAACAGTCGGTTTCAGCGAGACTCATCCGTTGAGTCTGGCAGGAAAATCATTTACGATGCTGCTCATTATTACAGGAGTTGGTAGCTTTGCCTATATCATCAGGAATATCTCCCTGCAATTTTTACAACCTTTTTTTGGTACTACCATCAGGGAACGAAAAATGGAACAGATGCTGAAAAAGATCAAAGACCATTATATTATTTGTGGATACGGCAGAATCGGTCAGGACGTCTCTCTCAACCTGCATAAGGAGGGTCTTCCTGTTGTTATTGTTGATAAATCGAGCCATGAAGAACTTGAAGCCCGCACCAGCGATTTTCTGGTTGTCTATGGAGACGCAAGTCATGAAGATGTCCTGATCAGGGCAGGGATTAAATCAGCCAAGGGACTGGTCTCAGCCGTTACGTCGGAGGCGGAAAATGTCTTTATCACCATGACCGCAAGAGACCTGAACCCCAGCCTGTTTATCATTTCCCGTTTTGAAGAGATTGCCACCAAGAAAAAGCTGTTGCGAGCAGGAGCCAATAAAGTCGTCAATCCCTACCAGATTGGCAGTGAAAAAATATCCCATATTATTCTCAAACCGACCATCAGCAAGATCCTCGATTTTGCGCATCAAAGAGGTCAGTTTGCCCTGAATATCGACGAGCTGGAAATAAAACCGAATAATCCGCTGATAGGGCAATCCGTTCGGCAGTGTCGAATTCGAGATGAGCACAATATTATCATCATTGCCATCGAAAAATCAGAAGGCCAGATAATCACCAATCCAGGCCCTAACTACATTTTTGAAGTCGATGATCGCGTTGTCATGATCGCCAATGTTCCTGAATTGGATGCCCTTTTCAGCAAGTATCAAACGCGCCGCTAGTTTTTGGGTAAAGGGGGATTTGAACCATTTTATCACAGTGAGGGGAAAAACCTTCTGAAGATCAGATAATAAAAATGCCAATGAAAAAAAGCCTGTTGATCCTGCTCTCTTTTGTTTTCAGTGTTAGCGCCTTCGCCAAGAAAGAAGAGTACATTATTTACAGGACATACTATACATCACCGGGTCCTGTGCTCGACGGCCGGATCTCAGCAGATGGCAGACTTGTCGCAGCCATCGATAAACAGAACACGATCCGCATCTGGCGATATGAAAACGGACGTCTGATAAAGACGATCAAAACAGGTGCTCACAGAGCATCTGTCGGAGTGATGCATCCGGCCAAGATGGAATTTTTTACTGGAGGACAAAACAACGAGATCAATATCTGGGATCTGAGAAAAGGGACCTTAATCAGGACACTGAATGGCCACAAAGCCCCGGTTCACGAACTAGCCATCAGTAATGATGGCGAGATGCTCCTTTCCGGCGGTAAGGATGGCAGCATTTTTACCTGGAAACTGGACCGTTACAAAATAGAGCACAAAATCAATGAACCCAGTCAGAAAATTACCAGCCTTGCTTTTCATCCTTCAAACAAAATGATCGGCTGGTCCAACGGTGCCAACGTTGTTCAGGTCTGGGATCTTGCTCAGGGCAAAGTGGTCAGCAGTCACAAACGGCACACCGCTGGCATTCTGATGGTCCGGTTTACACCAGATGGCCAGTATATCGCCTCGTCAGGCAATGACAATAAAGTGATCATCTGGGACTGGAAAAACTCGCAGCCACTCACGTCTCTCTCCGGTCATAAACAGGCCGTCACGTCTCTGGCGTTTCATCCCAATGGAAACGATATGATCAGCTGTTCCCTGGATGGATCGATTCTGATTTGGAAATTCAAACAGAATCACCAGATTTCCCATCTCAATCTGGTGGACAAGCCTGTTCAGAACTGCATGTTCAGCGCAGATGGGAAAAAAATACTCGGGGTATTCCAAAAAAGCTATCTCAAAACCTGGCAGCTTTCAGACAGCGCACTGCTTGGATCTTTTAAAGGACACACCAAGTCCATTACCAGCCTGGATGTCTCCAAAGACGGAAAACGGTTGATCTCTTTATCATCTGACAAAACGGTAAAAACATGGAGTATCCGCAGCCGATCGCTGGTTAAAAGTTATGATGTCAACAGCCCGAAACTTGAACAGGTCCGTTTTTCCAAAGATGGCAGCCAGTTTGCGACGGTGGGGGCAGATGCCGATATCAGTATTTATGATATCGATTCCGGTAAAATCGTTGCCGTACTGAAAGGACACAAAGGGAAAGTCAACTGTATTGATTTTCACCCGACAGAGAATTTTCTGATTTCCGGAGGTGCTGACAGAGAGATTATTTACTGGGATCTGGATCGGAAAAATATCCGCTATAAAAAAACCGCGCACAATGGTCAGATTTCAGCGATACGGTTCTCTCCAGATGGTCAGCATTATGCCAGTGCCTCGGTGGATAAAACGGCAAAAATCTGGTCTACCCGGGGGCATCGACTTTTATTTACCCTGAACAAACATTCCCGTGGTCTGAGAGATATTACCTTCGATCCCACGCAAAAATATGTTGCAACAGCTGCAGATGATCGTAACATCCTTATCTGGGACCTGAAAACCGGAAAACTGCTGAAAACCCTTCAAGGGCATGATTTCGTTATCAGTGCGATCCGCTTTTCTCCCGATGGAAAAGCCCTTGTGTCCGGATCCAGGGATAAAACCATCCGTCTCTGGAATGTTGACTCCGGCCAGTTCATCCGAACACTGGCCGGAGAAGCGGAGCAAATCACTGATATTGCAGTCACGCCCAATGGTACTATGGTCGCTGTTGCGACACTCGGAAATGAAATCAGTCTGTTAAGATTGCCAGATAAGATCTTCAGAACGAAAAGGACTCAAAGAACACTTTCGGCCACACCATCTTCAGCTGGAGGAGAAACCATACCCTCTGAATTTGACGAGGAGCCAGAGAAAGAGGCCGCTCCTGAGAAAAAAGTGACCGACCAGGATTTTGCCGTGGAGAGTGAGACTCAAAAACAGGACAGCATTTTTGATGTGAAGGAAAAAGTGGTAATCGATCATGCGCTTGAATCATCACAAAAGAAGCTGAATGATCTTCTGAAACGAAATTCCATTTGTGACGATGGGGCGGAGATCGAAACTGTTTCTTATGAGATAATCAAGAAAAATCCCAGGGATCGCGCCGCTTATTTTGGATTGATAAAAAGCTATATTGTAAAAAAAGATCTACAGATGATTTTTCTGATTTCAAAAATAGGTGAAACGGCTATTTTCAATACCCAGCTCTATGATTTTATATCCCCGGCAGCACTGGATGATTTCTTCAACAATTGGCTCAATATCATTTTCAACCAGTCCACTGTCTCTGATCAGAACCGGATCAATCTCGAACTGACCGACTGCAATGCCATGATCAGCAATCTGTCAATGCCCCAATATCTCCTTAACATTGACATCCCCCTGGAGACAATTCAGACCCTCCTGGCCGGCAAATCCAGGCTCAATCACACCCTTTTAGCAAATCTGACGAACGAACCGGAAATCTTTCGGGACAGACTCTTTGCCGTTATTGAAGCTGTGGATGCGGGTGAGAAAGAGATTACAGAAAAAACGTTAAAAACCTATTCCACTGATACCATTGGGGCGATGTACGGTTACTATACCGTCGACCTGTCAAATATTCAGCAATGGGGTCAGAAAAGCGACCGGATCTCCTTTCAGTTAAAGCGAAACAGTGGCAACTGGTTGACCTTTTTCACGGATACAGACAAAACCAAAACCCTGCTGTTGAAAGAGGGCAACTACTATTTGAAAGTAAATGACCGGGTCCGAAAAGCGTTCATCATTAACGAAAAAAACAATAGACTGCGAGCGATTATCCGATAAGCCTGATCTTTTCCTGCAAACTTTTTCCCTGGTCCCATGAGTCATTTCCGGTTTCTGTTCCGCTACCTGGCCAAATATAAATTCTCCTATCTTCTGGGAACTATATTTATTGTCCTGACCAACTGGATCGCGGTCACCATTCCAGGCTATCTGAAACTGTGTATTGATCTCCTGTCAGAAAGCACTGAAACCCTGGATACCAATAAAGATCAGTTACTGACATACCTGTTGATCATGTTTGCACTGGCACTGTGTATTATTGTTGTTCGAACGCTGTCACGGGTATTCTTCTTCAATCCAGGTCGGGCCATCGAGTATGAAATAAAAAACGACCTGTTTCAAAAATTGACGTTTCTGCAAAAAAAATTCTACGACAACAATGCCACGGGCGCTATCATTTCCAAAATACAAAATGATATCAACGGCGTCAGAATGATATGCGGATTTGGGATGATGCAGGTTTTCAACATTGCAACCGCTCTCTCATTTGCTCCTTTCAAAATGTGGCAGCTTTCCCCTGATTTAACCCTTTACACCATTCTACCCATTATCGTTGTTTTCATTATCATCCGTTTCAGCATGCATTTTGTAGTTCGCTATACCCGCGAACGCATGGTGACACTGCAGAAAATTTCAGGATTCATTGTTTCCAGCCTTACCGGAATAGATGTAATCAGAGCATACAATATCAACAATCTGACAAGTGAACGGTTTGAAAAAACCAATCATGAACTGAAACAACACTCATTACGGATCTCATTTTTTCGTTCTTTCTTCATGCCCATTCTTCATAACCTTGAAAACATTCTCAAAGTAATTGTTCTGTGGTTTGGTGGCAGTATGGTCATTCGTGCTTCGTTATCCATCGGTGAGCTGACAGCCTTCATCGCTTACCTGGCACTTTTGACGACGCCGATTATGGGTTTGGGCTGGTTGACAACTATTTTTCAAACAGGGGTGCTTGGAATCGCCAGCTTGATGACCATTTTCAATGAGACAACTCCGGAAGCAGAGGCCAGGCCACTGCCTGCTGCGGTCAGGACACGACTCTTCAATCACGGCCTGGTTATCAAGAACCTCTCACACGCATATCCCGATCATGACGAACCGGTTCTGAAGGATATTTCCTTCTCTATTCTGCCAAACCAGACAGTCGGGATCCTGGGTAAAATCGGTTCCGGTAAAACGACACTGGTCAATTGCCTGAACCGTTATCTCCCGATTGATGAACAGCAGGTTTTTCTGGGACAGCATGATCTCTGTGATCTGTCTTTGGCAGATGTCCGGTCTGTGATTCATACGGTGAGTCAGGATGTATTCCTGTTTTCAGATACAATCGAAAACAATATTCGTTTTGGTACAGAACTGATTCAAAGAGCGGACCCGCAGGATTTGGCCATCGTAATTCATGAATCAGATTTAACAGAAGATATACATCGGTTTCCGGAAGGAATACATACTATTGTGGGTGAGAAAGGCATCATGCTCTCCGGTGGTCAAAAACAGCGAATCAGCCTGGCGCGAGCCTTAATGACACCCTGTGATCTCCTGATTCTGGATAACGTTCTTTCAGCTGTTGACTATGAGACCGAACGAATTCTCCTGGAGCACATCCATAAAAGGCGCACAGCACGCAGTTTGCTGATCGTTTCCCATCGTGTTCAAGCGCTGGAGCAAGCTGACCTGATCATCGTGCTGGATGAGGGTCGGATTGTCGATCAAGGATCTCATCAGTCACTGATTCAGCGTGCAGGACTCTATCGTGAAACCTGGGAGTTGCAGCAATACCAATGATAACAATCAACATGAGCCAACTCAAAGACGTAAAACTGCTGCAGAAATTTTCACACTACGTGAAGCCGCACAAAGGATGGTTCTTTCTCGGCGTATCGGCCATTCCCTTCACAACCGCTGCGACCGTTATTATCCCACTTTTGATAGTCCGTATCATCGATGATTATATTGTTCCAGGCGATTTGGAGGGACTCTACCAGATGATACTACCCCTGGCCGCAGCTATTCTGGTCGGTTACCTGGCTGATGGTCTGTATAACTATTCCCTGCAACGGGTCGGACACCTGGCAATTGCCCGGATGCGAACGGCGCTATTCTCCCACACCCTCTCTTTGCCCCGCCGGTATTTCGACAAAACACCCATCGGTCTCACCCTCAGCCGCATCACCAGCGACATGGAAGCCTTGGGAGAATCCATCACCATTGGGGTACTCTCTCTGTTTACCGACATTTTAAAAACGATCTCACTATTCATCTTTCTTTTTTATTTGAGCTGGAAGCTGACCTTGATTATTATTCTCGTTATTCCAGTTGTCTATCTGGTGGCGAGCTATCTCAGAAAAAAGCTGCGCTTTTATTACAATACTGCCCGCACAGCACTGGCTGATGCCTCGGCTTTTCTGCAGGAATGTCTGAACGGTATCAAAACCGTACAGCTGTACAATGCGGAAAAAAAGGTCTTACGACAGTTCAAAGAGAAAAATGGACGGTTTTTAAAATCGCAGACCCGGTCCAATACCTATGACGCAGCCCTGTTCTCTGTCGTTGAGGGCCTGACTTCAGTCACAATGGCGATCATCATCTGGTATGGCGCTGGACAGGTCCTGGCCGGCATCGTCACCATCGGCATTTTGATCGGTTTTATTAATACGCTTTCCAAGATCTTTATTCCCATCCGTGAATTCGCACAGCAGCTGGCTATGATCCAGAGAGCACTTTCTGCTCTGGAGCATATTTATCAACTGTTTTCCGAAAAAAGTGAAGAAAGCGAGGAAGCGGTGCCTGAGGCATTGAGGGAAAAGCTGGCTGAATTTGAATGCCTGGAGTTCAAAGACGTATCCTACCGTTATTCAAAGAAATCACCGCCGGTTTTGCAGGATATCTCCTTTCGTCTGCAACGGGGGCAGAAAATCGCTTTGGTGGGTACTACCGGTGCCGGGAAAACCACGATTCTGAAAGTGTTAACGAAAACCTATCAGAATTATGATGGGTCAATCCGGCTGAATGGTATTGAACTCTCTCTGATACCCCGGGCAGCCCTGATCAAAATCATCACGATGATGCAGCAGGATGTCTTTCTTTTTAATGAGAGTCTCTCTTTCAATATTTCATTGAATAGGGAAGGGATCAGCGCAAAAGATATCAAACAGGCAACACAGTATGTTTATGCAGACCGATTTATTGAACAGTTGCCTGAAAAAATCGACTCTCAGATTACCGATCATGGATCCAATCTCTCTGCCGGACAGGGACAGCTCATCTCATTTGCCCGTGCTGTAGTCAGTGACAGTGAACTGGTGCTCCTGGATGAAGCCACTAGTTCAGTGGATTCAATCACTGAAAGTTATATCCAGAAAGCCATCGAGAACATATTCAGCTCCAAAACCGTGATCGCCATTGCACATCGACTCAGCACCATCCAGAATTCAGATCAGATTCTGGTAATGAAAGATGGCAGAATCATTGAAAGAGGTAATCATCACGCACTGGTTGCGGCGAACGGGCACTATGTGCAGTTATTAAACCAGATTCAGGGCAGTCATTAATGCTTCGTTTTCTCGATAGCCGCTGAAAGTGTCTCTCCGATTTCCCGATTAAGGACCAGATCAGCAATACTATCAAGACCTGTCTCGTCGCGGTTGATGATAACCAGTTTCGCTCCGTTCTGTTTGGCAATCTGAGGAAAGCCGGCTGCGGGATACACCACCAGAGACGACCCGATCGCTAAAAACAGATCACAGGCCAGGGTTTCCGTTTCAGCTTCCTGCATTTCATGAACCGGCATCGGCTGACCAAATGAAATGGTCGCCGTTTTTATAATACCACCACATGCGTTGCAGACTGGGGGAACCTCATTTATCGTAAATTGTTCCTTAATATCAGACAGATTATATCTTTTGCCGCATTCCAGACATTTTGCGTAGGTGGAATTGCCGTGTAACTCCACGACCGTGTTTTCCGGGATACCGGACATCTGATGTAACCCGTCGATATTCTGGGTAATCACCCGGGCCAGTTTTCCCTGATGATATAAATCGGCAACCGCCAAATGTCCTTTGTTCGGTTTTGCATTCTTCAAAACACTCTCTGTGGCGAATTTCATGCGCCATGAATCCCTTCGTTTTTCTTCCGATCTGATAAAATCCTGAAACTCAATGGGCTGGTATTTTGTCCAGAGACCACCGGGACTGCGAAAATCCGGAATTCCGGATTCTGTGCTGATTCCGGCACCGGTAAAAACGACAATACGTCGGCTTTCCCGGATCATTTCAGCCAATCTGTCGATATCGTTCATTTCATGGTCCATAAGTTTTTTGCCCCTCGTTGTGCCCTCCACTACCGGAGGCCTGTTCGTTAGTGTGAATAAACCGACGGATGATCGGATCACAGTGTCACCAAACCATCCAATTGGGACCCTGCTATCAGACACGTTTTTTAATCGGTATCAATCTAGCATCGGCAACAATTTATCTCAACCTTTTCTTACCCGGTCAGGTCAGTATTGAGATTCAGATGTAGCGGTTATTTGAAATTATTTCACAAAAACCCCAATCATACCCCGGGTCACTTCCCTGTAAATACGTTTCAGACCATGAGAGACACGCCAGGTTCTTTCCACCCCCGGGCTTGAGACACAGGTGCATGGCCCTCGAATCGGAAAAGGCTGCTTTTTGGAGGTTATAGCGTCCCCTGCATCGCATTGAATCGGTCAGCTTATTTATTAAGGGAGGTGATTCGACCATTTTCCTTTATGGGTAGATTTTTATCAACATAGGCTCTATAAAGGAGTTCTGGCGATATTCAGGAATGAAAATATGGGTTATGGAACCTTAAGGCCTACTCATTTTAATAATGATTTATCGGAGACGATATGAGCGGATTTAAAGAATATCTGCAATTCGACGGATTGGGGCTGGCAGAATTGATTCGTAAAAAAGAGGTATCGGCCTCTGAAGTCTGTGAAGCAGCTATCCTTCGGATTGAACAGGAGAACCCGAAGTTTAACGCGGTGGTTACCACCATTTATGATCTGGCCAGAAAAACCATTTCCGATAAGCTCCTCCAGGGACCTTTCACCGGTGTGCCGTACCTGCTCAAGGACCTCCTGGCCGCCTATGCCGGGGTTCCCTTGACAAGCGGCAGCAAGGCTTATAAAGACTTTATCCCTCAACAGGACAGCGAACTGGTCAAACGATTTAAAACATCGGGTCTCGTTATACTGGGAAAAACGAACTGTCCTGAATTCGGTCTGATGGCCTACACGGAACCGGAACTGCATGGTGCTACCTGCAACCCATGGAACAGCGAACACACACCTGGCGGGTCCAGCGGGGGATCCGCTGCTGCTGTTGCCAGCGGGATGGTGCCGTTAGCGTCGGCAGGCGATGGCGGCGGTTCCATCCGCATTCCTGCATCCTGTTGCGGACTTTTTGGCTTAAAACCCTCTCGCGGTCGCAATCCAACCGGACCGGATCACGGACAGGTCTGGCAGGGGGCTGTCGTCGAACATATTGTCAGTCGCTCTGTTAGAGATAGTGCCACATTGCTGGAAACGACGCAGGGAGTAGACCCTGGTGCCCCATACACCATAGCCCCGCCGGGAGAACGATATTCAGAGGTGATTACCCGGGATCCAGTTCCCCTGAAAATCGCTTACAACTCCCGCTCCCCGTTAAACACAGCTGTGGATCCGGAATGCAAGGCCACTGTGGAAAAAACGGCGAAAACACTTGCAGATCTTGGCCACCATGTTGAAGAAGCAGCACCGGTCCTGGATGGCATTGCGCTGGCGAAAAGCTATCTGGCAATGTATTTTGGCGAGATGGCTGCCGATATCGACCAACTGGAAAACATCCTGGGTAGAAAGGCCAGGCGAACCGATGTGGAAACCTTGACCTGGACACTGGGACTGCTGGGACGCACCTACTCTGCCGGTTATTTTGTCAATGCCCTGCGGGAATGGGACAAGGCCGCCCGCGTCATGGGACAATTCCATCAAAAATACGATTTGTACCTGACACCCACCATGGCAGCGCCTCCTGTCAAAATCGGGGAATTGAAACCAAAACCGGTTGAGCTGATGGCACTGCGGTTCATCAACCGCTTTGGGCTGGGACGCCTTCTGAAAGTATCGGGCATAACGGATCAACTGGCCATCGAAAGTCTTGTAAAAACACCATTTACCCAACTGGCCAATTTTACAGGGCAACCAGCAATGTCGGTTCCTCTCCATTGGACAGAAAATGGTCTACCCTGTGGTGTACAATTTATCGGGCGTTTTGGTGAGGAACATACCCTGTTTCAACTGGCGGCCCAGCTTGAAAAGGTCTCTGCCTGGCAGGACAGGTTGATCAAGAATATGAATAGTACGCCAGACTGATTAAAACAAGTACCTTTGTAAATGTTCTCCCGAAAAATGGATTTGACTTTTTCCGCATTTCAAAATAGGGCTATATTACCACACTGGAACCAGCGCAAACCTGAATAATCTGGAACCCAATAAGGAGGGAAATGGAAAAAAATCTTACGAAATCTCAATTAATAGAACTGATTTCACAGGATTCCGGCCTGCCGAAGGTTGAAACCGAGTTAATTCTGGAGGCGACAATTAACAGAATCACCGAATCACTGATCAAAGGGGATCGGATTCAGTTATATGGTTTTGGATCATTTGAAACAAAAAGAAGGGCTTCCAGGCAGGGACGG
This sequence comes from bacterium, assembly GCA_018830885.1. Lineage (GTDB taxonomy): Bacteria > SAR324 > SAR324 > XYD2-FULL-50-16 > XYD2-FULL-50-16 > JAHJRI01. The sequence continues at coordinate 22,312 of JAHJRI010000327.1, read as the reverse complement.
AATCCAAAGACCGGCGAGAGCATTGACATTCCCGAAAAGACAGTTCCTGTTTTCAAACCTGGAAAACAGCTCAAGGAACTGGTCAATAAAGAGAAACAGGTCTCTACTAAAAAGAACCTTCTGGATCGTCTAAAAGAAAAACTGTTAAGGTCTCGATAAGAGTGAAACGGCTGAACCAAACGATTGACCATTCAGTAGAAAAATCGGTATTTTTCAGCTCAACTTAGGCATTGAGACGACTGGGATAAGGGCGGAATGCGATTTTTCGGGAGGGAAGGGTCATGAGGGCATCAATCAATGATGATTCGCTGACTACCGTTTTTTGTATTGTCGATGTTTGAGTGCCTTCTTTGAAGTTCCCACTTTCCTTTCTATTTTCTTACGTTCAACAATCCGTCCCCTTTCCAGATCGTATGGCGAAAGCTCAATCGTGACTTCATCGCCTTTTAATACCCGAATATAATATTTTTTCATCTTTCCGGAAAGATGGCCGATGACAGTATGTCCGTTTTCAAGCTGCACCTGGAATACACCTTTAGATGAATCTAAAACAGTTCCCTGCATCAGAATTTTATCTTCGCTCAATTTTTTCCTTTATTTAATCAATTATTGCAGTACCTTGTTCATTCAGGTATGGATGTCCCACAAATGACATCCAGCAGGATGACCGTTGAGAGTCGTATTTTTTCCTGCATGTTATTACCGTATCAATCAGCATACTGCTTGCCGCCAATCTAGGTCAACCGGATTTAAAAAAAACATTGCCTGGTTCCTTTTTTAAAACCCCCTGATTTCATCCCTTTATAGCGGTAACAGGGGTGATCAGCGCTGCAGAATCATCTGGATCAAGTTCTGAATCGATTGCAGATAGGCATCCAACCCGATGGCAAAAATATTATTGTGGTTTGCTCGCGGAATCATGAGGAGGTTTTTCGCCTTTGCCGGACTGTTATTAAACAGGTACTCACCTTCACTGAATGGAATGATATGATCCAACTCGGCATGGATGATCAATGTCGGTTTATCAAATCCAGCAATTTTACTGAAGTTGGAAAACCCCTGTTCTTCCCGTATCCCGATTCGTTTGATATCGATACCGATCAGCTGCAGCAACGGCAGTGCAAAAGCAAATCCACTTTCTACAATCAAACCGTCGATTCTATCCCGGTAGGAATCTGCCAGCTCAAGTGCTGCTGCGCTGCCCAAAGACCGACCCATAACAATCAGCGGACCTGTGTATCCCTCGTTTTTCAATAGTGCGGAAATAGTTTCGAATATCACATGACAATCGTTCATCATGGTGGAAACCGATGGCATGCCGGTTGATTTCCCATACCCCCGATAATCGACCGGAAAGAAGTTAATATGCCGTTGTCTGTATAGCTGAGCAAGGTCTCCGTAATCTTCGACGATTTCGCCATTTCCATGAAAAAACAGGATGACTGGCCCACTTTTCTCAATACTGTAGAAACGAGATCCGACAACAACGTTGTCTTCTACCGGAATCAGTATTTCCTGAAATGTTTCCGGCGCCGCAGGGACACCCCATTCTGGTCTCGGATTGAACAAAAACTGCAATATTGAGGGATGATCGAAAGCGGTATAGTCCTTTTTCCCTCTACTCATATCCTCTCCTTGCGCTAATCTATTTCCTTTTTGCCTTGGATTCCACCGCTTCTTTGACAATACGGTCCCGTTCCGGCTTGGGTTTTGGTTTCAAAACGATTACCGGTACCAGTTCCTTGCCTATCTGATAAACGGTATCGACATCCTGCATCAACTGCCGGTCCGGATTGTTAGGGTCCAGATCCGGCGCTTCTTTGAGCGTTCCATCTAAATATTTGATAATAAACAATTTACATCTCCTCGGAATAAGTTTCAAAACCTGCCTGTCCATCAGCGGTGACACATTCAACTCTCTGAGCTGGTCACCTGTCAATTGAGAACAGGAATAGTACTCACACATTGGGCAGGCCATAAATGAAACGTTCTGCCCCTTCTTGTCACAGAGAAAAACCCTGTTAATTTTTAAAAGATCTTCCGGGTCCTGGAATTTCAAACGGTTCTATCACTGAAAAAGGGTGATTGAATGAATCCCGATGAGGGCTTCATCAATGTTCAATATACAATCAGATTCATGAATTTAAAAACTTGACGCTATGTCAAACAGATTAAATTGTCCACTGACTTTTTCGAGAATGGGTTGATTAGGGGTTCCCAATATGGTTTATAAATTGGATAATTAAGAGATTAACAGCCGATGGTTGGTTCAATAACCACAATACTTTTCAATCGTCAAGATGATAAAAACAGGCACGTTTTCCACACCGGTCGCTTGCCTCGCTCCGATGGACGGCTACACAGATCGCGCCTACAGGAGAATCGTTCGCCAGCTCAATCCACAGGTTGTTCTGTACAGCGAATTCACCAGTGTCCATGGCATCGAGCACAGTGAGCAGGTAAGAAAACGGCTCATTTTTGATCGCTCCGAACTGCCCTATTTTATTCAGATTTTTGGAAATGACCCCGCAGTATTTGGTCGAACCGTGCAGGAACTCCAGGACAGCGGGGTTACCGGTATTGACATTAACATGGGCTGCCCGTCCAAAAAGATCGTCAAGGCGAACACCGGCGGGAGTCTCATGAAGGATCGAGACCTGGCCTGCCGGATTGTGGAAGCCTGTTGCAAGGTCACCGCCCTGCCTGTTACCGTTAAAACCCGGCTGGGCTGGTCAGATGCGGAGCAGCTGATCGACTTTGTCAAAGCGCTCATTGATACCGGAATACAGATGATCAGTGTCCACGGGCGGACCTATCAGCAGAAATTCAAAGGGGAGGCTGATTGGGGCCCCATTTACGAACTGAAAAGGGCTGTTTCCATCCCCGTCATTGGGAATGGCGATCTCAAAAGTGGTGATGAAGGTCTGGCTCGATTGAAAAATCTGGATGGTTATATGATCGGGCGCGCTTCCATCGGCAACCCTTGGGTTTTCTGGCCAGCGGAAAAACAGGCAGAAATTACCCTGAAGGACAAAGTTGAGAAAATGCTGGAGCACTTCCAGCTTCTCAGACAATATAAAGACGAGACTATCTCACTCATTGAATTTCGAAAACACATTACAGGGTATATCAACGATTTTCCGGGAGCGAAGGCATTTCGATCTCTGCTGATGAAAAGCACGACCGAAAGCGCGTTTACCGCAACCGCTCGCGCTATCTGCTGATAGCACATATATTTTAACAGCAGCGACCCCGACTCACGATAGAGCAACATGGCAGAATCCGATATCTATTTGTCAAGAGGTGTATCATCGAGCAAAAATGAGATCCACAAGGCCATCAAGAATATCGATCCGGGTATCTTCCCGGGTGCCTTCTGCAAGGTTCTGCCGGATACACTCACCAGGGATCCGGACTATTGCCTCCTGATGCACGCAGACGGGGCCGGAACAAAGTCTTCCCTGGCCTATCTCTATTGGAAAGAGACAGGAGACATCTCTGTATTCCGGGGCATCGCGATTGATTCGCTGGTCATGAATCTGGACGATCTTGCCTGTGTCGGTGCAGTGGACGGTTTTCTGCTGTCAAATACGATCGGCCGTAACAAATTTTTTATTCCAGGAGAGATCATTCAGACAATCATCGAAGGTTTTTCTGAGACCATCCAGACTCTCGCCCAATACGGAATCAACATTGACCTGTGTGGCGGCGAAACAGCTGATGTCGGAGATCTTGTCCGCACGTTGATTGTAGACAGCACTATCACTGTTAGGATGCCGCGGCGTCAGGTCATCGATTTGGACAAAGTGAGGCCGGGGGACGTCATTATCGGCTTCGCCAGCTATGGGCAGTCAACATGGGAAAACGTCTACAACAGTGGTATCGGCAGCAATGGGCTGACTGCGGCAAGACATGACTGTTTTTCAAATATCTATGCCGATAAATACCCGGAAAGTTTTTCTCCTGAGATTCCACCCACACTGGTTTACTGTGGGAAAGGCAGAATCGAAGACCCGCTTGAAGGGACGTCACTGACCCTAGGGCAGGCCGTTCTTTCACCGACCCGCACCTATACCCCCCTGATTCGGAATCTCCTCCAGCATGATCCGAACAACATTCACGGGCTGGTTCACTGCACCGGAGGCGGTCAGACAAAATGTCTCAAATTTGGTAATGGGATTCATTATATCAAGGACAACCTTTTCCCCATTCCACCTGTGTTTTCTTATATTATCAGAACTAAAGGATATAACCTCCAGGAGATGTTTCCTGTATACAACATGGGACATCGCCTGGAACTGTTTACCGTCCCATCAGCGGTGGACGATATCCTGGCAATAGCGAAGGAGAGTAATATCGAAGCACGTATTATCGGTCACTGTGAGAAAAGCACATCCGGGATTAATGAGTTGACCATTCAACATAACAAAGAACAATACACCTTCTAATCCAGCGTTCATGGAACCCCACAACAGAAAAAAACTGCTGCTACTGGCCAGAAAAGTGCTGGAACAGGAGTTGCTCGGCATCAATGGCAAACTGGAGGACTATAATATAAAACCGTTCCAGCAAAAGAACGGTGTTTTTGTGACACTGTTGAAACAAGGAAACCTCAGGGGCTGTATTGGTCGTATAGAATCCGACCTTCCTCTCTACGAAAACGTGATCGATTTAAGCAAGGCAGCGGCCTTTAACGATCATCGATTTGAAAAACTGACTGCAGGAGAGCTGGAAGAGATCATGATTGAAATATCCATTCTCAGTGTTCCAAAGGCTGTGGAAGGTATCTCCAGCTTTGAAAAGATAATGAAAATCAAGCCCCAAAAAGATGGTGTTGTCCTGTCAGCAGACGGCAGAAAGGCAACCTTTCTGCCCCAGGTTTGGGATTCGATCCCTATCCGGGAGGATTTTATCAGTGACCTTTGTCGCAAGGCCGGCCTGAGCAGAGATTACTGGAAACGAAACCCCATCAATTTGTCTACCTATCAGGTGGAGTTTTTCAAAGAGGGTAAAGAGATATGAAATCCATGGATTCATTGTTGATCCGGGCCGCTTTCAAGCTGCCTGTTGAAAGGACCCCGATCTGGATTATGCGACAGGCTGGCCGGTACCTGCCGGAATATCTGGCTGTCAGGGAAAAGGCAGGCAGTTTTCTGGATTTATGCATGAATCCGGATCTCGCTGCGGAGGTGTCCATCCAACCCCTCGACCTGATGGAGGTCGATGCTGTCATCATGTTTTCCGACATCTTAACCCCCCTGATAGGTATGGGCGTTGATCTCGATTTCAATCCCGGTCCGGATATTAAAAATCCAGTCCAGTCTGTCCGGGATATTGAAAAACTGCTCATTCCTGATCCATCAGAATCCACTGCATATGTGGGAAAAATATTACGTCTTATTCGGAAAGCTGTCGCAGGCAGGGCTCCAGTCATCGGTTTTGCCGGAGCGCCATTCACACTTGCCTGTTATCTCCTTGAAAACAGCAATTTAAAGCCGTTTACAAAGCTGACCACACTTTTTTTTGACGACCCGGATACGGCGCATCTTTTGATGCGCAAACTGACGCGCATGACCATCGATTACCTCAACTACCAGATCGAAAACGGCGCACAGATGGTGCAGATCTTTGATACCTGGGCGGGATTATTCAATCCCGCGGATTTTGAAACGCACATCTTCCCTTATGTGTCTGAAATAATTTCCAGCCTCGATAAAAAAGGGGAAGTCCCGGTGGTCTACTATATCAATGGCAGCAATCACCTTCTGGATTCGATGTCCCGGACCGGAGCGGATGTTATTGGTCTTGACTGGAAAACAGACATCGGTGAAGCCCAGCGTTTGATTGGGGAAAGAGTCTCCCTGCAGGGGAACCTCAACCCCAACATCCTTTTTTGCCGCCCCGAAGTGATCAGCCGGAAGGCTGAAGAAATCATCCGGAGCTACCATGGTGAGACCGGGCACATATTCAACCTGGGTCATGGAATCGATAAGTCTGTCGATCCACAACATTTACTGCATCTGGTCAGAACCGTAAAACAATTGACAACACGAAACGGATGAACCAACAGACCGGATGGTGAACGTGCATATTGGACGAAAACCGTTTCTTCTCTTACAATAGGCCGGAAAAGAGCCTGAACCGACAGCCGACCAGGACGATCATCTCAACCAAAGGAAACCCATCAGCCATGCTAAAACTCGGCGAACTGCTTTTCAAGAACCGGGATTACACCCCCATCCCGTTCGTTATCGCAATGATCATATTTGCAAACACGGATATAAACAGCTTGATCCTCGGGTTGGTGATTTCCCTGTTCGGTGAAATAATTCGAATATTGGGTGTTGCTCATATTGGCGGTGTCAGCAGAACAAAAACATACAGTACGGGCAGGAAGATTGTTACCAGCGGTCTGTTTGCCCATGTTCGCAATCCCCTGTATATCGGAAATTTTTTTCTCAGCGTGGGAATGGTCATCGCATCCAACGTTCATCTCTACTTCACTCTCGGGTTTATCGCATTCTTCTTTTTCCAATATATTCCTATCGTTCACTGGGAAGAACAGAACCTGCGCAAGACATTCGGCCGTGACTTTGATGACTATATCGCCCGTGTGCCACGCTGGATCCCGACCCTGTTCCCAAAACAAAAAAACAAGGAGAAGATCAAAGGCGATTTTAAAAAGGCAATCCTTTCCGAAAAGCACACATTACTGGCAGCTGTGGCATTGTATTTAATTCTGCTCTGGCGAAGCGGATGGTTTGAAAAGTTGCCGTTTCTATCGACTTAATGAGACAGACCCACCGTTGCGACTAATAAGGACTGTTATGAAACTGATCGTCATCGTCCCGGCCCGGATCGGATCCGAGAGAATGCCCAACAAACCCCTGTTGAAGTTCAACGGGAAAACCATGATCCGACACACCATCGACCGGATTATGGAAAGTGGTCTTCATCCTGTTGCTCTGGCATCGGATTCCAGTCTGATTCTCGATGCGTGTTCTCAAATTACCGGACTCCATCCTGTCATGACATCCAGTAGCCACAAATGTGGAACTGAGAGGGTCCTGGAAGCTTACGAGATACTTAGCAGCCGGTTGGGCGAATTTGATTTCATTGTCAACGTCCAGGGAGATGAACCGTTTATCAGCCCGGATATGCTCAGGCAGTTACCCGAAGAGTTGGAAAAGCGCAAAGGGCTTGCAGAATTCTGGACAACCGTGACCGAACTGCCTGAATCGGAAATGGCCGACCGGAATGTTGCCAAAGTCGTTCTGGACATGAAAGACAACGCTCTCATCTTTACAAGAGATCCCATCGGCTGCGCTTTGAAACACACCTCCGTCTATATTTATACCCCGGCCTTTCTCAAAAAATTCTGCACCATGGAACCATCTCGACTGGAGAAAGCGTACTCCCTGGAACAGATGCGGGCTCTCGAAAACGGGTTGACATTGAACTGTATCCCCTTGCCTTTTGACGCTATTTCTGTAAACACTTACGAAGACTTGGAAAAAGCGGGCATTCAGGCATACGAGGTTTATACGGAAAAAGCCTGACCGTTTCCTTTATATATCGGGGGTTGGTTTGTCTGTTTTTGATCTGTTTTATGGGATGGCGTTGGTTCTTTTTTCCCCTCTTCTCGCATTCAAATTCCTGTCTGACCGTCAATTCCGGAAAAATTTTTCCGGCAGACTAGGCCCATTTGTACCAGCACCCGTTACGACATCCGATCCGCAGTCACCAACCATCTGGGTGCACGCCGCCTCTATCGGAGAGATCCGGTTGGCCATTAAACTGATTCACACCTGGCTGCAGACGGATAAAGAGAAACGCTTTTTCATTACCACCAACACAATCCAGTCAAAAATCCTCGGTGAACGGGAAACCGGCATTCCAGTGCTGCTGGCACCTTTCGATTTCAGTTTCATCCTGAAAAAATTTATCCGCCTGGCAAAACCACGGCACTTGATTCTGATTGAGACGGAGATCTGGCCGAACATGGTCCGCCTGATGGCTGAAACCGGCCAGGTAACGATCGTGAATGCCCGGTTAAGTGACCGGTATTTCAAGCGGTATCTGCGCGGAAAATTCCTGTTTAAAAAGACCATCGCACATTTCGACTGGATCCTCGCCCGGGATAAAATATCCACAGAACGATTTTTGAGTCTCGGTGTTCCGAGTCACCATGTTTTTAACGTGGGCAACCTGAAATATGAGGTGCCCCAGCCGCCTGCAGAAAGCGCCCTGGCTTCAATCAGAGCTGCCTGTCGATCATCCCGCACCCGGTTTCTTTTTGTGGCCGGTTCCCTTCAGCCTGAAGAGCTGAGTATCATCCTTCCGGCCTGGAAAATCCTGCAGCAGGAGGTTTCAGGATTCCAAATGGTCCTGATTCCGAGACATCCCGATAAAAGAGACGAATTTGCCAGAACCTTAGCCCAGAAAAGAGTCCCCCATTCTTTTTCATCCACGAGGACCGAGCCCGAAAATGGAGATGAACCCCATGTTTGTGTGATTGACCAGATGGGAATTCTGAAATCATGGTATTTTCTGGCAGATGTCGTTTTTGTTGGCGGATCTCTATGTGACAGAGGTGGACAAAACATGGTCGAGGCCGTCGGATTCAAAAAACCCGTCTGTATCGGCCCTTATGCGACCAATTTCAAAGATGAAGTGGATCTGCTACTGAGCGTCCACGGATTGCAGATCGTGCACAATATCGAAGAGCTGGTCACCTTCATTCGCTCCTGTCACCAGGATCAGGCAGCAGCGGCTGCAATGGGTGAAAGAGGCTATCAGAAAATCGCCGAGCAGGCACACGCGTTGGATGCGAATGTGCGAAAACTGTCTGAGATTTACTCATAATCACCAATTCGTCCTAGCCAATCATAGTATACTATCAACATTATTTCTTCTGTTTTATCAATACAGGGTTCGGGATAGCCTATGAAACAAACTGAAATTATCAAGTATTGCGATAACCTGCTGGAAATTGAAAAATTCAGTGATTACTGTCCAAACGGTCTTCAAATCGAAGGGGACAATCGACAAACCGTCAAAATTGCGATTGGAGTTTCCATCTCCCTGGAATTTATTGAAAAAGCAATAGAACAAGATGCGGATCTGATCATCACCCATCACGGTTTGATCTGGAACCGGGATGAACGCATCATTCGCGGTCCATTGAAGCGAAAAATGATTCTTCTTCTAAATCATGGTATTGCAGCGGCGGCATATCACCTGCCACTGGATTTTCATCCGCAGCTTGGCAACAACGCTCAGTTGGCCGATAAAATTGGATTGGTAGATCTGGAGCCATTCTCCCAGACACCCCAGTATGCCCAAGGGGTTATGGGAACAACGACCCTCAGGACCATTGATGCGGTTTCTGAGCATGTGGCGGAGGTGTTGAACCGGCAACCGCTGACCTTGCCCTATGGACCGGATAAAATAAATAAAATTGCCATTGTTACAGGGGGTGCACAGGGCTTTTTCCTGGAAGCGATTGAAGCAGGAGCAGACTGTTTTATCACAGGGGAAATCAGTGAACAGAATTTCGCCATGAGTCGCGAACACGGTGTTCATTTTATCAGTGCCGGTCATTACTGCACCGAAAAATTCGGCATTCAGGCACTTGGAGCGCATCTTGGAGAACAGTTTGACCTGCAAATCGATTTTATCGATATTCCGAATCCGATCTGATCGGTCTGGCAATTCCCCGGGAAATCACCAGCAGAAATGGATGTGGCGGTTCAAGATTGCCTGAATGAAGTCCACTATGGTATAAAACAGACATAGAGTGAAAAGATATCACAGACAGTTTAAATCTAAACTCGCTTTTGAAATATTCCAGGAGAGATAATTGACATCTGATATTATTGAAGTAATTTCTGAAAATAGAGAACTGGAGAAATACAGGGATCCCAATCGTCTCCTCAAAGAGGCAATACCCTACGTCGGTCAGCCAAAGCAGCATGAAGGGAACCCGGATAAGATCTATATCCGGTTAAATCCCCTTTCAAGCAACGGCGCATTTTTGGAATTCAAAACCAAGGATGTTGTATTTGCAGAAAATGTAAAGACTGTCTCTCAAAGCGACGGAACCGCATTTAATATTATCAAGATTTGGATCCGCAAAGGCAGCATCGGGATTAAGATGGAACCTTTTTCAGTGATGGATTTTTCAGAGGTGTTTGCAGATGATTTCAAGGATTGATACTTTCAATCCTTGAGTGGTCGCCCCAGAAACAACTTTAAAAACTGTCCCGGCGACAGGTTTTCAGGACGTATGCCGCTCAGATAAGACTGGTCCTGCATCGACAGGGATTGAAACAGGGATGGGTACTCCCTCTTCAGAAAGGAAACGAACAGTTTTCGCCGGTTGTTGAAAGCCTGGCGCACAAACATAAAAAACAACTCTTCCTCTTTGATGTCGAGCTCCTTTGGCGTCAGCCTGACAACTGTAGAATCTACTTTGGGCCGTGGCGTAAAACAGGCAGCCGGCACGTCACATACCCTGGATACGATAAACGTATTCCCTGCCACAACAGATAAGATGCCGTAATCCTTCAGCTTTTTCCCCGCACCGGAATGAAGTAGCCTTTCAGCGAGCTCTTTCTGAACCATAATGACAATTGAATCCAGTTGACGTCGGTAGCTTACAAACTTGAAGAAAACAGGTGTGGATATGTTATAAGGCAGATTTGCGACAACGATATTCCTTTTTTCAGGATGAAGAATCTGGCTCCAGTCAATTTTGAGAATATCGCCTTCAATGACCTGTAGCCTGTTATTGTCCTTAAAACCGGTTCTCAGAGCAGCGGCCAGATCCCAGTCCAGTTCCACGACCGTTAATAAATTTCCCTGCGAGAGTAACGGCCTGGTCAAGGCACCTCGCCCCGGACCGATTTCAATGACATGATCCTCATGCGAAACACCTGCCGCTGCAATAATTTCTTCGATGATGGATTCATCATTCAGAAAATGCTGCCCGAATCTTTTTCTGGCAAATGGCTGCCTGTTTTTCCTTCCTGCGGGATGCCTGGTCAGTGGATACCTTTCTGCTTTAGATGTCTATTTTGAAATAATTTTCGCCATATAGCGAGAGAAGGTTTTTTGCAGGCGCTGGTCCTTGATTTTGAGTGATGTCTCTTCCGCCCGTGCTTTATCTAAATCACTCAATACGGGTGATGCTTCCGCCGCCCCCATGGGTTCCAAAGATACGCTTTGCACAACACGTTTTGGAACCGTGCGGAAGACTATTTTTTTCACGGCACCGTCCCCGCATATTTCGGGAGACGCAATCAATTCAATGATATTCGCCTCGTAAAACCGGAGATGGTGGGAATAGGCAGAATCTTCCACACCAACAAAGAGCGTTCTGTTCTTCAGTTTCAGGGGATACGCTTTTTTTGACAGTGGTTTGCCGACGATGACGTCCCAGTATTTGAATATCTTTGTAAAGTAGAGCACCTCCTGCAGATTGTTTTGCTTCAGGACTTTTTCAATTATCTTTTCGACTTTGAAAAAACGGTGTTCTGGATACACGTCCGACATTTAGGGTTCCTGTCTGGAGAGATTGGCAAATTTTGTGTATTTGCCGATGAATGCAAGCCGGATAACACCCGTTGGTCCGTTTCGATGTTTTGAAATGATGATCTCGGCAATTCCCTTGTCCGGTGAATCATCATTATAAACCTCATCCCGGTATATAAAGAGGATAATATCGGCATCCTGTTCAATCGCCCCGGATTCTCTTAAATCCGCCAGTTGCGGATGTTTATCACTTCGATTTTCAAGCGCTCGATTCAGTTGTGACAGAGCAATCACCGGAATATCGAGTTCTTTGGCCACACCTTTCAACGAGCGCGAGATTTCAGCAATTTCCTGTTCCCTGGGCATATTGGAGCGATTCCCTTTCATCAATTGGAGATAATCCACGACAATCAGGGAAACTCCGTTTACGAACTCCTTATTCAGCTGCTTGGCAATGGTTGTCAGTTCGTAGGGTGACAAATTGGTTGCGTCATTGATAAAAAGAGGGACCACGGACAGCTTTTCAGTTGCCATGGCCAGTTTATCCCAATCCTCCTGCTCCAGGTTTCCGGCGCGCAATTTTTTACTGTCAACCTTTGATTCCGAGGTCAACATCCTGATTGCCAGCTGCTCTTTGGACATCTCCATGCTGAAAACCAGAATGGCACCCTTCTCTTCAATCCGCGTGGCAACGTAAGTGGCAATATTCAGTGCAAATGCGGTTTTACCCATTGAAGGGCGGGCCGCTACAATTATCAAGTCCGAATTCTGCAGTCCTGATGTAAAACGATCCAGATCAATAAATCCTGTCGGAATGCCGGTAACTTCATCCGTTGTCTCGGATATCTTCTCCAGCCTTTTGAAGCTTGAGGCCAGAATGTCCTTGATATGGTCGTATTTCCGCGTTGTCGACCGAGTCGATATTTCTGTGATCTTGCTTTCAGCCTCTGACAACAGCTCAGCAATGTTCTGTTCCGGATCCCGGCTCTTGCGACCAATCTCGGTGGTCGTAGCTATGAGATCCCGCAGGAGGGCATGTTCCTGAACGATTTTTGCGTAATAAATGATATTGCCGGAACTGGGCACACACTCCACCAATTCTGCCAGATAGGCATACCCGCCAGCTTCTTCAAGTTGATTGAAGGAACGAAGCTGGTCTCCGAGAAGCACCTCGTCAATGGGCTGCTGAAGATCAACCAGTTCCAGCATGGCTCGAAATATATGCTGATGGGACGGTTTATAGAACGAATTGGGAGTCAGAATACTTGCCATCTCGCCCAAGGCATCATTGTTCTCGATAATCGCCCCAAGCAGTGCCTGTTCAGCTTCAATATCATAAGGGATGGAAAGTGTCTGTTTCTTGTTCATGGGCTGCATTCAAAACATCACAATTACTAATCCAGAGATTTGATTCGATGTTCCATCATAGAGGAACTGCCGTTGCTTTTCAATTGTTCAATACCAGGGAATTCCCTAAATCGTCTTAATTGCTGATATTTCATCTGGTTGCCCCCACTTCGGCATCTTTGGAAAACGCTCAGGGAATATAGATGCCATTCGAACCAATTGAAAAAGGCATATTTTTTTTTAAAAAAAAAGAAGATTTTTCCCGTCAGAAGTCTTATAAATAAAGATCTGGAGAGTGCAGAACATTTGAATTTTTTTCCTGATCTGAAAAATCGGCAGCGTAGGTGTTCCTCTTTCGGTCAGCAGGTGCCTATTTTTGATGGAAAGACCAGTTATAATAGATATTCAGGAATTATATTGAGTATTTGAGATTGCAAAAATTTCCCAAACAAGAATATTCATGGCTGAAAAGAAAAGTCAGGACATGGTTTCAACGGTCATGAAAAACTATCAGAACTGATCAAAAATGAAAAATAAGATCTATTTTCTCAAATTCAGTCTTATATCATTTGTTTTCTGTATTGTCGCCGTTGTTATGCACCTGTTTCCCGGCGCTGATCTTCTCTTTATTAAAAAAAGCCATGGTCCGGAAGATAATCGTTCATTCAAAAAGGATCCAAAAAACCCCCTTACAAGAAGCGCAGATTCTGGTATATAGTTTTTGCATGCTTTCTCTCATTTCGGCCACCTTGATCTTCTCGGATGACATTTAGTTATTGAGGACAAATCGAGGTTATCCTATCTCTCTGCAGCTGAGTTCCAACATATGTCCAAGAACCTGTTTATCACCGCTGTCGAACCCCAAAGCGGCAAAGCCACTGTGACACTTGGCATCATGGAGTTCCTGGTCAGAAACCTTGGCAGGGTGGCTTTTTTCCGTCCCATCATTAACGTCAAGGCGGGCGAAAAAGACCGGACCATCTCTCTGATCTCCAGTCACTATAAGCTGGATATTCCCCATGACGCCATGTATGCCTTCACAACCGATGAAGCACAATCCCTGATGGCGGCAAAAAACCATGAAAAGCTGTTGGAAGGCATTGTCACAAAATACAAGACCCTTGAGAGTGAATTTGATTTTGTCCTCTGCCTGGGAACCGATTTTGAGGGTGAGGCCTCTGCCATTGAATTTGAGCTGAATGCGGAAATTGCGAACAATCTCGGTTGTCCGGTGCTGATGATCGCCAATGCACGCCAGCTCAGTATCACTGAGGTGGTCCAATCCTGCAGGTTTGCTTTTGAATTGTTTGAAGAAAAAAGCTGTGATGTGCTGGCACTGATCATCAATCGAACACCGGTCGTTCTCCAGCAGGACCTGCTGGCGCAAATGAAAGCGAGCTTCAACAACAAGGTGGATCTGATTTACACCATACCGCTGGAAGGGACACTGGAAAATCTGACCATGGCGGAAATTGCGAAGGCCATTCATGCCGATGTTCTGTTCGGCCACTCCCAGATGAATCGATTGGTTTCACGTTTTGTGGTCGCAGCCATGAACCTGAAGAACTATCTCCCCAGGCTGACTGAAGGCAGTCTGGTAATTACACCGATTGATCGACTGGATATTATTCTTGGCACTCTGGCGGCTTTTAGGTCCAGGAATATGCCGAATATCGCCGGAATGATTCTGACCGGGTATCTGGAGCCGGACGAAACCCTTTTTAATCTTCTTGAAGGTTATCATGATCTGGCACCGATTCTAAAAGTGAAGGAGGACACCTTCACGACTGCGAATCTGGTGGATAAAATCAAAACCCGCATTTCACCTGGTGATCAGAAGAAGATCGCTATTTCCCTGGGTCTTTTCGAGTCCAATGTCGACACAACCGAACTTAGACAGCGAATTGTCCGTTTCAGCACTTCCATTGTCACCCCGAAAATGTTCGAGTTTGGTCTGATCAAACGGGCAAGAACGCACAAACAGACCATTGTTTTACCGGAAGGTGAAGAGCAGCGTATTTTGGAAGCAACGGAAATATTAATTAACCGAGATGTTGCCGATATTATTCTTTTGGGAAATGAGCAGGCAATAAGCAAAAATATCTCGGATCTCGGCCTGTCAATCAGCGGTATCAAAATTATCGATCCCGTCAGATCGGAATATTTTGAAGCGTATGTGGAGACCTATTTTCAGCTGAGAAAACACAAGGGTATTACCAGGGACAATGCCTGGGATGTTATGTCCGGTGTCAATCATTTTGGAACGATGATGGTCTATAAAGGTCATGCAGACGGAATGGTATCGGGAGCTGTCCATTCAACCCTGAACACCGTTCGCCCCTCTCTGGAATTCGTCAAGACAAAACCAGGCAGTACCATTATGTCCAGTATCATTTTCATGTGTCTGGAGGACCGCGTACTTGGATACGGCGACTGCGCAGTCAATCCAAGACCCACAGCTGAACAGCTGGCTGAAATTGCGATTGAATCTGCCAAAACGGCACGGATTTTTGGTATTGAACCCCGTGTTGCGCTGCTTTCGTACTCCTCCGGGGACTCCGGCATTGGTGATGAGGTTGATAAAGTAAAAAAAGCGGCTGAGATTGCGCATCGTCTCGCGCCTGATCTTCTCGTGGAAGGGCCGATACAGTATGACGCCGCCGTTGATCTAACCGTCGCCAAAGCCAAGATGCCAGACAGTGCTGTTGCTGGCAGGGCAACGGTGTTCATCTTCCCGGACCTGAATACTGGTAACAACACTTATAAAGCCGTACAACGGTCGACTAACGCCGTAGCGATTGGTCCAATCATGCAGGGATTGAATAAACCGGTGAACGATCTCAGCCGTGGCTGCCTGGTTGCCGATATTGTCAATACGGTTGCCATTACAGCGATACAGGCGCAAGCAGAAAAAGGTCTCTCATGAAAATTCTGGTCATCAATACGGGCAGTTCTTCCATCAAATACAAGCTTTTTTCCATCGATGACAATTCTGTCCTGGTGCATGGCAACCTCGAAAAAATCGGGGAACCCGGTGGCGGTCGGCATACCTATGTAGTACTTTCAGGTCATTCTGAAAACAAAATCCTGCGGGATGAGATCATCCCGAATCATACCGTAGGCCTGAACACCATCGTCTCCCTGATGACCCATGCTGAAACGGGTGTCATCAAGAATGTCTCCGAAATCGATGCCGTTGGACACCGGGTCGTTCATGGCGCAGAAACCTTTCGTGAACCGACGATCATCGACGATCAGGTCCTGGATGCCATCCGTGAAAACGTTCCTCTGGCACCCCTGCATAATCCCGCCAACATTCTGGGGATCCAGGTCGCACGTAGCATATTTCCTTCCGCTGTTCAGGTGGCTGTTTTTGATACCGCTTTTCATCACACAATTCCCCCAAAGGCGTATCTTTATGCGTTACCGTATAAGCTCTATACAACCCTTAAAATCAGGCGCTATGGATTTCACGGGACATCCCATCACTATGTTGCCGGGGAAGCTGCTCGACTGCTGCAAAAGCCCCTTTCGGAGCTGAATCTGATAACCATTCATCTGGGCAATGGGGGGAGTGTTACAGCCATCGCGAAAGGAAAAAGCGTTGACACCTCCATGGGAATGACACCCCTGGAAGGACTCATCATGGGTACCCGCAGCGGCGATATAGACCCTTCAATTCCGCATTTTCTGGCTTCAAACGCCGATATGTCTATCGAGGAAATCAATACCCTGTTGAATAAGGAGAGCGGACTGAAAGGGATCTGCGGGATGAACGACATGCGGGATATTGTTCTGGCCTCGGAGCAGGGAAACCCGCAGGCCATCACCGCTCTGGAAATGTACACCTACCGGATTAAAAAATATATCGGTGCATACCTGGCCGTTCTGGGTACGGTGCATGCCATCGTTTTCACCGCTGGCATAGGAGAACACGCACCGCAGATTCGCAGCCGTGTCTGTGAAGGGATGGAAAAACTGGGAATTGATCTGGATACAACAAAAAATCTGGCAGCACGTGATATTGCCAGAGAAATACAGACAGACGGATCTGCCACCCGTATTTTTGTAATCCCCACCGATGAAGAACTGGATATCGCCAGAGAAACCCTGAAACTTCTCACATAAGCGCTCTATTTCCTGTATGGCATTCTGACAGCGGCCGTCAGCTTAAGGGGTACTGGTGGTGGAAATAAATGTAAGATAATGTAATTGTAAAGCATGTGTCCTGCGAAGGGAATCGGGTCCTGTATGTGATTGTTCAGCATAGGAGCCGTTAAGCATCGCCATGATGGCGATGTCAGTTGAATTCGCGAGACTCGCAGCGAAGAACGCTCCACGTGATAACGGCCACGACTGGCTGTCGTTAATGAGTTCAATTACATACAGGTCCTGATGCCCTCAGATCGGTATCGGCGGAGAATCATTTTATCAACCAGGGTATGTCAATTCAGAAGCAACCTTACGGTGTCCGAGTCCGACTGATCCATGCCATCCTGCTGGCAGGTGTGTTGGTTCTGGTTGGCGGGGCTTTGCACGGGGCAGAAACATCCTGTGATCAGTTTTATTCGTATCCACTGCCCGGTCATCCGGTCGCCATCGTCGCATTGCATCCGTCCGATAAAAACGCACAGTTCCTGCCCGAACTGGAACAGCTGACACTGATTCTGATGGAACCGGGCATCTGTGATTCTGAAATAGCAGAAAAAGGCTGGTTCAAGGGCCGGGTTTTTGTTTTCAGAAGCCAATCGGTCTCATTCCGGCACGGTGATATCATAGAGATTGACGCCGGCCGGTTTGAATGAGTGAACCGCTTCTAGTCCTTTAAGACCGAAATCAGTATCCGATTCACGTCGTCTGCCCTGGAATAGGTCACTGAGTGTTCAGCCCCTTCAATCGGATACAATACGAGTTGCGGAATAGCCTTGAGTACTTTTTCAGAACCGGCAAAAGGAACGGTGGAGTCACTGGTCCCCCAGATCGCAACCGCAGGAATACCCAGTCTTCCCACTTTTTCATAGTCGGCCGAAAGGTCGGACATGGGATAGTTTCTCATGGTTGACAGCAAAGCCGGCAGGTATCCACGATATTTCAGCTGCTTTTCGAAGTTTTCGATCATATCCGGCAATGCCCGTCCCTCCTCAACCTCTTTCTGCACTGTTTTCATAATCGTACTTTTACCCATCATGGCCATCAGCCAGTCCCCCAGGCCTGGTGTTAGTGCAAGCGCAGCCAGTCCTGTGTACGGGGGAACATAACCTGCCGGGGCAATCAGAATCAGTTTCTTCACACGGGTTGGATTGCGAGCGGCAAACCCGACCACATTTCCTCCCCCCATGGAGTACCCGACCAGATTCACGGGCGTTCTGACACCCAGAGCATCCAGAAGTTCGAGCAGTTCCCGGTTGTAATGGTCTGCATCATATACCACATCAGGTCGGTCCGAAAATCCCCGGCCAAAATGGTCAAAAGCCAGCACCCTGTTGCCAGCTGCTGTCAATGCATCCACATTTCGGTCCCAGACAAATTTTGGTGTCGAAAATCCATGCACCAGGACAACGATATTGCCGTTTTCAGGCCCTTTCCAGTAATAACTGATCGTGCCTTCCGACAAGGAGACGAAGTCGCCGGGCAGGTTTTTTCTGACTTCCGGTGTCAGTTCTTCAAGTCTGGATATGGCAATATGGTAACTGACAAACATGGCAAGAACCACCACGATAACAATACCTGCCACCATTGTGAGAATCTTTTTCATGATATCCCCCTCGAGAAAAGCATGACCAACAAAAAACAAGATCAACAGCTGCCTGAATGCCTAACTGTTTTAAAAAAAACCGGTTTCTCAGACCGGAACTAGACCACAGACAGACGCAAAAACGCAGATTTCCGTAAAAAAACTATAGCCCTCTTCCGAAATCCTGGCTGTCGTCAGTTGTCGGCAGGCACGGTTAGCCTGTGGGGAAACCATTTTTCAAAAACAGCGTAGAGAAGCGGTACCAGGATCAGGGTAATCAGGGTAGAACTCGCCAGTCCGCCGATAACCACCCTGGCCATTGATGCCTGGGTTTCTCCACCTTCCAGTAAACCCAAGGAGAGGGGTAACATACCCAGAATCGTTGTGGTGGCTGTCATCAAAATGGGGCGCAACCGTCGTCTGCCCGCTTCCATAATTGCATCCGTCAGGGTTGCCTGATCCCGTCTTCTCAGGAGATTAATATGATCCACCAACAGGATGGCATTGTTGACAACAATCCCTGCCAGCATGATACAGCCGATGTAGGACTGGACGTTGAATGTGGTCCCCGTTAGAAACAGGATCAGGATGACCCCAATAACAGCCAGCGGTACTGAAAAGAGAACAATAAAGGGATCTCGAATTGACTCATAGAGGCAGGCCATGACCACATAGACCAGAACGATGGCCAGTAAAATCCCTACCAGCAGCTCTTGAAAGGCTTCCTCCTGGGCTTCGATATCGCCCGAGTAGGCCAGGCTGAATTCCCTGGGAATGACCAAACCCGATAAAGCCTGTCGAATATCGTTGAGGATAGAGCCCATGTCCCGCTCGGCGATATTGACTGAAATGGTAACCACTCGCGCCTGATCTTTTCTGGTGATTTGTACGGGTGCCAATCTTGGACGGACCTTGACCACGTTTTTCATCACAATGGGAATGCCGGCAGCGTTAATCACCGTAAGGTCCATCAGTTCCTCCATACTCAACAACTCCCCGTCCTTCACCTTGACCAGGATATCATATTCCTTGCCGCTTTCCCGATACCGGCCGCTGAGTGTCCCCGATAAAATCGTCTGCAGGGATTCAGCAATGGCGGAAACACTGAGCCCCATCTGGGCAGCCCGGTCCCGATCCACATAGACGCGCTCCTCTGGTCTTCCGGATTCCAGGCTCATCCGGACATCGGTAACCCCAGGGATCTCTTCAATAATCTGTTGAATACGAAGTGATAAGCGCTGGGCCGTTTCTATGTCATAGCCACGGACATCGATCTGGATACTTTCCGTATCACTTCCGGATATCAAGCGAAACAGGAACAGACCCTGACCCGCCCTGGTTCTGATCACCATTCCGGGAATACCATCCAACCTTGTCCTTAGATCCGCAGCAATCTCTTCGCTGGAACGGGTTCTCTCCTGGAGAGGCTTGAGTGTAATCTGCAGTTGACCTGTATGCGAGCCGCCGCCCCGCCAATGACTGGCTCCCAATCGGGCAACCGTATTCAGCGTTTCCGGAATGGCAGTCGCTGCAATGGATTCCAGGCGATCAAATTGACGATTCAGGACATCCAGGCTGGTTCCGACATCCATGGTGACTTCCACCCGGACCTCGCTTTCATCAGATGCCGGCATATACTCCACACCAATCCAAGGCACCAGGGCTAAACTGGAGAGCAAAATCAGTAATACCAGAGTCAGGGAGATTTTTTTATGTCTAAGGGAAATGGCCAACAGGGCAATATAGTTCTGTTCCAAGGCTGTAAAAAACTGGGAAATCAAGCTGTACAGCCTGAATGCCAGCCTCCTGTAGATCGAACCGTTCCTGATCTCCATAGGAGACCGCATCAGCCTTGAGGCCAGCATGGGAATCAACATCAGGGCAACCCCCAGGGAGCAAAGCAGGGCAAAACTGATGACATAGGCCAGTTGTTGAAACATGATCCCCGCAATACCCCGAATAAAAACCAGTGGTAAAAATATCACCAGCGTTGTCAGGGTACTGGCAATAATCGCGGACGTCACCTCTTCTGCTCCGAGGATGGCAGCCTCGTGTGCTGATTTGCCTTCCGCTCTTAACCGGTGAATATTTTCCAGCACCACGATCGAATTGTCGACAATCAACCCAACCCCGACCGCCAGTCCTCCCAGAGACATAAGGTTCAAGGTGAAACCGGAAAAATAGATAAAGACAAAAGTAGCAATGATGGAAATGGGTATGGCTGTCGTAATAATTGCGGTGCTGCGGATATTTCCCATAAAGAACAGGAGCACCAGAACTGCGAAAATACTGCCATATCCGGCACTTCTGCCGACATTGGTGATGGAACGGCTGATATAATCGGAGGTATCCACCAGCGGAATAATCTGTAGCTGAGGAATGTCGAGGTCTATCTGCTTCAGTTCTTTTAAGGCCCCGCGAGCTACTTCAACCGTATTTGCCAGTGATTGTTTACGGACGGCGATCCGAATACCGGGTTTGCCATTAATGCGGACCAGCCGGGTGACCTTTTTGTGGGATGCTTCGACCTCGGCAATATCCTTCAACTGAATGGAACTGCCCTGGCGAACAGTCACCACCGTATTTCTCAATTCATCCAGATTTCGATATTCGCCAGCGGTGCTGACCACCAGATCGTAGTTTCCTTTTCGCAGGGTACCCGTCGGAATGGAGATATTCTGCTTTTTAATACTGTTGATGACTTCTCCTAGCGACAATCCCAGCGCTTTGACCTTACTGGAAATAATATTGACGTGTATTTCACGCTCCAGGCCTCCCCAGGTATCCAGAGCCGCAACACCCGGCAGTCTTTCGAGTCTGTACTGGATCTGCTCATCGACGATTTTCCGAACTTCGATGGGATCCAGTTGGCTGATGATACCAAGGATTAAAATAGGAAACTGGTCAAGGTCAAACTTGCGCAGGGTGGGTCGATCAGCCTCCACAGGGAGTTCATTCTGAACCCGGTCCAGTCGGTCCCGCAGATCGTTGGCGGCCTCTTCCAGTTTGGTGCCCCAGGCAAACGAGATACGCACGACACTGGTACTGTCCGATGACGTGGAAGATACCGACTCCACACCCGGTACCGCACTGACAGCCTTTTCGATGGGACTGGTGACAAGATCTTCGACCTCTTCAGGTCCCGCGTTAGTATAATTGGTGATAACACTCAGTGTCGGGAAGGTAATTTCCGGCATCAGATCGATGGGGAGACGATTGAGTGCGACTCCCCCCAGGATCAACACAATCAACATCACCATCGTCGTAAAGACCGGACGGTTTACGGAAAATCGTGATAGTTTCATGAACGTGGTTATTGGCTGTTTGTTTTACCTCGTTCTACTTCTTTACCAGGGACCATGATATCGGAGCCGTTTTCGAGCAGGTGTTGCCCGAGTGTTACCACATATCCTTTCAGGCTGGGTTTGATGACCTCAACCCGATTATTCTCGATGATACCCACATCAATAGGAACAAAGGTCGCTTTGTTGTTCTCCAGGTCGGCCAGGAATACGCCGGTCGTGTTGTCCCTTTTTATTAATGCTCGCAGAGGTAACAGTTGACTGTTGGCATGGGTGTCAAAATGGATTGAGGCACGGATAAACAGGCCCGGTCTCAGTATCCTGTTCATGTTGGGAATCTCTATCTCCACGGTTGCTTCCCTGGATGTTTCTTTAATCAGCGGAGCGATGCGTG
>JAHJRI010000326.1 GCA_018830885.1 bacterium | reverse complement strand
CGCCGTTGTCTCTTTTTGGACCACAATTGAAAAAGAACCATCTCTCAGTCCCCTGATTGAGGGGTTTTAGAGAAAAACACAAAAATGCTCCCTTTAACCATATGTTATTCTTGGTAAATAGCTTTTCGGCTGAGGTCTAGCCATGGAGATGGGATTTGATCCCATCTATTTCGGTGTTATCTGTGTCATGATGCTGGAAACGGCAACCATCACCCCGCCTGTCGGATTCAATTTATTTGTACTCAAAGGCATCGCCTCCGGCCATGTCTCCATGAGAGAAATTGTTACCGGGGCTTTTCCGTTTGTTCTTCTGTACATGTTGGCCATTGTCATTGTGATGATATTTCCAAATGTGATTATGCTCCTGCCCAATATGATGTCATAGTCACGGTTACGCTTGTTCCAAACCCTTTTAGAAGAGATTTAACATGAAAAAAGAACTTTTGCGTCTGTTCAAATGTCTTTTGACCTTCTCTCTTATCGTTCTGGGGACAGGGTCCATGGTATATGCGGCATCTCCGATCAAGTTGAGCTGGTCGGAATATGTGTCTCCCAACGATTATCGCAATAATTACTGGCGGTACTATATTAAACGCATTGCGGAGGAAACGAACAATCAGGTCGAGATAACGCTGTATCCGGCCCAGCAGCTGGTAAAGGCCCGTCAGCAATACGAAGCGCTGATACAGGGCACAATCGACATGTGCGCGCTCATCCCTGCTTACTATGCCGGAAAAATGCCGCTCCTGACAATGCTTCACGAAACGACCTTCTGGGAAATAGGGGATTCGGCGGTGATCAATTCGCGTCTGGCAAACGAGATCGACCAGATTTTAAACAAAGACGGTGTCAAGTTTCTCGGCTGGTCCGGTTTTCTGCAACCGCAGGTTCTCGTTGGACCGAGGGTGTTTAAAACCTTTGATGATATCAAAGGATTAAAGATCCGCGCCCCGGGTTCCTCGGCCAAAATTCTGCAGCACTGGGGGGCAACCGGCGTCTCCATCTCAGCCGCTGAGACCTATATGGCCATGCAGAAGGGGATCGTCGACGGCGCCTATACATCCATGGCCACCGTTTCAGCCCTGAAAATGTGGGAAATAGCAAACGCAATTACCTACAGCCGGTCTGGTGGAAATGGCGCCATGGTCTCCATGAACCTCCAGAGATGGAACGAACTACCCGCTTCAGTGAAGGCCGCGTTTGAAAAAGTCAGCCGGGAAATGCCGGAATACGTATATAATGACGCCCGGCATATTATCGCCAAGATCCAGGCTGAGCACAAAAAGAACTTTAAGGAATATCATGAGTGGACCGAGGCTGAGTATAAAGTCTGGACAAAATCGCTTGCAGGCGTATTCTACGAGCCGGTCATCAAGAAATTCGGCTCCCAGGGCGAACAGCTCTGGGAAAAGATCTTAGCCGTGGCCAATGAAAACAGACAGGCCCGTCTGGAGGGGAAACCCATCCGTTTTCATTGATCTGTTGTCACAAATGGGTCATCACAGGCACTCATCCTGGATTTGCAATGGTATAGTCCCAGGGGGAAGGTTCGACCGCTGTTTCTGGATGAGTGGCCTGCAGGACATCCCCATGGGTGATCCATGACGTTTTGACAATTCAGATGCAACCGATTAGCTTGACAGGAGACAGTCGGATTCATTCAATCTTGCCCGGAATCGCATTTCAGCCTGGTTTGGTCACACGCACCCTGGTTTTTGTCTTCAGCAGAGAGACAGCACAATGACAATAGAAAAAGACATCATACCGAAATACTACCAGCTGGAAAAGATCTTACGAAAAAAGATCATCAGCGGCGCATTTGAACTATCCAAAGCCCTGCCAAACGAAAGGGAACTTTGCGAAGAACACCATGTCAGCCGGACGACGGTTCGCAATGCCATGGCTTCCCTGGAAAGGGATGGGTTGATTTTCAGGGAGCAGGGCCGGGGAACCTTTGTTAAATATGATCCAAAACTCTGGTCTTTTAACTTAAAGGGCTCGGTTGATGATATGTTTAACCTCGGAGCCGGTACCACCTTAAAGCTGGAGCAAAAAACCCTGGTTCGGCAGGAAAACTGGCTTGTGAAAGACATGAAGGCCGCAAAACCCGAACAGGTCTATCTTGTTGAAGGAATCAGGTCCTGGCGGGATGGCAGTAAGGGATTGTTTCAGGCATACATACCAAAGGAAATTGGTGAAAAGATCAATATTGACCAATTTAAAGGGTATCTCTTTATTCAAACAGTTGAAACAGTCGCTGAAGAACTCGTCAAAAAAGTGTTACAGTTCACCTATACTGAAAAGGTCAACCAGGTTCTGGCAGATAAAATTAATGTCGCAGTGGGGCAGGATATTCTGGTTCAAAAACGCATCTACTATTCACGAAATAACCAGGTGATGCAGGTGTCTTTCAACCGTTTCCCGGTTCATCTTTACCGCGACGCTGTGGAATTCAAAAGAGACTAATAAAACTCAGAGATATTGATGAAGAAGAGGTCAGATCCAGGATTTGGTAATGACATTATAACAGCATTATGTACTTAAATCCCGGGTGACCGGTCAGACTGCCGGGTCCGGGGTTTTAGAAACTGGATCATTGTCCGCATGGCGGCGGGTCACAGCGGAGGATAAGAAATAGCTCAGCTTGTGTTCCTCCGTGATCTTCGTGTCTCAGTGGTGAGTGTTTTTCATACAAATTGGTTTAACCGGTTGTTCACATCTAATTAACGGATAACGTAATGGATCAAAAACCCCTGGAAGGGATTCGTGTTTTAGACATGACGCATATTCTGGCAGGTCCCTATTGTTCTCTTGTACTCAAGAATTTAGGGGCCTCTGTCATAAAAATAGAACGTCCAGAGCTGGGCGATTTTGCAAGGTATATCGGACCTTTTTTGGGTGAAAATAGGGATGTATCCTCATATTTTTTATCCGTCAATGCCGGCAAACAATCACTCAGTTTTGATCTGAAATCCGATCAGGGCAAGGAGATTCTGTCCCGTTTAATTAAAAATTCTGATGTCCTGGTTGAAAACTTTCGTCCGGGGACGCTTGCAGAATTGGGATTTTCTGAAGATAAAATCAGTGAATTGAATCCACAACTGGTTTATGCGGGTGTCAGTGGATTCGGAGAAACGGGGCCGATGTCGAATAACCCTGCGTTTGATATGATCATCCAGGCGTTGTCAGGATTGATATCCATTACGGGGAGTGAAAGTGGCGAAACCACGCGCGTGGGGACTTCGATTTCTGATATTATGGCCGGGGTTTTTGCAGCTGTCGGTGTGCTTGCGCTCCTCTACCGCCGCGGCATCATCAACCGGGGTGGCCGGATTGATGTTGCCATGCTGGATAGCAGCGTGGCCATTCTTGAAAACGCCATTGCCCGGTTTCAGGTCGATCATAAAGTTCCCGGTCCAATTGGAACCCGTCATCCGTCTATAACTCCCTTTGGCGCTTTTAAAACCGCAGATACTGAAATCATCGTTGCAGCCGGTAACGATGGGTTGTTTAAACAGTTATGTGAGGTGATCGGCCGTCTTGAGCTGATAGAAGATGACCGATTTAAGGACAACTACTCACGAACAAACAATGCCGAAGCACTAAAGAAGATCCTCGACACCGTATTTTCTTCTGAGTCAGCCACCACCTGGCTCGACAGGATCGAAAAGGCTGGTATTCCATGTTCAAGGATAAACAAGATCGATGATCTGTTTGAATTTGATCAAATTCGCGCACGACACATGCTGGTGCCCATTTCAGGGATACCGGACTTTCAGGTGGCTGGAAATCCGGTCAAAATAAAAAATGTTCAGGAGGACCAAGAGGCGGGACGTTTTCCGGAACTGGGAGAACACAATGACCAAATTCTTGCGGACGTTTTAGGATATTCAGATCATGAGATTGAAGCCCTGTACAAAGAAAAAGTCATATTTAAAAGGAAGCGGCAGACATCCAATACGTAGGAACAGGACCTCCTTAAACTTCTGTTCAGACAACCCCCAGAATTTTTGTTTCATTCAACCAGCCGGAATTCTGGCGGAATTGATCATTTGACAGGCTGATTTCATCGGAGAAATAAATGAAAATCAATGAGGACAGATGTGTGGGATGCGGCAATTGTCTGCCCTATTGTACAATGGGTGCCATTCGCATAGAGAATCGCATGGCCGTTGTCAATGAAGATGAGTGCGTGGAGTGCAATACCTGTTATCGCTGCTGTGTCCCTGAAGGCAGACGGCCCATGCTGGTGCGAACCGTCCGCAGATGGTTGCACAGATTCAGACTGCAGTACAACGCCCCCATGGGTATCTGTCCGACAGGCGCGCTGGTGCCGCCGGATCTTGAATGGCCTCGCCTGATTCGCCGGGCTTTCAGCGATCCCACGGTCAGCCACGGAGAAACCAAACTGGCCGGTCGAGGTACCGAAGAGATCAAAACCAATGATATCACGGGTCGCATCGGCCCCGGTCACGCCGGTGTGGTCATCGACCTGGGAAGACCCGGTACCGGTTGTTTCCTTTCGGATATTGAGATCATGACGCGGGCTCTTGCCACGCTGAAAATCGAATTTGAATCCAATAATCCGCTTACGGGAATCATGGAGAATCCCAAAACGGGAGCTTTTCGCCGGGATGTCCTCGGGGAGAAAGTACTTTCCGCCATCATTGAGTTCAAGGTCCCTCTTGGACAGCTGCCCGGGGTATTGGAGATGGTGAAAAAAACAGCCGGCGAATTGAATACTGTCATCAGTGTCGGGGTATCCAGCAGATGTGAAGATGATGGGACCATGCCCCATGAAAAAGCCTGTCAAGATGCCGGTTTTTTGGCCTCATTGAACGGAAAAACAAACCTGGGGCTGGGACGCCCCCTGTTTATGGGAGATTCAAAATGACCAATACACTGCATCGTAAGGGCTCTTCCCAGGCACTGAAACAGGACTTTGTGGTATTCGCCCTGCCCAAAAGAGACATGTTTTCATTGGAGGAGCTGGTCTCGAAGCTGAAAACGTTTACGGATATCTGCCTCAGCCATCATCCAATCAATATGGGGAAGTATGAGAATCGATCCTTGAGAGGCATCGATCCCCGGCGTATGGCAGAAGAGATGGAAGACAGCATTGCGCTGACAGCGGTTTATGGTGATGTGGAAACGCTGGGTTCTGTGATTAAAGCGCTGGTGGCCGCCGATCTGGGAATATCAATCAATATCAGTGGGCTGATGGACGACGTGCAGCAGTGCTGTCGGGATGCCGGTATCACTCGCCACAGTGCCGAACAATCCCTGGGGATTTTCGGCCGAACCGAGCTCCTGCCGTCCCGTGAGGTCTTAGAAATAAACACGCTGTGCGGGCACGGGCTGGTCTCTTTCAACCTGATTCAGAAAGTGCTCACGGAGATCAAACTGGATCGGATGTCTCCTGAAGAGGGCGCGTATCAGTTGGCTCGCCCCTGTCAATGCGGTGTTTTCAACCTTCAGCGGGCGCAACAACTGCTGGAATCAATGAGACTGAAGGGGTGATATGGTTCATCTGACTTTCTTTGATCCATCCGGTGTCACAGAGGTAACCCGGTCCCATGCCCCCCGGCTGGACACCCTTGATGGCAAACGGATCGGACTGTTAAGCAATGATCAATGGCAGGCATACCGCACGTTACCCTTTATCAGGGAATGCCTGCAGGCGGACTTTCCAGAGTGTGACGTCCTTCCACTCGACACATTTCCCCAGGGTGTATCCCAGATCGCCAGCCGGGAAATCGTTGACAAAGTGAAGGAAATCGGCGTCGATGCCGTCATCATCGGTAACGCTGCCTGAGGGTCGTGCGCAACTGCATGCGGCCGGGCGGTCGCCAGAATGGAAGGATCCGGTATCCCAACGGTGACGTTGACGCGCACCGATTTTGTCGGCGTTGTCAGGAACGCCCTGTCAGGAATCGGGCTTGCTCCGGAAGCTGCTTTGATCGAATTTCCGATGGATCTGTTTCTGCCTGGCAGTGATATCGAGCCGATCCGAAATCGCCGTCATGAATTCTACGATGGGTTGACCCGGTGGAAGCCCGAACGGGACAGATCGGAGTCGACATCAAACCCCCGGATCACCATAGAAGGCCCCACCTTTGAAGATGCATTGATCAGGGCCAATCACCTGTTTATAGCAAATTTGTGGGGCGATGGCTTACCGTTGTTCCCGGCGACTGCTGAGCGAGTGGATTGGATTCTTCAAGGCGCCACGTGCTCCCGGGATCAAAAAATCGGACAATTTCCACCCAGGGGGGGTGTTGTGACGGTGGAATCCTGTGCGATTGCGCTGGCAATGGCAGGAGGGCGACCTGAATACCTGCCGGTGCTGTTTGCCGCTGTGGCTGCTTTTCTTGATCCTCTTTCCGGGGCGGCTCACCTTCAGGCCGCTTCAGGGAGCGCTTTTCCGGTGGTCATGGTGAATGGACCGATTACGAAACAGATACGGCTGAGTTCAACATTTGGCTGTCTCGGTCCGGATCCCCAGAGACCGGCCGGGGCGAGCATCGGAAGAGCATTGCATCTGATGCAGCAGAATCTGGGTGGCGCCTTACCGGGAATTGGCTCCATGGCGAACTACGGTGCCATGCGCTATACAAACGTGGTGGTTGCAGAAGATGATGACGGTTTACCTGAAGGATGGCCGGCTCATGGAACAGACCGCCATGGATACGGGCCGGGGATAAACTCTATTTCGCTGGCCTTTGCCAATGGAGTGGCCAATATCCGGAGACGTGGCGCAAAAAAGGAAACACCTGAAGAAGATGCACTGCAGGGAATGCATCGAATGGCCGATTTTATGCGAACCCCGAATGTTGCCAATCTGGTCGGTTATGAAAGGGGAACACCCGGAATTTTAATGATTCCTCAGGTGGTTGCACATGGGATGACAAAAATGGGATGGACAAAACCGTCCATGAAAAAATTTCTCTGGGAACATTCAAAAATTCCCATGGAATTGATGAAACGCTCGGGCGCCTTTTCCTGGCTGGAGGTTGATTCTGATCCGGTCACACTGGCGAGCCGTGATCTCGATCCCTGGCCCATCACAGCTCATGCGGACAATCTAATTATCTTCTGTGCCGGTGGCGAACATCCGACCAACAGTTTCTGGCTGCAGGGATACAGCCCCAATGTTCTGGGACGGAAAATCGATCTGCCAAATGATTTCAATCGATTGATAGCAGAATCGAACAATGATCTGGGATGTGGATCGGATACCTGCAGGATCTGATGTGCCTCACAGGATGATTTGGGCCCCCTGTTTTCCGACCCGCGCTGCAGACGGTTTTTTAGGTTTCGTTGGGCCCGACAGGGCATGATAGTTTGTATGAGAATAGCATCACGGAAACGACTGGTGTGAAGCCGTTTCAGTTGATTAGACGCGTTTCTAGATGATCTTGGCGAAATGGAGCGGCAGAAACCCCGCCTGTCTGAGCGAAGCGAGTTGGGGTTTCTGCGACATGAGCCTTAGATCATCTTGAAATAAGTCTCCCAACTGAAAGGGGTTCATATCAGTCGTGGGTCAACACCGCGATATCATTCTCATGTTTCGTTGTGCCCCCGGGGGCATGATGGTTTGTATGAAAATACATCATAGACCATGTCCTCCAATTCATTTTCACCATTTGTTGCGCCCAACAGGGCCTGCTGGCCTGGTTGACATGTTTATTTTTAGCACCATTGACAAAAACACTCCGGGACGGCTGCTAAGGTCTCCTGTCTGCCTGAAACCTTATTGAATTGCAGGATGAAAAACACGGAAGAATTGATCATTGAAAAGGATGGGGCGATCTGCACGTTAACGATCAACAATCCATCCAAGCGTAATGCGTTGACGCCCAATTGTCTGGCGATGCTGACGCAAACCTTTGAAGCTCTGTCGGACGACAGCCGTATTCGGGTGGTGGTTTTGCGGGGCAGTGGAGAAGAGGCTTTTTCAGCCGGGGCGGATATCACCGCCATGCCTTCCCGGGACACCCGTTCAGCTGCACGGCGATCTTCGGATCCCGGTGAAGCTTCCAGAGCGATTATCAATTATCCGTTTCCAGTGATTGCCATGCTGCATGGATATACGCTGGGAGCGGGGTGTGTTCTGGCGATGTCCTGTGACATCCGCATTGCTTCAAAAACGGTCAAGGTGGGAATCCCTACCTCCCGTATGGGACTGCTGTCGAGTCATCAGGGTTTCAAACGGTTCATGGCGGTCCTGGGGTTCAGCACGGCCATGGAGATTTTTCTGACCGGTCGGTCATATGACAGCCAGGATTGTCTGCAGATGGGCATGGTAAACCATCTTGTGGAACCGGACCAGGTGGAGGACTACACGTATCAAATGGCGAAGGAGGTGGTTCGGTGTGCGCCGCTGTCGCTGCGTGGATCAAAATTAATGATGAACAGAATTGCCCAATACCCAGAGTTGGCAACAGAAGACATCGAGAAGTTCAATGCACTCAGAATCGAAGCAGCGACGAGTAATGACCATGAGGAGGCCAAATCCGCGTTCAGGGAAAAAAGAGCGCCGATATTCACCGGATCCTGATAATGGATGAATCATCTTGTTTCTTGCCTTCAACCGGATGAAACCCTGCATTTTGCGTGAGTGGAAGCTGCAATAACGGAGTAGAAACGGAGGGTTGTACGTTTCCAAAAGACAGGAATTCTATGGTAAAGGGGGGCTGTATCGCACCAACCAACAGTAATTTTCATTCTGGATAAAAAAAATGAATGGACCATTGAACGGCATCACGGTAGTGAGTTTCTGCAGGGCCCTGGCGGGACCATATGCGACGATGACGCTGGCAGATCTGGGAGCCGAGGTGATTAAAGTGGAAACCCCGGGTACCGGAGATCAAACCCGCGTGAGCATTCCCCGGATCAACGGTGTCAGCAGCTACTTTTTAAGCGTCAATAGAGGTAAAAAAAGCCTCACACTGGACCTTAAAAATGAAAAAGGAAGGCAGATCGCCATTGAGCTGATTAAAAATTCGGATGTTCTGGTTGAAAACTTCCGGCCGGGAGTTATGGAACGCCTCGGACTGGACTATGAGACTGTTCAGCAGATCAATCCCCGGATCGTCTATGCGTCCATATCCGGTTTTGGACAGACCGGTCCCTACGCGAAACGTCCGGCATACGATATGCTGGCTCAGGGAATGGGCGGCGTTGTCAGCCTCACCGGTACCGGAGAAGAAGGATCGCCAGCTGTCAGGGTGGGATATTCCATTGGGGATATGGCGGCAGGACTGTATGGCGTCATCGGTATACAGGCAGCCCTGCTGGAACGTCAGGTCAGCGGAAAGGGACAATGGGTTGATGTTGCCATGATGGACAGCCAGGTTGCCCTCGCTGAAAACGCCATGGTCCGATATATGGCAACCGGCGAAATTCCGAAACCGCTGGGTTCCCGTCATCCGCTTGCCACGCCGTTCCAGGTTTACGAAACCAGGGACCGGCCGATCGTGCTCATTGCATACTCCGACAGCCTCTGGGCGAAATTTTGCAGAGCCGCAGGAATGGAAGAATGGATTGACCATGAATTATATGGATCCCAACAGGGACGTCTGCAAAACATCGATCAGTTCAACCGGGACATGAACACCTTGATGCGTTCCAGAACCTACCAGGAATGGGCCGATGCCTTTGAATCAAGTCAGGTCATGTTCGGCCCTGTTAATAATATGGCGGATCTCGTGGAGGACCCACAGGTCCAGGAAAGGGAAATGATCGTGACGGTGGACCATCCGGAGGCCGGGCGGCACCGGATTGTCAACTGCCCCATCAAGCTTTCCCGGACACCGACCAGGGTAGACACGGCCGGACCAGTTCTGGGGGCGGATACGGATACCATACTGACAACCATGCTGTCATTGAGCGAAGAGCAGATTGCAGCGTTGAGAGAATCCGGCGTGATTTAAATGGGTCACTTGTGAAACAGGAGAAATAAAGGGAAGAAACAGTAAAACCAAGGAAAAAGTCAACAGCAGGTTGGAAAACTTTTCCCTTTGCTTGATTCCCGGGCCGTATTTTTCAGGATTGATTTCCAGGATGGATTGCGATAGTTTCGACATGTTGAATTCATGGTGGAGAAGCCCATTCATCCATCATATCACATCCGGTATCGTATTCCCCTAATATTGATTTCCTGGAGATGAACTATGGCTGATATCCGTGAACGAACGAAAGAACTGATTAAAAGCAACCTGATCGTTGATTCCCTGAGCCATGGCCCGCTTGTCTGGAGCGACGATCTTGTCGCGGAAAGCGAGGCCATGATAGCTGTGGGTGACAATCCCTGGGATGTCGTTCAGAAACTGATCTTCCGCTGGGCTGACAGAGTTGCTGACGATGATTCGTATTTCGCCCAGTACCAATCCGCCTGGAAGGCCTCCGGCGTTGACTGCGTCAGCTGGACCATCGGGCCCATTCATGCACAGCCATACTCCATGGAAGGCGTGGTGCACAACCTGGCGTACATGACCCATATTCTCGATCACCGTCCCGAATTCCTGACGAAAATCCTGACCGGAAATGATATCCGGAAAGCCAGGCAGGATGGGCGGATTGGCATTATTTTGAATTTTCAGGACCTGAAGCCGATCGGGGAAAACCTGGACCTGATCAGGCAGTTTTACCTGTTTGGTGTCCGGATCATGCAATTGACACTGAACGACCAGAACCCCATCGGTACCGGTTGCACAGCGGCAGAGGATGGCGGGCTGACCGATTTCGGACACCAGGTGGTGCAGCAGCTCAATGAGCTTGGGATTGTGGTCGATGTGTCCCATTGCGGCTCGGTCACTTCCCGGGACGCTGTCAAGGCGTCAACAAAACCCATCATGGCGACCCATACATTCGCTCAAGCTGTTTCCAGGCACGACCGCGCCAAGGATGACGATCTTCTCAGGGCCATTGCCGATAACGGCGGATATCTGGGGCTCCTCGCCCTGGCCGGGTTTCTGACGACCAACCCGAAAACCACGATTTCCGACTGGCTGGATCACCTGGACTACCTGGTGAATCTGGTCGGTATCGAACATGTGGGCATCGGCACGGATTTTTTCGGGCACTCGCTTCCAACGGCCGTGGCCGCCCGGATGGGAGAGTTCATGGATGCGCTGGGGTTTCGGCCGGATCACAAGGCCAGTTTTATTGATAAAATCGTCGGCTTTGAGACCTATCAGAACTTTCCAAACCTTGTAGAAGGCATGGTCTCGAGGGGATACGGAGACGAAGATATCGCAAGGATTATGGGTGGAAATTTCGTCAGGGTATTTACTGAGATATGCGGTTAAAAAACTGCTCTAGAGATCAAATTCCGTGATGGTGCCCGCATGGTTGAAAAAGAAACGGTCGCCCAGCGCATGAGCCAGAAAGGCACTGGCAATGGGGCCGGTGCAGTGGGACACCCCTATTTGTTTCACATCCAGACGCTTTATCGCTTCGAGGGTCCGCTGAATGCGGTGCTCTGATGCACTGAAGAGATGAATTCCCCCGATGATCGCGTACACGTCCCGGCAGCCGGTCAGCTGCCGGGCATGGGTAATGGTATTGACAATCCCCCGGTGGGCGCAGCCGCAAACAATGACAAGTCCTTTGTCAGACCTGATAAACAGAGACTGATCATCCTTCAGCGGATCGGGGTCATACCCCTCATCGGTCTGGACGCAGGCGCCCGCATCGATTTCTTCAAAGTCTGTCACCATTGGGACTTCGCCGCTGGTGACGATCCGGTCGGTAATCCAGACTGGATCCGGTGTCAGGTGAAAAGACGCTCCCAGGCTTTCAGCCAGTTTACGGGTAAACGGGATGCCCACATAGCGGTAGGGACGCCCGTTTTCCGTGCGCCAGAACTTGGGCGCCCAGATATCCGGGTGTGCAATGATCTCCACGGGTGATTCGGTCCGATCCGCAAGCTTGAGCAGGTCCACCAGGCCACCCGTGTGATCTGCATGTCCGTGACTGAAGATAATCCTGTCGATCCCCTGGATGTTCGCCCCCATGAACCTGGCATTGGCGGCGGTCACCATACTGGTTCCGGTATCGACCAGGATGGTAGTGTCATCCGTCTCCACCAGAATACTGAGTCCCCATTCTGCAAGCAGTCCCAGCCGGCTTGCAGAATTCTCAGCTAACGTTGATATGCGTATGTGCATGGGTTTCTTCCTTCTTTATTTTCTTCTCTGCTTTCGCCTGCCGTGGCCTGCATGATATGGCGATCTTTGATAGACCATTCGCCAGTGCCGGTTCATTCGCCGATTAACTCATGCACCTTGTTCAGCAGTTGTTTCATTTTAATCGGTTTCTGCAATGTGACATCAACCCCGAGTGATTTGGCAATGTCCAGAACAACTTCACCCCGGAAAAAACCACCACCGGAAATGGCAATGATTTTTACATCGGCGAACTCCGTTTTGAGCTCTTCAATGACATCATTTCCGTCTTTTTCCGGCATGCAAATGTCTGTGATGACTAAATCACATGGATGCTGGCGATACATTTGACAGCCTTCAATGCCGTTGGAGGCCTCCAGCGTTTCGTACTTGGCCCTCTTTAATACCGTACTGAGCATCTTTCGATGTGAGGGATGATCTTCAATGAGTAGTATGCTTTTCACCCTGTCCCCATTGCTTATAGAGTCAACAAAATATCAATTAATTAAGATGGTTTTCGATTGTCTTTTTGCTCTATTTAAATTGATGAACCGTTTTTGACAATTGGAAAATAGATATCTAATGTCGTTCCTTTTCCGGGTGTACTGTCAACATGAATCAGCCCATTGTGGTTTTTCACAATCCCGTGAACGACTGAAAGCCCCAAACCCGTACCTTCTCCCACGGCTTTGGTGGTGAAAAACGGATCAAAGATGCGTT
The DNA here is from genome assembly GCA_018830885.1 of bacterium. Classification (GTDB taxonomy): domain Bacteria; phylum SAR324; class SAR324; order XYD2-FULL-50-16; family XYD2-FULL-50-16; genus JAHJRI01. Next base: position 177 of record JAHJRI010000326.1, on the reverse strand, counting down.
CTTTGACCTCAGCTGTCATGCCACAACCGGTGTCGCTGACAGACAGCTTAAGGTATGTTCCTTCCATGCCTATCCGGTTATCACAGGCTGTTGGCCTTGAAAAACACAGCCTGCTGGGCTTCTTTGGGCATTAGATAGCCGACCACGTCGGCTGTACCCTTGGCCGCCCGCTATTGT
>JAHJRI010000325.1 GCA_018830885.1 bacterium | reverse complement strand
GCGTAAACGGTTCGCAGGGCGGCTTCCATGACCCCGCCCGTAGCTCCGAAAATCGTACCGGCGCCGGTATACTGTCCCATGGGTGCGTCGAAAGGCTCATCTGCCAGGGTTTTGAGATCAATACCGGCCTGTCGGATCATGCGACCCAACTCTCTGGTCGTCAGAACCGCATCCACGTCCCGATACCCGGAGGCGTTCATCTCAGGCCGGGCCGCCTCAAACTTCTTGGCAGTACAGGGCATGATAGACACCACAAAAAGATCTTCGGGCGGGATTCCGGCAAAATCAGCGTAATATGTCTTCGCCAGTGCTCCGAACATCTGCTGGGGAGACTTACAGGTACTCAGGTGGGGGAGCAGAGCAGGATAGAAATGCTCGGCGTATTTGATCCACCCGGGGCTGCAGGAAGTGATCATCGGCAGCACGCCGTTGTTTTTTACCCGCTGCAGCAGTTCATTCCCCTCCTCAATGATCGTCAGGTCGGCCGTGAAGTTGGTATCGAATACCCGGTCGAATCCCAGGCGTCTCAAGGCTGCAATCATCTTTCCCGTGACCAGGGTTCCCGGGGGCAATCCAAACTCTTCTCCCAGTGTGGCGCGGATAGCCGGAGCCTCCTGGACCACCACCACCTTGTCGGGATCATTGAGGGCGGCCCACACGATGCCGGTATCGTCCTTTTCCATAATTGCCCCCGTCGGGCAGACTACCGCACACTGGCCACAATAGGTGCAGGTGGAATCAGCCAGATTCATATGCATGGCCGGCACAACCTTGGAATTGAACCCCCTGCCCTCCGGCGTGAGCAGGTGAACACCCTGTATTTCAGCGCAGACTGTCACGCAACGCAGGCAGTTGATGCATTTGGACGCGTCCCTGACGAGTGCCGGGGAGGTGTCGTCAATCACCCACCCCGAAAAATCGGTTCGCGGTAAACGAACTTCCCGGACACCGATCAGTTCGGCAAGCGCCTGCAGTTCGCAATTGCCTGTCTTCTGGCAGGTGTTGCAGTCCTGGGGGTGGTCGGACAGCAAAAACTCGACGATATCATGACGCTCCTTGATTACTCTGGCGGAATGGGTCTTGACTTTCATCCCGTTGGCTACGGGATAGACACAGGATGCCACCAGCGTCCGACTGCGATCCACTTCGACAACACAGACTCTGCAGGCACCGGGTGTGTGATGGATCTCAGGCAGCGCACACAGTGTCGGGATAGAAATACCGGCACTGCGTGCCGCTTCGAGAATGGTCGTCCCTTCGGGGACTTGAACATCCTGGTTATCTATGGTTAGCGTAATCATATGGCCGCCCCTTGATGATGGTGTTTGCGGTATCAGCTTAATGACCGGCGTCGCATCTCAGACATCGACTGGCTTCAGACATGGCCATCTCAGCGCTGTAACCCAGTTCGACTTCAAAAAAAGTGTGATTTCGTTTCAATGGATCCAGTTCCAGCACCGGGATCTGCATCTGTGTGACGGGTTCCGTCTCAATTTCCGTGGGAATAAAAATGGGATCTTCCGATGGTGCCACCCATGGTTTTTCTCCGTTGGCCTGTCGAATCGCCTCATCTATGGCGCCAGCCGTTTTCTGACCGGCCTGAATGGCATCGACCACCATGGCTGGACCGGTCACCACGTCACCGCCTGCCCAGATTCTGGGATGGGATGTTTTGCAGGTGGTATCAACCGTGATAAGCCCATGGGAAAGCGCCACCGACTGTTCTGCCAGAAAGTCCAGATCGGTCTGCTGCCCGACAGCCACGATGACAGTGTCGACCTCCACCTGAAATTCCGAACCTTCTATGGGTTTCGGGCGTTTCCGGCCACTGTTGTCAAACTGGTCCAGGACCATCCGTTCCAGTTCCAGTTTCCGGACTTTGCCTTTGCTTGAGAGCACCCGGGCCGGACTCACCAGAAATTCCAGGTGCACACCTTCATCGACCGCGGCCTTGATCTCCTCTGCCAGGGCCGGCATGTCGTTCCGTTCCCTGCGGTAATAGATGGTCACCGACTCCGTATCATGCCGGATGGCGGTGCGGGCAGCATCCACGGCCGAATTTCCGCCCCCGATCACCGCCACTTTTTTGCCAAACCGGACCTTCCGTCCCAGATTGATATCCCTGAGCATCTCAATAGCCGGCAGTACCCCGACACTTTCTTCGCCGGGAACACCCAGGGGGCTGCTCTTTTGGGCTCCGGCCGCCAGGTAAATATGATCGTAGGTGCTGAGCAATTGGGCGAACGGTACCTCCCTGCCCACCCGGGTGCCGGTTTTCAGTTCGACCCCGGTATCGAGAATGTCCTGGATTTCATCTTTGAGGATGTTCCGGGGCAGGCGATATTCCGGGATTCCCCACCGCAGCATGCCGCCGGGTTCCGGCAGGGATTCGAAAACCGTCACGGCATAGCCCCTTTTCTTGAGTTCCAGGGCAGCCGACAGCCCTGAAGGGCCCGCGCCCACCACGGCGATTTTCTCAACCCGGGTGACCGGAATGGGGTCAACCTTGGGTCGCTCCGCAGTATCGGTGATAAACCGTTTCAAATGCTTGATGGCCAAGGGCTCATCCAGCTGACCCCGCCTGCATTTGCTCTGGCAGGGATGCCCGCAGACACGGCCGCAAATGGCGGGAAACGGGTTGGTTCGTTTCAGAATTCGATACGCGTCGTCAATCTCACCGGCCCTGATCAAAGCGGTATAGGCAGGGATATCCATTCCGAGAGGACAGGCATGCTGACAGGGACTCGTGAACAGATCGCTGCAGACTGCCGCCGGGCATTTCTTGTCCCTGATATGGGCAATATATTCATCCCGGAAATACCGGATGGTGCTGAGCACGGGGTTGGGGGCCGTCTGCCCCAATCCACACAGCGCCGTGTCTTTGATGGTTTTGGCCATGTCTTCCAGCAGCTCGATGTCCCCCGCTTCGCCGTGCCCATGACAGATCCGCTCCAGGATTTGGAGCATCCGCCGGGTTCCGATTCTGCAGGGTGTGCACTTGCCACAGGATTCATCCTGGCAGAAATCCATGAAAAAGCGGGCCATATC
>JAHJRI010000324.1 GCA_018830885.1 bacterium | reverse complement strand
TGACCCGCGACTGATATGAACCCCTTTCAGTTGGGAGACTTATTTCAAGATGATCTAAGGTTCAATTCGCTCTTCGAAGCTGCAAGTTTCGCTTCTCACCCCGACTCGCTTCGCTCAGACAGGCGGGGTTTCTATCGCTCCATTTCACCAAGATCATCTAGAAACGCGTCTAATCAACTGAAACGGCTCCACACCAGTCGCTTCCGGGTTGCTATTCTCGTACAAATATATTTATCAGGAGCCTGCTCCCTGGATTCAGTAGGCATAACTGACCGGATAGCCATAGTCGAATTCAGCCTGGAGCTTCCTGAAAGTGGCATATCCCAGTTTGTTAATATAGTGCTGGGTATAGGCGGTGCGGTCTTCCAGATCGTAGACCCATTCCTGCAGGAACGCCTTGAACCCCTTTTCTGTTGCGGAAGCCTGCTGATACAGGTACCCGTAGCCGAAATCGGTATCATAAAAGCCGGGAGTGTAGCCGGGATGGGCGCCAAAGGGCTCCTCGACCACCGCCACAACCTTGGGAGCCGGGACAATGGTCCTGGAGGGATCCTTGCCAATGGTCTCCCGGCTGACCAGTCTTTCGCAGAAGACGATCACCTTTTTTGATGCATTGGCCCCGTACTGGCAATCCCCGCCAATTCCCCAGATCTGGGCGTTACCGAACTCATCGGCCTGCTGGACATGGATAATCCCCACATCTGGATTCAGGGCCGGCACCAGCAGGGTCGGCTTTCCATCAAAGGGAGAATCGATCATATGGTATTTGTTTTCCCCCATGAAGGCCCTGACATTCAGCAAGTCAGAGCCAAGCATGTCCCTGACCGGCACAAAAGGCATGCCCATGGCCCCTGCCAGAAACATCATTGGCAGGGAGAGATTGGAGTACTCCTCGACCTCAATCTTGTGAGGGATTCCCTGTTCCAGGGATCTCCGGTAACAGCGGCCCAGTCCATAAACCCCCAGGGACAGAAACGTGGCGATAAAACGCCGCACACATCCGGCCCCGATCAGCATATCAAAATCATCCGCGGCATTGCTGCGGGTAATAGTCAGGTCGGTAATCCCCTGCCGGATAATTTCGTGGATGGCGGAAAAGGGGGAGCGGCAGATATAGCCGCCCAGAAACAGAAAATCACCGTTTTTCACATGGGTTGCGATGGCCTCTTTTGCCGTCATTACTTTATTCATGCCGCATATCTCCTGATGAGCGAAGCTTCAATGGACCAGCCGGGTCGTTATATCTCAAAAGCCGTACGGCTGATAATTTCATCCTGGGCGATGTCGCTCAGATTCACAAAAGTACCTGAATAGCCGCTGATCCTGACAATCAGGTCCCGATAGGGGTCCGGGTTCTGCTGGGCGGCCCGCAGGGTTTCCGTATCGACCATGTTGAACTGAACCTGGACCCCGCCTTTTTCATAGTAGGTCTTCACCAGCTTCGCCAGATTGTCCGCTTTGACGGTTTTGCCCTGAAAGCGCATGTTCAGGTTTGTTCCGTTGGTGATTCTCCTGAGTGGCAGTTTGGCCACCGAATTCATGATGGCGGTGGGTCCTGCCAGGGTGGTCCCGTTACTCGGGGTGATTCCGTTTCCGAAGACATCCCCTGCGCTGCGACCGTCTGCTGTGGCTCCGGTGAAGGCGCCCATGGTGATGTGAAACCCGACGGAAAAAATCCCGGGCCAGAAAGCGCCACCCCTGAAGTTCCGGTAGCGGCTCAGGGTTTCGCAGAAGTGATCTGCCACACGGGCAGCCATCCCATCGGCACCGTCATGGTCGTTTCCGTATTTGGCCACCTTATGTCGGAGATAACTCTGCTTGTCATCCCGGTCCATCCAGTCATCCGCCAGCCAGTCAGCCAGATCGCCGAGAGCATATTTTTTATCCTCAAAAACCGCTTTTTTCAGCGCATACAGGCTGTCCGCCGTATTGGAAAACCCCATGAACTGAACACCGGTGGAGTTGTACACGGCTCCGCCCCGGGTCAGGTCCAGCCCCTTTTCCAGTGGCCCCTCAATCATCGCCGAGGCAAAGGGGGAAGGAACAAGGCGGGCAATAGCCTCATCCAGGCAGGCGATGCCCCGGACCATCTGCCCGATGAAGTGGGTCACCTGCCTGTCATAGGCCGCCCAGACATCCTCAAAGGTTTGAAAACCGGCTGGGTCCCCTGTTTCGATGCCTGACAGGTACCCGAAAATATTGTCCACTCCGTTGGCGAGGGCCAGCTCCAGGCACTTGGCGCCGTTAAACTGCACCGCAAACGTGGAACCGAAGGTCTTGCCCTGGGCACTGGGTTCCAGACAGCCGACGACCCCATAATCCCTGGCATCGGCCAGGGTATGACCGGCGTCTGTCAGGGAGGCAATAATCGCATCATCGTTGAAAAGATGCAGCAGCACACCGTCCTTGGCATAGGCCACCGCCCTGAGAAAGAACGCATCGCTTGTTTGACGGCTCAGGCGGACCCCGAAATTCGGCTGCACGGTGCGCACGTCCGCATAGGCATCCAGACCGATCGCACTCAGCTCGTTGGTGGCGTCTGTACCGTCCATTCCCAGTCCCCCGACGGTCACGTTCTGCGTCGTTTTGCCCTCCGTTCCCTCCCCGCCGGGAATGTAAGCCTCTTCCAGGACATTCCAGATCTCATTTGTTTTGAGGAAGAGCAGGGAAAGCAGTTCCCTGGCTGCTGCCGGAGTGATCGTGCCATTTTCCAGATCTTGTTGGTACATGGGGTAGAGCAGTTGATCGATCCGTCCCAGGGAGATCGAATTCCCTCCTGATTCAATCTGGGCGACCAGGTGAATGAAGTAGACGGACTGTACGGCCTCGTGGAAGGATGCGGCCGGATGTTCAGGAACCCGCTGACAGACCCTGGCAATGTCCCGCAATTCGGCTGCCCGGGTTTCATCCGGCTCATTTTCAGCCATCTCAGCCGCCAGAAGCGCATAGCGCCTGGCAAAATGGATCGTTGCCTCCAGGGAGCGGATGACGGCCTGGTAAAACAATCCTTGGTCTGATTTCTGCGCGGTCTCGTCCAGCTGCGCCAGTTTCGCTTTTGCCTTGTCGATCACGCCTCTCAGTCCGATGGCCAGGACCTGACGGTGATTCATGGTAAAATGGCCGATGCCGTAGGTGATCTCAAGCATGAAGGTGAAGATGTACTTATCAATATCCTCCATGACATCGTCCGGCAGGACGGCCTCGAATGCGTCTTCCACGGTTTTCCCTTCCCAGAAGGGAACGATCTCTTCCCGGATTTCCCGTTTTTCGTCTTCCGTGATCAGGGCTCTCTGAACCTCCCGCCGGTCAAAATTGTCCACATCACCATCGATCCAGCGGATCTTGTTTTCGGGAAAGAGTGGGGCGCCCTTCAATTTACTGGTACGGCACCCGACAATCAGCTCGTCGTCCCGGATAATGACACGGATGTGCTGCAGGATATGTTCAAAAGCCAGACTCATGCGGGTGAACGGGTCTCTGTCCCAGTTTTCCGCCATGGCCCGGGTCAGGTAGCGGGCCCGCTCAATACAGACCTCCTGGGGGGCATTGATGATCCGATTTCTCAGCCTGTCAACCCTGGTGCCTGCGTTGGTGCCCGGTGAGGCGAATGGTACTCCCATCTCGATCTCCGTTTGCATACTGGTTTCTATTTCCCGACTAGACCTTGATATCCATATGGTTCAGGAGAATCATGTCACGAACCCGCTTGGGCAGATTCCTGTTGAGAAACAGGAAAAAGGTGCTCATGAAATCCACCTGATTGTGAAGTTTCGGGTTGTCCGCTTTCAGTACTTTCAGGATTCTTCTGGCCGCCGCCGAGGGCGTGGTGGCATCCTTGATCAGCTCATTGTCCCGATCGATAAACCGTTTTGCCCGGTCCCGGTAGGGGGAATCTTCCGGTGGCAGCTGGTGAATTTTGGCGGCAAAACTGGTGGATACCTGGGCAGGCTGAATAATCGCCATCTTGATCCCGAACGGGCTGACCTCATACTGGAGCGACTGCACCAGTCCCTCAATGGCAAACTTGGTTGCGGTGTAAATGGACTCAAAGGGAAACGGCACCTGTCCGACCAGCGAGGACATGGCGATCAGCTTCCCACGGCGGTTTTCCCTCATCGAGGGAATAAAGGCCTGAAAAATGGCGGATGCACCAATGACATTGATCTCAAAACAGCGCATGGCGGCTTCCAGGTCAACCTCCTCAAAGGGCCCAAAAAAACCGATTCCCACATTGGAAAGCACGGTATCAACCTTTCCGAACAACTGCAGGACCCGGTCGCGAAATTCCAGGATGCCCTTGCGATCCCTGATGTCCAGAACCTCCAGGTAGTGATTTCCCCCGATGATATCGAGTTCCGAGCGCAGTTCCCGGATGCTTTCCCCATCCATATCAAACCCGGCAATACTGTCTCCCATTTGCGCCAGCAGTCTGGCAACTTCCCTTCCCATGCCCTGGGCCAGTCCGGTAATCACAATCACCTCACCCATCTTCTCCTCCTCTGCTTTAGGTTGAATGTTCCGATTATGTGGCCACTGAATGCCTGTTGACCCCTGTTTTCCCCGGTCGGTTACTTTGAATGAAAGATCAAAGGGGCTTTGAGGAATTAAAATACACTTAACATCAAATGGTTGATGTTTCAAGGACCCTGGAAGCCACGGATGGTTTCCAGAATCTCCATGGATTGCACGATTCAATGCTGCGAGTCTCGCACATGCCCGCTGGGGGCACAACGAAACATGAGAATGGTATCGCAGCTCGTTCCGCTGAAACCCCAACTCGCTTCCGGTTGCTATTCTCATACAACCACCCATGACCAGCAGGTTACAACGAAGCATGAGAATAGGTTTCTGTAACCATCCGTGTCTGGTACAAACAGCTTTCAGACAGAGACTCGTTTAAAGATGATCTAGAACTCATTTCGTTGAAATCCCAAAACTCGGACTATGTCCTCAGACAGTTGGGATTTCGGAC
>JAHJRI010000323.1 GCA_018830885.1 bacterium | reverse complement strand
GGTAGATGTGGCTTTACTGCAACAGGTTTCCTGCACCCTTCGGTACGCTGGCCATCCAGCAAGACCCTGTCTCTGAATGCCTGATGATTCCTGAAAGCCCATCCTCTGTAGAGGAAAAGAGATCGCCCCGAATCCGGCGGGAGATCAAAACCATTGCGGTCATGATTGGCATCTATTGTCGGTCTCATCACCAACCGGCCGGTCTTTGTCCGGATTGCGCTCAGCTGTTGGCCTATGCCATCAAGCGGATAGACCACTGCCGGTTCAAGGAACAGAAACCGGCCTGTTCCGATTGCCCTGTTCACTGTTTTAACGATTCCCGTCGCGAACAGATCAGAAAAGTCATGCGGTTTGCCGGTCCCCGGATGAGTTTCCGCCATCCGATTCTGACAATCTACCACTTTCTGGACAGAATCGGCAGCAAACGACTGGCCGACAAGGCCAGGAGGGGGGTGAAATGATCAGGCGGCGAACTCTGACGACTGGACGGAATCCTGCTGAAAAAGAAGTGGAAAGAAAATAGCATTTGGCACTTTGGGAACGAATTTGTTAGGAGAAGGTTTGGACAGTGAAAAAGAGATGAGCAACGGCTCTGCTTCTGACTCAAATGGGAAAAACCAATGTCGAAAATAAAAAAAATAAAGGTCAGTAATGGTATTTACTGGGTGGAAATACCCGAAGCCGGCCTTTTTGTTCTGTGCGGGTGTCCCCCTGACAGTGTCAAACACCTGATGAAACGGGGGCTGATCGTAACGACGGAAAAAAACGGAATCTCCTGCGAGACAGGTCCAAATGCCATCCTGCTCTCCGATGTGCTGGTTCAACGGGAAAATATCGCCAACATGGCAGAATTTCCTGTCCTGCAGATGTTGTACCGGCAGGGTATGATCCTGCCGGGTCACCCGAACAATGAGGGAACCAAACCGCTGCTGATCGGGAATGAAGAGCAGATACGGTCCCAGATGGCGTATATCTATCGGGGTAACTACGGGTTGGTCTCAGAAGAGGAGATCATGGCGACCGGTATATCCAGAAGCGAAGCGGGCGAGATGATGCGTATGAAGTTGAAATTCGCATTCGGAAAGATCAAAAGCAGTGAAGACCTCCTTGATACCCATATCCTGCAAAACAGCCCGCTTGAAATCAAAAAAGGGGTCACGGTTGAACGTCTGCGGTTGAATGTATTTAAATTCCGCTATCAAAAGGAAACGGTCGAAGTGGATCTCAACCTGCGACCCGGCGAAAATTATGAGGTCGCTTTTCCACTCGGATTTCATAAGATCTCCCGTGCCTATTTCAGTATCATTCATGTGGGAGAAGGAGACGGCTGGGATGTGAATCGTCCCTGTATGGCCAGTATATTGATGTTCCAGGGGAAAATATTCCTGATCGATGCCGGTCCAAACATCTTTAACACGCTGCAGTCCCTGGGTATTGGGGTCAGCGAGATCGAGGGCATTTTCCATACCCATGCCCATGACGACCATTTTGCGGGCCTGACCACGCTGATGCGGGCCGATCACCGCATCCGTTACTTTGCGACCCCACTGGTCCGAGCGTCTGTTATTAAGAAACTCTCAGCCCTGGTCAACATCGACGAGCACAGTTTTTCCAGCTATTTTCAGGTGGAGGACCTGACCTTCGATGTCTGGAATGACATTGAGGGGCTGGAGGTGAAACCCATCTTTTCACCCCATCCGGTTGAAACCAGTATTTTTGTCTTTCGAACCCTTTGGGAAGATGGGTACCGGACCTATTCCCATTTTGCCGATATTGTCTCCCTGGAGGTACTGGAGGGAATGATTGTTTCTGGAAATAAAGACCCCGGAATTTCCCGAAACACCTTCAAACGGATTAAAAAAGCCTACCTGGAACCAGCGGATCTGAAAAAACTGGATATCGGCGGTGGGCTGATTCACGGTCAGGCGGAGGATTTCAACAGTGACACGTCCGGTAAGATCATTCTCTCTCACACAGCTGAGCCCTTGAGCCTGGACCAGAAAAAGATCGGATCGGAGGCCAACTTTGGTACCATGGATGTCCTGATCCCCAATACCCAGAACTATCCCCATCCCTATATTCTGGAGTATCTGAATGCGAGTTTTCCGTCGGCATCGGGCAGCGGCATCCGGGTTCTGCTCAACAATCCCATCATTACCCACAATCCCGGGACGATCCTGATCAAGAACGGGAATATTGCTGACCGTATCTATCTCGTGCTGACCGGTTATGTGGAAAAAATACCGGAACAATCGGGATTTTCAAATATTCTGAACGCCGGTGCCATGATCGGAGAGGTGTCTGCCCTGGGTAACACACCTTCCGGTTCAACCTACCGAACCGCCAGTTATGTCCAGACGCTGTGTCTGCCGGCAAGTCTCTATAAAGCGGTCATGAAACAGAGCGGACAGTATGATGTCAATAAACAGCTGCGGGAGAAACGGAATTTTCTTCAGGAAAGCTGGCTTTTTGGGGAAGGTATCTCATCCCCCATCCATACCCGACTGGCGGAACAGATACAGCTGCACGCTTATCCGGCGGGATACCAGTTTACCGCTGAAAACGCCACGGATCTCTTTCTGGTGAAACAGGGACAAGCCCAGCTATTTGTGGGGCACAATCTGCTGGAAACGGTTTCCGAAGGGGAATTTTTCGGTGAAGACAGCTTTTTCGGCATGCCCTACCTGTTCGGCGTCCGTACAGTGGAGCCGGTAGAATTGTTTCAGGTGCCGGAGGCGGCGATCCGTGATATTCCCATCGTTCACTGGAAGCTTTTTAAAACCATGCGCCAGCGGCGGCACCGCATCCTGCTGGTCCAAGATCAAAATGGCCGATCTGTCCTGATCTGGAAAGACGTTTACTCGGTCAAGCACGAAGAGATGGATGCACAGCATCAATTGATTTTTAATCATGCCAACCAACTCTATGAAGCCATCGATCTGGAACAGAGTCCGGCGGAAATCGAAAATGCCCTTTCAGGACTGATTGACTGTACTATCAGTCATTTCAATATGGAGGAGGCCCTTATGGAGGACAGTGGATTTCACGGGTTGGAAAGACAAAGGGATCAGCACCACGGTTTCATCGTAAGGATTTCAGGTATCCAGAAGGCCATTGCCGATGGTCGGCAAAAGCTGGATATGGATTTCCTTGATCTCTACAGGGACTGGTTTATCTATCATATCCTTACCGATGACAGACAGTACAGCAACTATGTCATGGAATCCGAATAGCGGCCGGCTTCTCTCCCCAACCGGCCGCTCTCCTGTGCTTCTCCCCCAGTCTGGTGATTATCCTACCAGTGCTTATGGTGAAACGATATCGCGAACTGGTTATAGAAGGCGGTGCGGATCGTCTTTTTATCGGCGGCTTTGACCGTTTTGACCGTTGTTTTCGCCTGCTTTGCCTTTTCTGATGCCGGATTGATGGCTGTGGTCTGAATGGTGGTCGAACGAACCTGTTTTTCAGTGCCATCGGCACGACCTTTTTCCTGGGTGAGTATCAGGAGGGCCAGAACCATCGTAAGGGTAATCATGATTGTCTGGAATGACTTGTGTTTGAAGTTAATGTTGTTCATCGTTCGCTTGTCCATGGTTGAATTTTTTTTAGTTGGATGGTTACTCTGACTGCTGTTGCGTGTCTTTTCCTGAAACCTCTATCGCAAATCATGTGCCAAACCTGTTTTTATTCGTAATTTATTGAAATAATAGCTTAATAATTATTAAGCGTAGAATCCCCAAATTATTAAGCGTAGAATCCCCAACCCCGTGCTGGTGGAATATCACCAGCGCGGGGTTTATATTTCACCGCTTCTCCGGAAGGTCCCTCTTCTTTTTTATGATTCGCTATCGCTGATCATCAGGCGTCTGCAGGTGAATGATGATCAGCCTGCCGGGCCGCCGGTCTGACTCAGGTCCTGTTATAAAGCCGCTGTTGCCCGAATGATCGTGTTCGTGTGCCAGGATTTTCTTTTCTTATCTAATTAATTGTAATATTAATAAAAAATAATTCAAATCCACTTGGGGGAACCAAGTGTTGATATTTAAACAGACCTGTGTTTAAATGGTGAAATAAAAACAGTTTCATCCCGGTCGACACCCGTTGGCGAATGATCTGCATCAAGTTCTGGAGCGCTTCAGTGGAATTATCGGAGTTAACCCCCAATCAGCGTCAGTTTCTATTTATTCTGGAGGCATTTTCCGAATCTCTTCCGGTCGATATTATTGCAGAATTGTCTGAGATCTCTGCCGGTGATCTGCACACCCTGGTTCGAAAACTGATCCGGACGGACTGGCTGATCGAGACCGGGGAAAGCCTGCTGGGCTTATCGGACCGTCTGCCCCGGAATTTCAGGGTCGAATTGGAAAAGGCTAATACAGCGGAAAGGCTTTCCGAACTCCTGGCCCGAATCAAGAAAAAGGGCTTTGTGGATCTGTTGCCGACCACGGCCTATCAGCGTCTGTTGGTCCGGTGTCGTCAGAATGAGGAAGCAGCGGAACTCTCCTATCAGGCCGCGATCACGCATATTGAAAATGCCCGTTACGGAAAGGCGGTAAAACTGCTGGAGACCTGTCTGTCAGAACTGGAAGAGGATCTGGACAATCCGAAAAACGCCAGTCTGTATATTATCGCAACATTGCGGTTTCTGGGTCTGGTGGAGCCGCGACGCAAAGCCCTGGACCTGGTCGAGACAAGACTCATCAAGGCCTGCCAGATTGCCGATCAGCTGGGGGATCGGCGTAACCAGGCCTTTCTCAGTTTTTACCAGGGATTTCTGGCTCAGGATCGCAATCAGGTCAGAGAGGCGCTGAACTACCTGGATGCTGGGATTGCTGCGGTCAAAAATCTGGGAGACGATGAGATTACGGCCCGGGCAGCCGACTTTTACGGATACTGTTACTTCTACCAGGGATTATTCCGGGAAGCCGCCGGGTGGTTTGAGCACGCGCGGTCCCACGAAGGGAATCTGGCGTTAAAGCAGTTCCGGATCTATCTCCATTTTCCGATCTATTTTGCCCAGGCGGCAGCGTTCAACGGGCAGTTCTACCGTGCGGTGGGGGTACTGGATGCACTGCTGCAGACAGCGACCAGTATTGAGAATCCGCATCTTTCAAGGCTGTGCCGGGCCAATCTGGGTCATGTCCTTCTGATGATGGGGAACAACAGTGAGGCATATACCTATCTTGAGACCTGCCTGGAGGAGGCCCTTCAGGAAGAGGATCTGGAAGCCATCGTCTGGTCCCGCCGGGCGCTGGCCTGGTACTATTTCCAGGAGGGGGATGTCCGTCGGTCGTTTGCCACGTTGCGGGATTGCCTGGCGGGTGCCGACGAGATTGGATCCCCGCAGTCGTTTTTTGCATATCCCTGGAATCTCGAACTGCTTTTCGAGTTTCATAAGGCGGGTTATAAGTCCATGACCGATGATATCTTTGAACGGGAGATGGAATATGCAGAAAAGGGGATCAATATCATGATGCGGGGTGTGGCCTTTCGGATCCGCGCCAAGCTGGCCGAATTGAATGGTGAAGCTTCGGCTGGTGTGAGAGCGCTGCTGGAAAAAAGTCTGTCCGACCTGATCCAGTCCAACAATCCCATCGAGTTGGCCAAAACCAGGGCCGAGGCGGCCCAGCTGTCATTCAGCGAAGGAGACATGGCCCGGGCGCGGGATGAAGCGCTGCAGGCGTGGATGGCATTTGGTTACGACGGATTCTCAGAGAACCTGAAACCCCTGATCCGCAAAATGAATCTCTTGCCGTCCATGGGCGATTTCCGGAAGGACTGGTTGACAAAATATATTGAAATGATGAACAGTCTGCTGCCTCGCAGTGACGAGCAGGAGCTGATGTCAAGCCTGATTGCCGCCACCAGTCGTTTTTTCGAGTCGGAGCGGGGGGGGGTGTTCCGGTTTGACCCGGAGCGCAAATTTCCGTCACTGATCATGGGATCCAACCTGACGGTTGCAGATACCGAAAGAAAACGGTTTTTGCCCCAGCTGCGACTGATCCAGAAAGCGCACACGACCCAACGACCGGTCGTGGACACGGTCCTGGTCGATGATGCGAGGGGACAGAGCCGTGAGCGGCATGTCCTCTGTCTCCCCTTTCAGACCCTCAAACTGCCCCAGGGTGTGCTCTATTATGACAATACCTGGTCCGAGGGTGTCTACAAGACCCTGGATCCGGCGGTGCTGACCAAGATGACGAATCAGCTGGGGTCTTATATCAGCAGCATTAACAGTTTCAGCAGCAGTATGAAGGAGATATCCCGTCAGGCCATTGTGCAGACCGTCAAAGGGGACTCCGAAGAGCAGACGATCGTGACACGGCATCCGCTGATGCGGGAGCTTCTCAATCGGGCGAGACAGGTGGCCCCGTCTGAAGCACCGGTTCTGATTCAGGGCGAGACCGGTGTGGGCAAGGAGTTGCTGGCCCGTTTTGTCCACAACAACAGTCTGCGCAATGCCATGCCGTTTATCGCTGTCAATTTCGCCAGTATTCCCGAGAACCTGCTGGAAAGCGAACTGTTCGGCCATGAAAAAGGGGCCTTTACCGGAGCGGTCAGTCGCAAGCCGGGATTGATGGAACTGGCTGACAAGGGGACCCTTTTTATTGACGAAGTCGGGGATATCCCGAAATCAATCCAGGTGAAACTCTTGCGGGCCCTGCAGGAAAAAACATTTATGCGGGTTGGTGGGGTTCGCGAATACCATTCCGATTTTCGAATCATTGCGGCCACGAACCGGGAAATGAGCCGGGAAGTAGCAGAGGGAAATTTTCGGGAAGATCTCTATTACCGGATCAATATCGTCACCCTGGAGCTCTTGTCCCTGAGAAAAAGAGGCGATGATATCATCGATCTGGCGGAACATTTTCTCCGCTGGTATAGCCGCTCTTATAATCGGGAGGTCCCTCCCCTGTCTCAGTCGGATCGGCTGCAGCTGCTGTCCTATCCCTGGCCGGGCAATGTCCGGGAACTGAAGAACGTGATCGAACGGGCGGTTCTGCTCTCCTCGGCAGATCAGCTGGAGCTTTCCATGCCGGTTGCCGTGACCGGAAAAGCGTCGCCGGGTGTCAGTGAGTTGACCCTGCCTGCTGATCTCAGCCTGGAAGAGGTCCAACGGCGCTATATCAATTATATCCTGAAGAGAACCGGTGGCAGGATGAGTGGCGCCGGCAGTGCCAGCGACATTCTCGGAATGAACCGATCGACCCTCTATTCCCGGATGCGGAAGATGGGGATGCTCTAAAAACCGGTCCCATCGATACCATTTATCTGGACAGGATGATCTTCGGCTGGTGAAAATAACGGTTCAACTGGACCATTTTAGGGCCGGCGACCCACAGCACCGGTCTGCCAGGATCGGAGCAGGCAGACCCTGACCGCAGCCGCAATGACAATAGGGGGGATGAATGAAACGATTATCCGGAACAGAGATCAGCAAGGCAATTAAAGAGGAGTTGAAAAAGGAGGTTTCCAACCTGAAAACCAGGGGGATTCACCCGAAACTGGCAGTCATTCTGGTCGGGGATGACCCGGCATCCGCGATTTACGTCAATAGTAAAAAACGGACCTGCGAGGAGCTGGGAATCGGCTCCCTGGAAAAGAAAATGCCGGCGGTAACGACGCAGGCAGAGTTGCTCTCGGTTGTCAAAGCGCTGAACCGTGACCCGGCGGTGAATGGGATTCTCTGCCAGGTGCCACTGCCCGGCCAGTGTAACGAACAGGAGGTCATTCAGACCATCGATCCGGAAAAGGATGTGGACTGCTTTCACCCTTACAACCTCGGATTGCTGACGGCAGGGATTCCAAAGTACATGCCCTGTACCCCCTTCGGTATTCTGCAGATTCTAAAACGCAGCGACTGTGAAATCTCCGGGAAGCAGGTGGTGGTCCTGGGAAGAAGCAATATTGTGGGGCGCCCCCTGTCCATTCTGATGTCACTCAAAGCCTGGAATGCGACGGTCACGGTCTGTCATTCCCGGACCCGGAATCTTCCGGAAATCTGTGCTACCGCGGACATCCTGGTTGTTGCCATGGGTCGTGCGAAATTTGTCACCGCCGAATTTGTGAAAAAAGGGGCAGTGGTGATCGACGTGGGAACGAACCGCATCGCTGATCCCGCTCATCCCAAGGGATCCCGCCTGGTTGGAGACGTGGACTATGAGGGGATCCAGGGTGTTGCTGCCGCCGCCACCCCTGTTCCGGGGGGGGTGGGTCCCATGACCATTGCCATGCTGATGTACAATACCATCAATGCCGCCCGCTTCCAGGCCGGCCTGGATCGTTTTGAGCTATGATCCCCTTCCGCCTGGCAGGGTCACATCATGCCGTACCGTTTCAGTTTCTGATGGAGGGTACGCCGGGTGATCCCCAGTTTCCGGGCGGTTTCGCTTTTGTTGCCACCGGTCAGGTCCAGCGCCTGCAGGATGGCCCCTTTCTCAACCGTTTCCAGGGGCACAATGGCTGCCGGATCAAGGCTTTGTAACGGGGCGTGTGGCAGGGAAGCGGGATCGGGACTGAGCATGGCAAAATCCTCACTGTCCAGAAAATCAGCCCTGGAAAGAATCACCCCCCGCTCGATGGTGTTCATCAATTCCCGAATGTTGCCCGGCCAGTGATAGGTCATGAGATGGTTCATGGCCGCGGGTGTGAACCCCTTGATGGTCTTGCTGTTTTTTGCTGCAAATTTTTCCAGAAAGGATTGGGCCAGCAGGGGAATATCCTCTCTGCGCTCTCTTAACGCCGGTATTTCCAGTGCCACCACGTTCAGGCGGTAATAGAGATCTTCCCGAAAGGCGCCCTGTTGCACCTGCTCCAGGAGCACCCGGTTCGTGGCGGTGATGAGGCGCACATCCACGGGGATCACCTTCTCTCCGCCGACCCGGGTCAGCTCCTTCTCCTGCAGCACCCTGAGCAATTTGGCCTGCATGGCAACGGGCATTTCGCCAATCTCGTCCAGAAACAGGGTCCCGCCGTCTGCCTGCAGAAAACGACCATCCTTTTTTCGATCGGCACCGGTGAACGACCCCTTTTCGTGACCGAAAAGTTCCGATTCCAGCAGGGTTTCCGTGATGGCCGCACAGTTGATCTTGATAAACGGTTTGCCCCGGCGGTCACTGTTGAAGTGAATGGCACTCGCGATCAGCTCTTTTCCGGTCCCTGACTCACCGGATATCAGGACGGTCGCATCCGTGGGGGCGACCTGGGCGACGGTTTCCAGCAGACTGACCATCCCGGGGCTGCTGCCGATAATGCTGCGGTTATCGAAATGGCCCCCCATACGCTCCCTGAGCTGTCGATTCTCTTCTTTTAACTGAACATGTTCCATCGCCCGTGGGATGATCATCTTCAGTTTGTCGAAATCGAGGGGTTTGGTCAGGTAATCGTAGGCTCCTTTTTTAATTGCTTCCACGGCCAGTTCAATGGTGGAGTAGGCGGTCATGATAATGACCGGAATGGCTGTATTCACCGTTTTGATCTGTTCCAGGGCCTCCAGCCCGGACACTTTGAGCATGCGGTTGTCCATCAGGACCAGATCGAAGACACGCTTTTTAACCTGCTCGATGGCGGATGAACCGTCATCCGCTTCGGCAACACTGTATCCCCACCCCTCGAGCAGCGTTACCAGCATCATGCGGTGAGCGTTGTCATCATCGACGATGAGGACTGTTGGTTCAGGGTTCATGATGAAGTTCTCCGTTGGGTTCCGGCAGGGAGATGGTAAAAACAGAACCGTTTCCCGGCTGACTGTCAACCATCATTTTCCCGCCATGGGCTTCGACAATGTTGTGCACCACGGCCAGTCCCAGTCCGGTTCCGGATTGTTTGGTGGTATAGTACGGATCATAGATCTTGGTCAGGTTCTCAGGGGCTATACCGACCCCTGAATCCATGACACTGATATTCAGCCAGCCGGGCTCCGGTTTCAGGTCCAGTCTGATCTCCAATGTCCCGCCATCCGGCATGGCGTCCAGCGCATTCAGATACAGATTGAGCAGCACCTGCCTGATTTTGTCATTGTCCAGCGTGAAAATGCCCAGCGGTGTTTCCGGATGGGAAATGATGACCTTTCTTTCCGCTGCGGATTGTTCGATCAACTTGAGCGAATCACTGATCAGGAGGTTCAGGTCCGAGGGGACAGGGTTGATCACGACGGGTCGGGCCAATTCCAGCAACTGTCCCACAACCCGGTTCAACCGCTCCACTTCCTCAATCATGATCCGCGCGATCTTTTGATCCTGGGCCACGTCCGGATAACGCTCCTTGAAATAGGTCGCAAATCCCTTGATGGAACTCAGCGGGTTTCGGATTTCATGGGCCACGCCGGCTGCGAGCCTGCCGATCGAAGCCAGGCGTTGACTTCTGACGATCTCTTTCTGCAGGGCTTTCACCTGGGAAAGGTCCTTGAATAAGAGAATATACCCCACCGATCCGAACGCCTCGTCTTTAAACCGGGATATTTCGATTTCCAGAGGGACGATCCGGTCCGACTCAAGCCGGCAGTCGATCTCTTTCACCACATCACCGGTTCCGGAGATGTGGTTCTGAAGCTGTTCCCAGAGAGCAGCCGGTAGAATCGAGCCGGCGTGGATGCCGAAAAGGGGTTCTTGTTCCAGATGCAGCAGGGAGATCGCAAACCCGTTGATGGAGGTAATCAGACCGCTGCTGTCGACAGCCACCAACCCGATGGGCATATTGTCCAGCAGACTGTCCGAGAAGGCCTGAATTCTGGAGAGCGAGCTGCGGGTATTGCGATAGTTGTAAAACAGAAAGAGCAGAATGATGCCGAAAGCGCTGACCAGAAACAAAATCAGACCGGTGATGATCGACCGGTTGCGGTCATCGGCCCTGGCTGCTTCCAGCGTCTGCATCCTGAATCCCAGAATGATGGTAGGAACATAGGGTTCCGTGAATTCCCGTTCTGGTGGTGTAAATCCGAACTGCTCAAAAAACTGTTTCCGTTGACCCGGTCTTCTTTCGCCTGTTTCCAGGTCCGGGTCAGGCCGCATCCTGTGTCGCTGCATCCTGCCCATGCTACTGGAGGGGCGAAAGCTCTTGAATACCTCAAATATTTTTTCCCCCTCAGCGGTGGTCACAAAACGCCAGAGCGGTGCCCGTGTGTTCGCAACTGCTTCCGCATCGATGGCTGGCTGGTGAATGGAACCGATCCGTTCGGCGTCGCTGTGGGCGATGGCTCTCCCCTGTCCGTCGACCAGAAGCAGATAGGCGATGTCCGGCTGCTGGGCTGTTTCGCTTAGCAGTTCCTGCAGTCGGCGATTGCCCCACCCCCGACCCATCATCCCTGCACGGGTACCGGCTTCGAAGGAGCGGATCAGGGCCGCCCCCTTTTCCAGCAGCAGCCGGGATCCAAACGACTCCTGACGGTTGATGTTCTGAAGGATAACAAAAACAAAAATAGGGAGCAGGATGAGAATGGCTCCAATGACGATCAGTGGCGGCAGGGTGGCGGCCGTTGCCGTTTTTCCGGGTTTGTTTTTCATCTGTGTGTTTTCATGCTTCCCAATACGGGAAATGTCATGCGCTTATAAACGGTGTTTCCAATATCTCTTCAAAAGACGCGCCATGTCACTGGAATCATCCAAAAATTCGCTCCATTAAGACACAACAGCGCGGTCGAACCCCACCCGTTTCCCTCTTTCCAGTGCCTGTCAGGCGGATGTTGTCAGAATGAAGGGTGAAAAAATATTTACCAGACCTGTTTCCTCTTTCGGGGTGCTATTCTCATACAAACCATCATGCCCTGTCGGGCACAACGAAACATGAGCATGATATCGCGATGGTGAACCGCGACGGATATGAACCCCTTTCAGTTGGGCGACTTATTTCAAGATGATCTAAGTTCGCTGCTGCGGGTTTCGCAGCTCGTTCCGCTGAAACCCCAACTCGATTCGCACAGACAGCGGGGTTTCAACCGCTCCATTTCGCCAAGATCATCTAGAAACGCGTCTAATCAACTGAATTGGATTCACACCAGTCGCATTAGGGTGCTATTTTCATACAAACCATAACTGGAGGTATCGGTGAATATAATATAATTGATATGGATATTTTATATCCAAGTGCGATTAATATCCACCCCAATTGGATATAAAATATCCACAGTCTATATTTTTTATCGCAGGGATTCCGGCTGGAGAATCCACGCTTGCTGCCAAAAATATTTAATATAGAAATAAAAACAGTATAATAGAGTTAATCGAGGATGACAATAAACCGGTCTGGCACACTTAAAGCAAACTTGGTTATCAAGCGGTTAACAGAGAATTACTGATCTCGACCAGCAGTATTAATTGAACACCCATTTTAAGGGAGAATGGTATGAAAACTTTAAGAAACAGGTTTCTGGCCGTTGTGGCCGGGTTGGCTTTCAGTATTACGGGGATCGCCTCGGGAATCGCAGCTGCACAGGGATGGAACGGACCTGGCAATGCGACGAGAGGTGGCGGTTATGCTCAACAGCGGGGTTTTGCCGGTCCCGGACCGGTTTTAAGAACCGATATGTTCAATGCCCGTATCGAGCTGCTGACTGAAATGACAGAACAGTCCCAGGAGACGATCAAGGCAAAATTGCGATATAAGCCGATGTGGGCGGTACTTGACGAATACAAGGTGGACTATGTGGTATTCAACAATAAAATGACCGAAAAGCGAACCGATATCATCAACAAGGCCGTTGCAGACGGGAAGATATCCCAGGACCAGGCGGATTTCATGCTCCAGAGGGCAGACTCCGGGATGCGGTTCGGTAATCCCGGATGGCAAAAAGGCCGCAGAGGGGGCAGAGGTCAAGGCGGCGGTGGTATTTACTGCCCCCGCTACTAATCCCACAGTGACTTTGATGGCGACCTCCTGACTGTCAGGAGGTCGCTGTTTACCTGTCTCCGGGGTTCTCCAGGCAATCTGTGGCAGAAGTCCCGGGACTCATGATCAATTTGAGAAAGCGATGAGAAATATAAAAAAACGGTGGTTGACGCGTCTCATGATGGTGATGCTGGTGAGTTTACTCCTGAGTGGATGCTGGGTATCCAGACCCGGCAGACGGAACGGAGACGGACAAGGACCGCGGCGTGACGGCTCGGGAGGAGGCCCCTGTACCTGGTCTTCCAATATCCAGCCATAAGATTGACCCTCGATTTGCGGCTGGATCTCACCTTTTGGGCACTGTGCGCCAGGTCGCACTCTCCCGATCAACAGTACTGCCAAGACGTGATATCCAGCCACACTGCCTGCCGGTATTCCCCTTTCAAAAATAAGTATCAACAATTCAGATATTGACTTTGATCCCTGGCGTTTGGATCGTTTCAGGGCTTGAGACGGCAGAATGACACGGTCATCATCATTGACTTTCCCGGGAGGCGTGAAACAGTGTCCTTTGGGAGGTCGGATTTCAAAGATTGAATCCGGCTCCCCCATGGGGGGAATAAAAGGACCGACTGGCGTCTGCCCGCGTTTCCCAAACCGGTTTGGGAGCACGGGCGGCCGTATCACAGAAGCGGCGGGAGGCGGAGATCAGACTTCCAGAAATTCAGCCCGGATTTCGGGTGCTGCTTGCAGTTCAGCCACGGTGCCGCAAAACCCGATTTTGGCCTTTCCCATCAGATAAACACGGTCTGCCAGGGAGAGAGCCACCTTCAGATTGTGTTCCACCAGCAGGATCGTCATCCCGGCCTCCGAGATCTCGGCCAGAACGTCACGGACCTCTTTGACAATAATAGGCGCCAGTCCCTCGGTAGGTTCATCCACCAGCAGGAGATCCGGATTTCCCATCAGCGCACGGGCGATGGCCAGCATCTGCTGCTCGCCACCGGAAAGAAAGGCTCCTTTCTGAGCGGACCGATCCTTGAGAACTGGAAAGTGTTTGTAAATCCGCTCCAGGTCCCACATGTCTCCGGCTGTTTTTGTGGCCTGACCATTTTTGCGGATGCTGATCTGCATATTGTCCAGAACGGTCAGATTGGGGAAAATCCGTCTTTCCTCAGGGACATAGGCAATTCCCATACGGGCAATACGATAGGATGGCTGACCTGCGATTTGTTCACCTTTGAAGGTGATCTGCCCGCTGCGCGGAGTTACCAGGCCCATGATGCTCTTGATGGTGGTGCTTTTACCCATGCCATTCCGACCCAACAGGGCAACGGTTTCTCCCCTCTCCAGTTCCAGGGAGAGATCCCTCAGAACGTGACTCTCACCATAGTAGGTGTTAATATTCTTTGTTTCCAAAAACATGGTTAAATCTCCGTTTCACCCAGGTAGGCGTCTTTTACTGCTTGGTTGTTTTGAATTTCCTGCGGTGTTCCACAGGCCAGAATTTCGCCATGATGAAGGACTGTAATGCGATCCGCGAGCGAGAAAACAACATCCATATCGTGTTCGATGATGACCATGGTTTTATCCGCTGTCAGGTCGCGTATCAGCTCAACGATTTGAAGCGTCTCATCCTTGGAGATACCGGCTGTTGGTTCATCCAGCATGACCAGATCCGGGTCGGTGGACATGGCCATGCAGATTTCCAGGGCCCGGTTTTTGCCGTAGGAAAGCAGACCTGCCGGAATATCCTTCTGCTCTTCCAGGTTACTCTGTCTAATGGTCTTGAGTGTTTCCTGGGTGATGGCGTCCATTTTGTTCAACCGTTTGAACATGTTGAAACGGATTCCCCGCTTGGAGAGAATCCCCAGCCTCACATTCTGAAACACGGTCTGCTTGGCAAACGTGCTGGTGATTTGGAAGGATCGGCCCATCCCCCGCCGATTCAACTCGAAGGGCTTTAATCCGCTGACATCATCCCCCCTGAGGAGGATCCGCCCGGTTTGTGGTTTGTACGTGCCGGTGATTACATTGAAAAGGGTCGTTTTGCCGGCGCCATTGGGACCGATGATGGCATGCCGTTCCCCGATTCGGATATCCAGGTTGACACCATTGAGAACCCTATATCCGGAATAGCTGAAGGTCAGGTCTTTTGTCTCCAGTAGATTTGTCATTGGGCGGTCTCCTTCTTGAACAGTGCCTCTTTCAATTTATGCCAGAGCCCGACGATTCCGGTTGGCGCATACAGAATGATGATAATCAGGAAAATACCGTTGATCAGGTCAATGCGATCGGTGAATTCGGATACAGTCTCCTCCAGGATCGTCAGAATCCCTGCGCCTACCACAGGACCGAAAAAACTGCCCAGGCCGCCCACAACCGCCATCACGATGGGGTTGAAAGAGACGAAGACCCCCAGGGTGCCTTCCGGTGAGACCAGGTTCTGAAACAGGGCATACACAGAACCGGCAATACCGGCAAATCCACCGGAGATCAGAAAGACAATGGCCTTGGTCTGGTGAACCTGAAAACCGAGGTAGTCCACCCGGTTGACATTGTCCCTGATGCCAACAATGATATTTCCAAAAGGCGTCTGGGTAAAAAACCACATTGCCCCTAAGCACAGCAACAGAATCACCATGGCAAAATAGTAAAAGTTGACGGTGTCGGTCAGATCAATTCCCAGAAACGGGGGAATAGTAAATCCACCCAGCCCGTCCTCGCCTCCGGTGATCTCCCTGAATTTCAGGCAGATGACATACATCAACTGTCCAAATGCCAGGGTCAGCATGGCAAAAGCGGTCCCACTGACACGCACCAGCAGCGGTGCTGTGATCACGGCCATTATCACGGCTGCCAGACAGCCTGTCAGAATCGACAACAGAACCGGAAAACCTTCGATATGGGTCAGGATCAGGGAAGTGGCATAGGCCCCGGTACCAAAAAACATGGCGTGTCCGAAGCTGAGCAGACCAGTATACCCCAGCATCAGGTTGAGGCTGACCGCATACATGGACATGATCGAAAAACTGAGAAACATGTTGGTATGCAGGATGCCGAACAGCTGTGGGAAAAACAGCAGAATAACAATGAGGACGACCGGCAGGCCGCGTTGTCTGATGATTGTAATCATTCTCTCTCTCCAAACAGTCCCATGGGTTTAAAAGACAGGACCAGGACCATACAGAGTACCATCAGTACAGGAGCCAGTCTCGGAATAAATTGAATACCAAAGGAGTTTAACAGCCCGAAAAAGATCGATGAGACAAATGCCCCCAGAAGACTGCCAAAACCGCCCACCACCACCACCACAAAAGCATCCATCCCCATCTGATCGGCCAGACCGGGAAAGACGGACAGAATTGGCGCTATAGCAACACCAGCGACTCCGGCCATCCAGGTCCCAACGCCAAATACAATCATGAATACCAGGGGCATATTGATGCCGATGGCACCCACCATCTCAGCATCGGACACGCCCGCCCGGACAATCATACCGAGACGGGTCTTAAAGAGAATAAGCCCCATAAAGACGAGAATCAGAATTGTTATCCCGATAATAAACAACCGGTAGACAGGGTACTCCATGCCGAAAATGTTCACCAACCCCTTCAGAGCCGGTGGCACATTGATAATATAGGTGTCCGTCCCCCAGAAAAACTTGACACTCTCCATGATGATCATCATCAGACCCACCGTGAGGATCAACTCCCCGATATGTCCGGCACCGCGGATTTTCCGCAACAGAAACCGCTCTATCAGGATTCCGACGAAGGCGGTTGCCAATGGTGCCACGATCAGGGCCAGCCAGAAATTTCCCGTCCAGTTCAGGATGGAAAGACAAAAATATGCCGACAGCATGAAAAATGAGGCGTGTGCCAGATTCAAGATCCCCATCATTCCAAAAATCAAAGTCAACCCGGATGCCACCAGAAACAGCAGCATGCCGTATGCCAACCCGTGGATCGTCTGCGCAACATACATCGCTGTTGTTGGATCCATTTGTTTATCCTCCCCGTTATTTGCTTCGTTCGTCCCCGTTACCAATTCAAACAGGCCGTTTTGACCGATTTACCGGCGCATCCCTGACCCATCGCGTCTCCAGCAACAGCCGGTGACCTTGAAAAAACAAATTTATCACACAGATGCCGGCCGGCCGGCCGGCCGGTCACCTAACTGCCTCACCGGTTATACCCAACCGATTTTTTTCTGTCAATCAGATTTTGTAACAAATGCCTGCCCGCGCTGGATAGCGGGTTAACAGGCCCCCGGTTTCAAGGTGGCACCGGTGACCACCGGCAGTTTAACTTACCGGCTGGCTGACAGGGTCGCTGGGTTAAAAAAAATCAGGTCTCCAGGACCCCGGAGCAGATAATTTCAATACTCTGTTCAACAATCTCTTCCCGGCTGAGTCGGCCATCGTTTTTAAGCCAATATCCGAACCAGGCACTCATTGAGATGATCAGATAAGCGATCGTATTGGTATCATAATGGGCTTTGATCTGGGGCACGACTTTTATTTTTGCTTTCAGCAGGCTGAAGATCTCCTTTTCCATCTGCTGGAAGGATTCCAGGTTTTTACCAGTCAACTGGTGTCGCTCCCGCATGGACAGCAGTGCCACGTCATTCGTCTCCAGGGAAATATGGGCATAGCTTCGGATAATGTGTCGCAGGATTTCCAGGGGTTCTTTGAGCTTACCATTCTGCGTGGGATCGACCGCTTTGAAGCGGTCGATCTTTTCCAGGTTGTTATTCACCAGGATGAAATAGAGAATCTCCTCTTTGGTTTTGAAATAGTGATAGATACCGGCCTTGGTGATCTCAACTTTTTCAGCGATCTCCTGCAGAGAGGTGGTCTTATAGCCCCTTCTGGCAAAAACCTCCATGGCCGCCTGGGCGATATAGGCCTTTCTCTCTTCAAGACTGATTCTCAACATTCATTTCTCCTTCTGGAGTGCTTGATGTGGACGGATTAAATTCCAGCAAGCGCAAAGGTCCGGTGATGATCCCGGCTGGCAGAAATCCATGACCCTGTCCAACCATGGTCACGGATTTCTGCACTGTTTTCAATAGCTGACAGGCTTTACCCCGCCATCATGACAGCGGACGGACGGAAGTTGGGCCTATGAAATATCAATCGTGACAATCTTGTCAACCGAATATTGGATGGGTCCCTCATTTTATTCACTGTTTGGAGAAAGGAGGTTCTGACGTGGGGAATATTCTTCTGAATACCGGGACCTTGTGGTCTGATCGGGGGGAATTGGCAAAAGACCGCTGAAAAAAGTGACCGGACCCGATTTTCAGTTTTCCGGGATTCTGCCGCCATTTTCACATCTCCCTGGATTGACGGGTCGATTTTACCGCTGTGAGATGACACCCGGTCAGGGATGCGTCAGCCTGTTACCCGGCTTCACCGTCCGCGACTGAAAGACACGGGTTGGCGGAAAATAAAAAAGAGGTTGACAAATAATCCTGGAATGGTTAAAAAAAATCACAGACAAAAACCGGCCAGCCGGTCGGTATCTGAATGATACCGATTTTTTGCTGGTAGTCTGGTTTTACGCTGAGACACAAGCTGTCAATTCATGGGTTGTCAGCGGTGGATCCGGATGATCTTTTTCGAACCGCAGGGTCCGGGAAGGGAAGATAAGGTGTAAAGGGCGGTCAAGCAAGTGGTGATTGAAACGGATGTCACTGTCAACTGGATGGTGACCCCATAATAAAGGAGAGTACAGAGATGAAATTGCGTCAAAAGATAATGTTGGGTTTAACTGTGTTGGCTTTTTGTTTATGGATGGGCGCACTTCCGGCGCTGGCTGAACTGCCGGGTTTCGATCCCACCAAAATTTCTGATATGTCGGATTTTGATCCCAACCAGCCGACCGTTCAGAGTGGAGATACCATCAAGATTGGATTGATTGAGGCCTTTTCCGGGCCTGCTGCAATTAATGGCCAGTACTACCGCTTGACGACACACTGGGTTGCTCATGACATCAACAAGAGAGGCGGCATCATGGTTGATGGCAAGATGAAGAAGATCCAGGTGATCCTGGGGAACAGCATGGGAAAACCCGCCATGGTTAAAAAAGTGGCAGAGGAGTTGATTTTAAAGGATAAAGTGGACATTCTCTGGGGAACAGCCGGCAGTCACAATACAAAAATTGTGTCCCAGGTGGCGGATAAGTATAAAAAGATTTTTATGAACCCCATGTCCCTTTCGGATTCCCTGCATGACGGCAAGAACTTCAGCCGGTACACCTTTCGTACGACGTTGAACACCACCATGCTGGGCCGGTCGATCGCTTATTTTTATGCCAATCGCAAGGAGTCAAAATTCTATATCCTGAACCAGGACTATGGATTTGGACACGACCTGGCAGATGCTTTCAAAAAGGCCCTGGCCGAGTTTAAACCGGATGCCAAGATTGTGGGTGAGAATTTCCATCCCCTTTTCAGTAAGGACTTTGCGCCGTACATTACCAAGGTCAAGGCCAGTGGTGCTGAAGTGGTCTTTACCGGTGACTGGGATCCGGATGGTGCCAACCTGATCCGCCAGGCCCGGGCACTCGGTTTGAACATCCCGTTTGCTCATATTTATGCGGACAGTCATGTGACCGGTCGTGCCATTGGTGGTCCGGCAGGAATCGGAATGGTCAATGCCAACGATTAC
The DNA here is from genome assembly GCA_018830885.1 of bacterium. Lineage (GTDB taxonomy): Bacteria > SAR324 > SAR324 > XYD2-FULL-50-16 > XYD2-FULL-50-16 > JAHJRI01. The sequence goes on along the minus strand of JAHJRI010000323.1, from coordinate 6,343 downwards.
ATGCTTACCGTGGAGACCCCGGCGAACAACGCCTTTATCAAGATCTGGAATGAACGCTACCAGAAGGGGTATAACGATCCTTACGGCAGGGACACTTACAAGTGGCCGGCGACGATTTTTGGCCGTACCGTCGAATCCACCTACTGGCTGCTGGATGTGATCAGCCGGGCCGGCAGCACCGACGCAGAAAAGATCATCAATACCTGGGAAGGGGATAAATGGGTTGGACTGACCGGCACATTAGAGATGCGGGCCTGTGACCACCAGGTGGTTCGGGATCTGTATGTGACCGAATTCATCTTTCCCAACAAATGGTTTGACGATTCCGCCGCCTATGGGAAAGCGATTGTCGTTCCGAGCAGTATCTCCACGTCACCCGTGCCTGCGGATCTGGACCGCTGCAAATAGTCTTGAAGAGGCAGTTCTGGTGAGTCAGTAACGCCACCGGAGCTGTTTTGAAGGCAGTCAAGGGGAGAACCGTCATCCTGACGGTTCTCCTGCAGGGTTACTCCAAGACACCATGGCAGATGATCTCGATACTCTGCTCGATGGCCTCCTCCAACACCAGGTTTCCTTCTTCTTTCAGCCAATACCCGAACCAGGCACTCATGGAGATAATCATAAAGACGATGCTGTTCAGGTCCAGGGATTTCTTCAGGTTCCGGATCCCGGCGATGTCTTTTTTGAGTCGGCTGAAGATCCCCTGCTGGATTTTTCGATAGCTTTCCCGCTTCTCTCCCGTCAACTGGTCACGTTCCTTGAGTCCCAGCAGGGCGATGTTCCGCTTGTTGGTTGCGAGTCTGGCATAGGCGCGGATGATCATTTTCAAAGCGCTGGTCGGATCCAAATCGGGATTCTGGATTTCAACCCGGACTTTCTGAAATGAGATAATGTTATTGATGTCGTAGGTTGACAGGATATGATAGAGGATATCCTCCTTGGTCTTGAAATAGTGGTAGATACCCGCTTTCGTTATACCTGCCACCTGGGCAATATCCTGCAGGGAGGTGCTTTTGTATCCCTTTTCAATAAAAATATCCGTCGCTATCTCCGCGATGCGGGCTTTTCGATCCTCTGTACTTTCTTTTGACATGATGGACTGGGATCTCCGCTGGAAGGATTCATAAAATCGTGCCTGCTGCCAGTGAATGCTACCCCGCTGGGTCAGCAATCAGTGACTTCACTTAAGACCGATCATTAACCATGCAGCATGAAAAAGTCAACCGGGGATCTCTATGATTCGCCCGGTGACGGTTCGGACCCGCTTGTAATCATATTGACAAAAACGGTCCAACCCGGTACCAACAAGCTTTCACACATGAAACAGCAGGGCCAGACCCTTGTTTGTCACACCGATCAATATCTGGAGGTAGACGTCATGAACGGTTCTGATGAAAGTTATATCCTCTCCATCGATCTGGGAACATCCGGAAGCAAAACCGCCTTGACCACCATCTTTGGCGAGATTATCGATTTTGAATTTGAAAGTGTACCGTTGCATCTGTTGCCGGGCGGCGGTGCCGAGCAGAATCCGGAAGACTGGTGGCAGGCTGTGCTCAAAACATCGAAAAAGCTGATTGGGAAAAACCAGGTGCCACCTGAGAAGATCGTGGCGGTCTGCAGTTCGACCCAGTGGGCCGGTACCGTGGCGATGGACCGTGACGGGAACCACCTGATGAATGCCGTCATCTGGATGGATTCCCGGGGAGAACGGTATGTGAAGGACCTGGTCGGGGGGCCGATAAAGATAGAGGGGTATGACATTCGCAAACTGATCAAGTGGATCCGACTGACCGGGGGTGCGCCCGCTGTTTCAGGCAAGGATCCGGTGGGTCACATCCACCTGATCAAAAACGAGTACAATGATATCTATCGCAAAACCTCTATGTTTCTGGAGCCAAAGGACTATATTAATTTCCGGTTGACCGGGAAATATGCCGCTTCCTATGATTCCATCACCTGCCACTGGGTGACGGACAACAGAAACCTTGCCAAAGTGGATTATGACTCCGGCCTGCTGAAAATGGCCGGTCTGGAGCGCGAAAAACTGCCGGATCTGAAAAAATCCATCGATATTCTGGGGCCGGTCAGGAAAGAGGTTGCGGCTGAGCTGGGACTGAGGGAAGATGTCCAGGTGGTCATGGGTACGCCTGATTTGATGGCGGCAGCACTGGGATCCGGCGCTGTGGGAGATGGTGAGGGGCACATCTATATCGGGACGTCATCCTGGGTTGCCGCCCATGTTCCTTTCAAGAAAACCGATCTCTTCCACGGCATGGCCTCGCTGCCCTGTGCCGCCCCGGATCGTTACCTGCTGGTCAATGAACAGGAGATAGCGGGCGGGGCCCTGACCTTTTTGAGGGACAATATTCTTTACCATAAGGATGAACTGCTTGCGGAGGAGGCGGTTCCGGATCTGTACAAGATATTCGACCGGATTGTCGACAGGGTGCCTGCGGGCAGCCATAAGGTGCTGTTCACTCCCTGGTTGAACGGCGAGAGAACACCGGTCGAGGACAACACCATCCGGTCCGGGCTGCATAATCTCTCTCTGAAATCAACAAGGGAGGACATCATCCGCGCCGTTTTTGAAGGGGTCGCCTTTAATCAGCGCTGGGTGCTGAAGTATGTTGAGAAGTTTGTGGGGCGCAAAATGCCCTATCTGCATATGGTGGGTGGCGGAGCCAGCTCGGATGTCTGGTGCCAGATTCATGCCGATGTGCTGGACCGGGAGATCAAACAGGTCAAGGACCCCATTCAGGCAAATGCTCGTGGCACCGCTTACATCGCTTCGGTGGGCATGGGTCTGATGAAGTTTGAAGATATCCCCAGTCATGTCCAGATCAAGGCGGTTTACCAGCCCAATCCGGATCATCGGAAGATTTACGATGAACTTTTTGCCGCCTACCTTGAAATCTATAATAACAACAAGAAGATGTACGCTCGCCTCAACCGGGATCACTAGTCCCTTTTCCCTGTCCGATGACGCCCTGAAGTCATTGCTGTCTCAACGGTGCGTGCCTGCGTGATGGGGCATCACCGGTTGACGGGCGGGACCGTCGGGCCGGGATCCATTTTGTGGGAACGCACACCCAGGCGCTGCCATCCACTCAGGGAGAGCCGGCATCCCCCGGCTGAACCGACATCCCAACTTTACATTTCAAGCAACATTCTGTATTTTTAAACAAACTTCCTGGAAATCCCTTTTATTTAAGGGCACCTTGATTAAATAGAACTCAGTCAAGTATCAAAGGGTTGGTGTTTCAAGAACCTTGGGAGGCATGGATGGCTTCCAGGAGCTCCATGGATGGACTCGTGCGTTTCTTGTAAGATCAACCCGTTGGTGCGAGTTCGATCATTTTAATTAATCAAGGTACCCTTGAGCCTATGACGAATCATTTGCTTGCCCTTTGGGTTTATACCAAAACCGGGTCCTGTGGGCCCGGTTTCTTTATTGAGTTGGTTCACCGGCAGTGCCGGATGGTCTGCAGGGGGCACTGGTGCTGTTGTATGCCGCATCCCGAGATTGAAGCATGGTAGACACGTTGAAACTTGACCCGAAATGGTTGATACCACTGATCCTGTTGCTGCTGTCTGGTCCAATCGCCCGGGGATTTCCTTTTCCTTCCGGTCATGCCATTGGTAAAATTGTCCCTCTTGAGGGACTGGTCGTGGTCAGGCGACAATCAGAAGGCATCACCGTGAAACCTCCGGCCATGATTCTGCACCAGGGTGACGAAGTTCTGACCAATGAGACGGGCAGCGCACGCATCCTCCTGACCGGCGGCAATGAGGTTTTTGTGGGCCCGTCATCCATGCTTTATCTCAACAAGACATTTCAAAGCCGGTACAATTACGAATACAATCTGAATCTGAAGGGGAAACTGCGGGCCAAGGTCCAGCGTGTCCGGGGGAGACGGTTCCAGATCAAGACCAGTACAGCGGTGATCGACGTCAAGGGAACCGATTTTATCGTGGAAAGCGGTGTTGAAACGACCCAGGTGTCGACTTTTAATGGGTTGGTGCAATTGACCGCCCTGAAGACAAAGCAGCAGGTGGATATTTCCCCGGGTCTGATGAGTTCCGTTTCGGTGGCAGGCGAGGTTTCAAAACCGGAAAAAGTCGTGCTTGAGGTCGTTAAAGGCCTCGAAAAGACGGGTAAAACCGGCATTCAGGAACTGGACAGGGTGATGGAACCGCCGCCACCGCTGGATCCGGCAATTATACCGGAGTCTGGGACTGAACCACGACCGGTGCAGGCAGCGGAACCCGAAAAAACAGTCGTTGTGAAAGAAAAACCGGTGCCTGAAGTGAAAACACCGGTAATGGCCCCCCCTGCCAGGGAGGTTCAGAAGGTTGCTCCGGCACCGGAGGAAGCGCCCTCAATCTGGGCTTACGCCGAAGAGTACCGCACAAGAAACCGTCTCGGTGTCGGCTTCGGTGTCGAGATCGGGGCCTTCACCGGCAGTTTCCTGTTTCTGGAATATAACCTGACGGAGCGGTCCCAGTTGCACTATCAATATGTAGACAGTATCTATCAGACCGAAGATGAATCCCCTTCAGTGATAACAACAGAGTTGGAACGCAAACTGAACGCCATTACCTATCGCCGGTTTTTTGCCGATTCAGGAATTTATCTGGGGGCCGGTTTTGGAACCAGTCAGTTTAAACAGCGCTATACCGGGAGACAGGATTCCGTTGCCATTCAAGCAAACGGATCCTTTCTGATGGCCGAACTGGGTGCCCAGACCTATGGAGAAGCCTTCCAGACCACCTTCTATGTTTCCGTAGGGACCCAGTTCCTTTTTTACTCAGGGCTTCATGATGAGTACCGGGATGGTTCCGTCAGTGACCGGGACTACGACGATTTTACCCAACGGGCGAAAAACAGTCTGGATGCCATATTAATCGCGTTCGGCTGGTTTTTCTAAGCCGGTTGACCCCCGGGCGGGCATCATGCGGGTATCAGGCTGTTGACTAACGGAGACAGCGGCCGTGGGAGCCGGGTCGACAGACTTTGGAATCGTGCCAGGTGGCACCGTCGAAAATCGTACCGGTCAGGTCCGCTGCTTTAAATCGGGTTTTCAGCAGGTAGCTGTGCCTGAAATTGGCATTGGCCAGTTGGGCCGCACTGAAATTAGCCCAGAGAAGATTGGCATATTCAAAATCGGCGTCAATCAACCGGGCATTCTCGAAATCGGCATCAACGCCATAGATTTGACTGAGGTTTGCTCCGGAGAGGTCCGCGTCCTTGAAACCGGTCCGGGTCAGGACGGCGCGATTCAGATTGGCTCCCGAGAGGTTGGCCTTCTTCAGTTCAGCCTCGACCAGAATGGCTGAAACCAGATAGGCATCGCTCAGATTGGCACCCGTCAGGTATGCATTGGTGAGTTGCGCCCCCTCCAGATTGGCCCGGCTCAATTGAGCCTCTTTGAGATTCAGGTATTCGAGATTGGCGTGGGAAAGATCACACCCTTCACACTCCCCGGTTTTCAGCAGCTGTGTCAAATCCTGCTTGCTGTATGCATGGGCGCCCCCGGATAGATTGAGAGCCGTCCATAAAATGAAAAGCAACGATACATTTTTTTTCATGGGGTGAACGATGTTTGCTATTGATAATAAAATGGAATTATCGTATTCAAATGGGTACGTCAATGATTTTTATGATTCTGCCGGTTAACTGCGGTATCTCTCAATATATAAAGTATGACCCATGGGTAAACGCATGGCAATTCGCCTGATCCTCTTTGTATGGACCGTTGTTCTTGTTACCGGGAACCCGGCGTTGCTCGCTTTTGACGAAAATGATCTCTCCCGATTGCTGAAAACCGGCTCCTGTCAACGATGTGATCTGTTGTACGTTGAGCTGGCGGGAACGGATCTGCACGACGTTCAATTGCAGCAGGCAATGCTCTCTGGTGCCAACCTGCAGTGGGCGAATCTGGCGGGTGCGAATCTGGATGGAGCCGTGCTTGACGGGGCGGATATGAGAAACGTCAGCCTGATGTCAGCCGATCTCGGCAAGTCCTTTATCAGGCAAGCGGACCTGAGCCAATCCGACCTGCAGCTGGCAGATCTGGAGGGTGTCTATGCTGTTGAAGCAGATTTCAGCTGGTCCAATCTCTGCGAAGCGAACCTGATTGCGGCCAATCTGAACGGTGCCATCCTTGTGGGCACCAATCTCAGGAATGCGCTGCTGCACAGGGCCAACCTGAAAGGCGCATACCTGGAAAAAGCGGATCTCACCGGTGCTGAACTGGGAAGTGCGTATCTCGAAGGCGCCTACCTGGTGGACGCCATTTGGACGGACGGATCCATCTGCGGAAAAAAATCCATCGGCGCC
>JAHJRI010000322.1 GCA_018830885.1 bacterium | reverse complement strand
CCATCTCGATGACAACGATCCAGGCATGGCATGCCATTCATCTGCCCGACCTGCCGATGGGGGATAAATGCCTGATCGAACCGATCAATCGCGCCTGTCCCGATCAGCATATCGATACTGTAGGTGGTGCTCTCTTCAATAAAAGTTAATTTCTTTTGTCCCTGTCGAGCGATCTCACGAAACACGCTGTCCGACTCGCGATTGAACAGAAATCCACCCACCGTGAAGGTGTCTCCATCTTTGAGAAAACGGGAGACCGCTTCCTTTTCAGACATGACTTTGTTGAGCTTTAGTTTATTCGCTTTACTTGATTCATTCATATTGGTTCATCTTCCAAATTGTTATTTATTATAACCCGTTATCGGAAATAACCGGTCCAATCATACCCATGTAAAAAAACGCTCTATTCTAATCTTTGAGAAACCGTTTTTAAAAACAGTTTCTTGTTGCATCTCACGGTCCGGATCACTATCAGACAAGTTAAGCTTAGAAGGTCAATAGAATTGCTGGCTGGCAGGTCGGTATTGCCGGATCACGCATTTTTACAGAACTTCCACGGCGGACTGGGAATATCTGTGAGCGCATCGATTCACAATCGACAATATCCGCCTGGGGTTGCCTTGACCCGGCTCAGCGTCTGGGGGGGTCGTGTCTGACTGAAGAATCAGAAAGACACTGGCAAACTTAGGCACCTACGGGTTTGGATGCATGCTTGTGTTGCCTCAAAATAATCGCAATAATTGCAACAGCAGCAATCAGGCCGACAAGCGTCACTTTCAAGGATGGATAGCTGAGCGCAAATCCAATGATAGCGATTGGCAAACGGGCCCAACGGGGTATTTTTCCGACGCCCATCAAATATCCTTCACTACCGGCGCATATTAAGGCAATTCCCACGATACACGAGGGAAGAAGATGGATTAACGGCCAGAGATTACCCTGCAGCACCAATGCCGGTTGAAAGATAAAGAACAGGGGCACAAAGTAGATCACAATACCGAGTCTCATGGCTGTTACAGCAGTCTTTAACGGACCCGCCCCTGCAATAGAGGCGCCTAGAAACGCCACCGCGGCCACAGGTGGTGTGATACCGGCCAGCATGGCGTAATAGACGATAAAGAGGTGTACGGCAACCTGATTGAGATCCCCTATCTGGATAATCGCCGGAGCCAGCGTCACCGAGAGGAAAATATAGGCCACAATCATTAATCCGGCCATACCCATCACATAGCAGGCGATAATACCCAGACCGATGACCAAAAACATGTTGCCACCGCCCAGTGACAGCAAGCCGGAAGTGACTGAACCGGTCACACCGGTAATCGTCATCCCGCTGACCACGAAGGCTATTGGCAGAATCAAGGCGGATGTCTGCGCAATCAACTCACCGATCTGGCGCACGGTGTTGAAAAATTTTCTGGGTGACATCCAGGTGTTCCGATTCAGGAAAGATAATCCGATCATCAATAGCGCGGCATACCAGGGAGCAATATATTCCCAGCGCATAAAGAGTAATCCCCAGACAAGGAAGATCAGAACTGTCAAATAAGGCCAGCCTCGTTTCAGGACGTCCCAGATTGACGGAATCTCTTCCTCAGGCATTCCTTTGAGCCCTGTTTTTGCCGCATAGCCGTCAACCTGCAGCAATAGTCCCAGATAAAACAGGAATGAGGGAATGATGGCGGCGATCATGATAACACGATATTCGACCCCGATGGTGACTGCCATCACAAATGCGATGGCTCCCATGACCGGCGGCATGAGTACGCCGCCCGTTGAAGCGCAGGCTTCAATCGCGCCGGCATAATGAGCGGGGTATCCTGATTTTTTCATGGTTTTGATGGTAATGGACCCTGTACCCACCACGTTTGAAAAAACACTACCACTCAGGCTGCCGAAAAAAGCGCTGGCGATAACGGAAACCTTGGCAGGTCCTCCCCGATACTTGCCCAGCATACAATTCGCTAAATCGATGAAAAAGTCTCCGGCCCCGGTTGCCAATAGTACACCGGCAAAAACCAAAAACCCCAAAATAATATCCGCCACAATTTTGGTTGTGATGCCCATCATTCCTTCAGAGCGAAAGATATGGGATTCCATGGTCGAGTTAAAATCATAGCTGATGCCACGCAACAATCCAGGGAAGGAATCAGCAACCAGCGGATAAAGCCCCAGCACAAGAATAACAATCACCAATGGAATGCCGCCGGCACGACGGGCTGCTTCCAGCATGATAACCCAGACCACGATTCCCAGAGGAATATTGCTCCACCCCATCAAAATCATGTCACTGGCGTTCAAGAAGAAATAGATGCAAATCGCCAGGATCGTCGCTCCAAGGAGCAAATCGTACCAGGGTGGCCCACCGGATCGTTTCCTGGCTGGAAGATAAAGAAATGTTGTTGCTGAAAAGATACCGATAAAAAGCCAATAATATTCAACTTCCAGAAAGATATTTCCTTGAATCGCAATACCGAAGGTTTGCTTAATCGCAAGCAGAATCCCTGCAACGGAAAGAAATATAAACAAAAGACTTTGCCAACTGGTCAGCTTCCCCAAACGTGTCGACGCCAAGGCGTCTGCGGGCGCAGTTGTACCGCTGAGCTGAGTTTCTGCACGCTTATTCTGATTCATTATGTCTCCCTTAACTCCATGCAAACCTTTGTCATTATGAACTACCCATGATGCGTGGGTAAAAAAATCTGAACTCTGTCATTCCCCCGAAGACGGGAATCCATAGATGGTTGATATGGCTGGATCCCCGCCTGCGTCGGGATGACAAATGGGAAAAATTCCTGATTTTTTACCAACAGGCATCCATGACGATCATATTCAGGAATGGGTCATTCTCTGGAGAATGACCCATTTATGGTTGTGAAAAATTATTATATTCTGCTTTTAAAGGGAGGAAGGTCTCCGGTGTGTTTATCGAAAATTTTGAGGTATTCTTCATTTTCATGATGGATTTTAACACCTTTGGCATCTGCTTCATCAATGGCCGCATTACGAGCGTCAATCCATCGATCCATGAGTGCAATCGCATTCTGGTTCCACTTGTCATCATCACTCGTCCATTGCCCGATTTCCTTTAAATATCGGATAGTGCCATCTGCGACAGGTACAGAGGAGAAATTCAGAAACGTGCGGAATCGTGTCAAGGCCATTCGCGGCGCGATAGCATGAACCGTTTTGTATCTATCAAACGCTTCGTTAAACCATTTGGCCATGCGATAGGTCATTTCCGGATCTACATCGGGTCTGGTGGCATAAAGAAAAGCGGATGCGGTCATTTCGACACCGTGAGCTGATTTAACGCCATAATCCGCGACTATCGGCAGAACATTCTTTCTGACGTTCATATAGCCAGACCAGCCAGCTTTGTCTTCATGGGGCATTGACAACCATCGCAGTCCTTTGGGATGGGCTTCCATCTTAAAGGTGATCCCACTGATCGGTGTCACATACGCAACATCGGCCCTGCCATCGGGAATGGTCTGGCAGTTATCCGGATAGCTGCCGGCAGGTACGAAAGTCCAATTTTTCTCAGCCTCTTCCGGTGTCCATCCGAGAAAAGCAGGTAATGCTTCCTTGGCCGCAAGTATCATCGGTGGAGACTGAGATGATACCGCTACTTTAACCCCCTGTTTCTTAAGATCGTAGACCGTTTTAAAATCCGAATCACCCCGAACGACAAAACCCCATGGTGTATCATTCTGGAACCAGCCGATGCGCATAACAGCCGCCTTCTGGGTCTTATACCCGGCAGTTCCTTGAATAGCAGCAATGATGTCTGCAACTGAGACAGAACTGATTTCAAATTCCTTTCTCAATGCAAATCGCATATATCGACGCAACTCACTATCTTCAGGTACAATACGGACATTGACCCCGGCATCTTTCTTCAGAACGGGAGCCCAACCATTGGTCGAGGCAAAACTCGCGCTCTGTGTGGTTGGCGTAGCGATTCTGAGCATCGGCGGCCATTTGAAGGTATCTGCCCATGCCATTCCACTAATGATCAGTGAAAACGTTAAAAAACTACTGACAAACAAAAATGCAGCCATCCATTTTTTTCTCATTATTTATCCAAGTTGAGTGTTGTTAGAACTAAACCAT
>JAHJRI010000321.1 GCA_018830885.1 bacterium | reverse complement strand
GCAAATTATCATTCTGTTTCCGAATATCTACTCCAGCGTCATATTTATCCGCAGTTTATCACAGATACGGAAGTTTCCGCATTGATGTTTGATCTGCTCACCCGGACCTATAAATATCCTCTTGAGTATATTATCGAAGCGCTTGCGCCGACCACTGAACTTGACTTTTACCACCTTCCCGAAAACAAACAACAAATTTACAGGGCCATACAGGCAACACATATCCATGGTTCTCCTGATGGGCCATGGTTTTTTATTATTGCCCGGAATATTCCCCGGCAGAATAAATTTCAGCTATTAGGAATTACCGATACGTCGATGCTGCGGCCCCAGGTATTTGCCTTTTCAGACGGAGAAGTGCAGGTTGGCCTGATCGGTTCTGAAAAACAGGCAATTGATGCCACGCTATTCAGTCTGGCAAAAGATGACAAACGGATTTGCCCGGTTGCAGACCGTTACTGGAATGCCCGCGGCGGGAGCCATACAGATGGCGGTGCGTTTATATTCAACCTTGAACCAGATGTTTCCGGCGACATCCGGATGACCTGTACGGATAAATTCGGCAGTCCGGTTAACATGCCATCACCTGTCGAGCCATGTGATTTTACAAAAGAAATATCAACTGACATAGACTCGGATATTAAAAACAATATAAAATCCTTTCTTAAAGCAGGTGAAGAAAAGCCTGCTTTTGATTTTATACGGGATCATATGCAGGACTTCAGTTTTGCGGAAGTCCTTGCAGTATGCCGGACAATCAGGGAATCCGCCAAAGATCCCAAAATCACGGAAACCGCCATTGCGGTACTGACACGGCTAAATGACCGGAGATACTCGACCGGTTTAAAAAAACGGAGTCACATTCTTCATATTATTCGTACTGAACTGGATAAACTTTTTGGCAGTCTCCCAAGGTTTGACACGGAAAACAGTAATGGTGTGACCTGTCGATTAATTGATTTTCAAACCCGTGAATTGTTGCGGGCTCCCAGGGCAGATGAAACAACTCTTGTTATTAATGCAGATATCTTTCCTCCTGAGGGGGATGAATGTGATGCCGCACTCCTTGTAGATGCCTATATGAAGGGATGGCGCAAATTTATCTGTTATGACTGTTCCGGCCAGCGTTATGTCGGATGTGGCTTAGGCCCCGGCACAGATGAGGTATCCATAGATGTATATGGCAGTTCGGGAGATTATCTGGCATCTGGAATTTGCGGTCTTACCATAACCGTTCACGGAAATGCCCAGGACCAACTGGGACAGATTGTCAAACGCGGCAAGCTGGTAGTCTACGGCGATACTGGCCAGACCTTCATGTATGGAGCCAAGGGTGGTGAGGTCTATATTCTGGGCAATGCTGCCGGCAGGCCGCTCATTAACTCAGTGGGTAGACCCAGGGTTGTCATCAACGGCACCTCCCTTGATTTCCTTGCAGAATCATTTATGGCCGGGAACCCGAACAAAGGCGGCGGCTTTGTCATCCTGAATGCCATTCGGTTTGACGATGAAGGCGGTATCATTCCTCTGCCTGAACCGTATCCGGGCAGCAACATGTTCTCTCTCGCCTCAGGCGGAGCGATTTTTATCCGTGATCCTTATAAAATATGTGTTGACGGGCAACTAAATGGAGGGATGTATCTTTCACTCACCGAAAAGGATTGGGAATTGATTTTGCCCTACCTTGAAGAAAATGAGCGCCTTTTTGGAATAAAGGTCGACGATCTATTGACGGTTGATGGTCAGTTGCAATCACCTGAAACCGTATACCGCAAAGTAGTTCCGGTAGCAGTAGGTGCTGCCATTGCTGAAAAAGAGAACGCCATGAAAGAACAGGAAACCGTGGGAGATCTTTTTAATTAGTCCCGGCTTCCCGGTTGGAGCCGGGATGATGAAAATCTTAAATGTATAATCAGGATCACTATGACGATACGAATTAAAAAAGGTCAGGCCAACAAACTTTTGCTGAATCAGGTTAAAAACATGTCAGGTGTTGATCTTGATGCTTGTTATCAGTGTAAGAAATGTTCCTGCGGCTGCACGGTGTCAGGCCATGTTCAATCGCCGCCTTCTGAACTGATCAGACGCCTGCAGTTAGGTGCCGGAGATGAACTCCTCGAAAACGATCTCATCTGGACATGTGTCTCATGCGAAACCTGTTTTGCAAGATGTCCAATGGGTATTGACATGGTTTCCGTTATGGATGCATTGCGCACACTGGCCATCGAAAAGAAAGCGATCATTCCGGAAGGAAATGTCCCGTTATTTAACAGTGCGTTTCTTAAAACCGTAAAAATTTTCGGACGAACATATGATCTTGCATTGATGACCGCCTATAAAATCGGCACATCATCTTATCTGCGGGACACGGACAAACTTCCCATTATAATGAAAAAGAAGAAGATCGCATTACTGCCGTCACTAGGCGCCAATCGAAAAACCGTAAGAAGAATTTTTAAAAAAACAAGGCAAAACAAGGGACGGCTAAAATGAGATATGCATATTATCCCGGATGTTCGGCAGAATCATCCGCCCGTGACCAGCATTCTTCAAGTATCGCTGTTGCACGCGCTCTGGGGATCGACTTTCTTGAAATACAAGGCTGGTCCTGCTGCGGTTCCACGCCGGGTCATCAAACAGATCGTGTTCTTGCCGCATCGCTTTCAGCAGCGAATCTGGTACTGGCCAAAGATATGAATCTTGATATCGTTGTAAACTGTGCCGCCTGTTACAACAGATTAAAGACGGCAAATTATGAAGTT
>JAHJRI010000320.1 GCA_018830885.1 bacterium | reverse complement strand
TGTTCATGATTGGATTGGAAGCTGCTTTTGATTAATGGATGAATACCTGGAAAAGGGACCCGCGTACAGAGCACAACCGCTCTACGAACTTAACCACCGGGTTGGAACCGCATCCACAGTCTGAACAGTCCGGCTCGTGCATCCAGGTGCAGGCCAAAGATCATCGGCATCCATCCGGCAGCATTGCATGGTGGACCGGGATGAAACCAAAGGGAACCGTTCCCGCCGGCAGAAATGCTTTGAACCGGGACGATGGTCAGGACCCGGTCAAGACCGGGCGACAGTTTATTGCCGGCCCGGGGGTTAGAGCACGGGCTCTTTGAGCAAGGCGTTAATGATCGTCACCAGATTCGCATAGGTACGTTCCGGAATGAGGACATCTTCAACCACCAGGGTTGGTGTGCTGTCGATCTTTTTGTCTTTTGCGTACTGCATACTGTCATTCATTTTCTGCACAATTTCAGGAGCATCCATCATCGTGTCGAACTCTTTCTCAAGGCCGTTCAAGCGTGCGACAAACTGGAGTTTATCCCGGTTGAACATCTCCGCGCCGAGACCCTTGTTAAAAATGAAGTCGAAGACCATCATCATCACCGGTTCTCCCTTGCCTTTCTGCTCGGCGATAAAAAACAGCCTGCCCGGATCCGGCCCCCGCCATCCAATGGGGTGATATACAAATTTCACCTTGTGGTTGAATTTCTTCTTCAGTGCCTGGTATTCCGTGCGATGGAAGTTGTAACAATGTCCGCAGTCAAAGGCAAACACTTCATGAATCGTAACCTGATCCAGAGAGTGGGCTGCCGGCGGTGAAAACGGAATAATGACCTCATATTTTCCTGGAATTGCGGAAAAACCGGTCACCGGGCACAACAGAAGAACAATAAGAATCGGAAAGATATACTTTTTCATAATCATAACGTGAATGATGATCCAAAGGGGTGCTGGAAACCAGCCGGCTGAAAAACAGCAGGTAACAGATGAGCGCATTCAGCGTCGTGCAGTCCTATCATGTTATTTTGTCCTGAAGCAGACGATTCGTCAAGATCATAATTTTTATGTCCCGGCCCTTGAACACCCTGTCTTCAGGATGTTCAAATCATACAGACCGCTCATCTTCCCCCGGCACCTGGACCCGTCGCGTCGTTTTCCGGCACCCTCGAAATGTGCACTGTTCACATTAATCCCGCGACCAAAGCCTGAAATACGGGTGCACCAAATATGTGCGGGTACCTGTAAGCGGAAAGAGGTTGTTTGTTCAGAAAACCCTGGAAGCCAGGGATGGATTCCAGGAGCGCCAAGGATGGATGCATGCGTTTTTCTGAATAAATAACCTCTTGAAGCGGTTATGATCACAACCCCACATGTTTTTGGTGCACCCTGAAATACAGACTGATGGCTTTTGTTGAACCTTTCTGCTATACTGAAAGCAAACAGCCACCGGAACAGAAATTCTTTCCCTGGAGGGTCGATGTTGAACGGATATGTTGAAATTGAAGTCTTTGATAATGATCTGAATGCTGAAATAGCAAAGGGAATCCTGGCTGAAAACGGAGTTGAAGCAATGATCGGCAAGGATGACTGCGGTGGTATGCTGCCGAATCTGCAGGTGACCCAGGGCGTTCGACTCTATGTTCTGCCCAGGGATGTTGAAAAATCTGAAAGGCTGCTGAAACCCATCACCGCTGACCAGTCTGCAGAAAACGCCGAAGCTGTCCTGATGTGGCGCTGCAGTAACTGCGGAGAGATTCTGGAACCCCAGTTTACGAGCTGCTGGAAATGCGGTGCCGATCGTGACCGTTCATCCGTTTAACCCGCAAGTCTTATGCTCCGCGCAACGTTGCGGGGCTCAATTCCCTGTTGCAGTGGCAACCAGCAGACACTGCCCGGTTGGACAAGCTCCACATTTTCTCCGGCAATATTGCTTAAACTCAAAATCGTCAAAGGGATGATCTCGCCTTCAAATGGCATGATTTCGATGGTTTCACCGATCCGCAGCTTGTTTTTCACATGCAGGGCAAACCGTTGCTTGTCACTGTCTATTTCCAGGACAGTTCCGGCCAGCTTGTATTCCTTGTAAGAAGCGTTTTGACGGTTATAAACCGAGTCGGCACCAGCCGGGGCAAGCAGCGATGCCTCTGTATAATCCCGGTGAGGAACGCGACTCAGCTCTGCCTGCCAGTGTTCCTTCCGATAAACACCTTTCTCCCTGATTTCTCTGATCGCACTGGCATAGGCCCTGACCGTGGACGCGATATAGAGATGGCTTTTCATGCGACCTTCTATTTTCAATGAATCGATGCCAGCCTCGACAAAGGCCGCCATCAATCCGATCCCGCAGAGATCCCTGGAACTGAGAAAATAGGCACTGACCGGTTGCTGTCCGGCATCCCCCATCAGCCGGTACTTGAAACGGCAGTTCTGAATACAGCCGCCCCGATTGGAATCCCTGCCGGCAATATAGGTGGAGAGGGTGCAATGGCCGGAATAGGACATACACATGGCACCATGGACAAACATCTCAACCGCCAGACCCGTTTTCTGCCTGATCGCGGCTGCCTTGTGGATTGTCAGCTCCCGGCCGACCACGATCCTTCGGGCACCCGCTTTTTTCCACATCTCCGCGTGCCAGCTGTTGATGACCGATGCCTGGGTGGAAATGTGAATCGGAATGGTGGTGTGTTTTCGAACGGCGGTCACCACCCCCATATCCGAGCAGATGGCCCCGTCGGGATGGAGCTGCTCCAGAACCCTCAGAAAGTCGGGTAACTGATCCAGTTCGCTGTCATGCAGAAAAGCATTGACAGCAATATACACTTTGCGGTGTCGGTCATGGGCATAGGTCAGTGCCTGCCCGATTTCAGAAATGGAAAAATTATCGGCAGCACTTCTCAGCCCAAACTGTTGACCTGCAATATAAACTGCATCGGCACCATAATCGATGGCAATTTTCAGCTTTTCTAAGTTGCCCGCGGGTGCTAATAGTTCAATATTCATCCACTGATTATTTCGTGGTTTGTCTGGAATATGCCAACGGTTTGGGTCGGTCGACATCGTTTGCCGGAGAAGGGGTTCCGGGTTGCTGCGATCATCCAGTCAGAATCCGCCAGATTATCCCATTTTTCCCGTTTGTCAGAACAATAACGACCATCCATGAAGAAACTCGATCTGAAGCACCTCAATCCGGAACAGTACAAAGCCGTTAAAACCATTGATAAGCCGGTACTTCTCCTGGCCGGCGCCGGCAGTGGCAAAACCCGGGTCATCACATACAGAATCGCCCATCTGGTATCAAACTGTAAAGTGCCCGCGAATCAAATCCTGGCACTGACCTTTACCAACAAATCGGCTCAGGAGATGCGCACACGGGTTCAGGAACTGCTGCCAGGTCAGGCAAAGGGATTGACGGTCACCACCTTTCACGCGCTCTGCGTTCGATTTCTCAGGGAATATATTCACCTGATTGGTTATCAGCGGGATTTTGTTATCTTCGACACCGCCAGCCAGCTGTCGACATTGAAAACCATTTATGAGGATGAGGACATCGACAGCCAGACCTATAACCTGAAGGCGACATTCTACGAAATCATGAAAGCCAAAGGCAAGGGGCAGGGGCCGGACTATTTTCTGAACCAGTCCTTTGATGCCTTTGCTCAGGTCACGGGAAAGCTGTATCGTGAATACAACCGGGTGCTCAAGGGCTGCAACGCCCTGGATTTTGAGGATATCCTGCACCTGACCATCGATCTGTTCAAACGCTTTCCCAAAGAACTGGAACCATTGAAAAGACGGTATACCTATATCATGGTGGATGAGTATCAGGACACCAATCGCGTCCAGTATCAGCTGATCCGCTATCTGACCGAAAACACCCGCAAACTGTGTGTTGTGGGTGACGACGACCAGTCGATTTATGGCTGGCGGGGTGCTGATATCCGCAATATCCTCGATTTTCAAGAGGATTTTCCCGAAGCAGAAGTCATCAAGCTGGAACAGAATTACCGCTCCACCCATATCATCCTTGAGGCTGCCAACAATGTCATTGCCAATAACCAGCAACGCATGTCAAAAAACCTCTGGACACGGGTCGATGAAGGCAGGCTGATCCGCTGGACAGAAGAGGACAATCCCAGGGAAGAACTGGAGGAGGTGGTTGCCAATATGAACGGGTATAAATACTCGGCCGGCGCCTCCTGGTCCGATTTCGCCTTTCTGTATCGCTCCAATTACCAATCCCGGGTCATTGAAGAGCAGTTGAGGGACGCCGGCATTCCTTATCAACTGATCGGGGGCACAAAATTCTTCGATCGCAAGGAGATCCAGGACTGTCTGGCCTATATGCGCTTTCTGCATAATCCCAGGGATGAGGTCAGCCTTTTCCGGATCATCAACTATCCCAAGCGGGATATCGGAAAAAACACGGTCATCCGGCTGACCCAGAAACGGATCGAACTGGGGCTTTCACTGTTCGAAATGATGGAACAGGTTGATGAGATCGAAGATTTGAAATCCCGGGCCAAAAAAAGCGTTTCCGCCTTTGTTTCCATGGTGCATGAGTACCGGGACAAGCTGATCGAGAGTCCCTACTGCGACGTTTTCCAGGACTTCTTTCAACGCGTCGGCATGAAGGCGGAGATCGAAAAAACCGAAAAAGTGGATCAGATCCGGGAGATGAAGGTCAACAACTTCCTCGAATTCATCAACACCCTGTATCACTACAGCGAACGCCGCGAGCGACAGAACGGCAGTGCTTCACTATCCGATTTTCTGGAGTATGTATCCCTCTTTACCGATACCGACGAGCTGGATCAGAACTCCGGAAAGGTCAGCCTTTTGACCGTCCATTCCGCTAAAGGGCTGGAGTTTGAATATGTGGCCGTCGTGGGACTGACAGATGGACAGTTCCCCAACCACAAAGCGGTCCAGGACGACAGTCTTGAGGAGGAGAGGCGGTTGTTCTACGTGGCCATTACCCGGGCCAGAAAGATGCTGAACCTGAGTATGCCACGGACACGCATGCAATATGGCGAATGGCTCCATAACGAGCCCTCGCGCTTTATCTTCGAGATCAGCCCCAAACTCTTCGAGAACCCCCCGGGGGAGGAGATCGATATGGTTCAAAAGGCATCCCAGGCCCAAAACGCCCGTAACGATTTCTTCTCCCGTTTCAGGGAGCTGTAACCCCATTTCCCGGCTCAATTCCGGCATATCGGCGACAATACCCCCGGATATCTGAATATGGCAAACCGCGGGGACACCTGGAGCTACCTATGGATTCTAAATATTTAGTGGTTTATACAACCACCGCCAACCGGCTGGATGCCGACAGGCTGGCGTCGGCACTGGTTGAGAAGCGGCTGGCCGCCTGTGCCCAGGTTGAGGGACCCATCACCAGCACCTACTGGTGGCAGGGCCGACTTGAAAAGGGAGAGGAGTGGAGGTGCGCTTTCAAAACGTCGGCCGCCTGCTATCAGGAACTGGAGGCGGAACTGACCCGGATACATCCCTATGAAACCCCTGAAATACTGGCCGTTGCTTTTACGCAAGGCAGCAGGGACTACTTCCACTGGATGGACGCTGAGCTCCGCCAGCCGGAATCCTGTTAGCCCGGTTTCTGAATGAATGCGGCAATCGACTCGCCAATCTCGTGGGGAGAATCCACCTGAAATGCTCGCTGGGGATCTTAATCCCGGGTTTGACGGTACCTGCTCACCTATTGATGGTCATGGGTCTGACGCGCTTCAGGGATCGGGTCGACCCATGAGATCATCTCTTCACTCATGTAACGCGCCGTCCCTGCCG
The DNA here is from genome assembly GCA_018830885.1 of bacterium. GTDB lineage: Bacteria > SAR324 > SAR324 > XYD2-FULL-50-16 > XYD2-FULL-50-16 > JAHJRI01. Next base: position 1,736 of record JAHJRI010000320.1, on the reverse strand, counting down.
ATCGAGTGGACCAGGGCCTTCCTGCAGACAGGAAGGCCCTCCAATTTCGTTCAGGCGCTCCGGGAGAACCAAAGGTCCGTATCAGACCGAAAATCGGTCGTTTTTCAATAGACGGGCCAAAACGACGCCCGCTACAAAACCAATGGCCAGGTTGGAAGCCATGGTTATCCCGAGGATCGTCAAAGCAACAAACAGCTCTTTCCGCTCTTTCAGATCGAGAATGGTCAGCGCCAACTGACTTCCGGCAAACAGCAGCATGATCCCCAGAATCGACATGGGAATCAGGTTTATCAAGGCCAGGGACTTATCTCCAAGAAACAGCGCTACTATCAGAAAGATTCCGCCAATAATGAGGTTGGATCCCACGGTGCGCGCCCCGAATCGATAGTGGGCTGCCAGACCCCCGGCTCCATGGCACAATGGCATACCACCCAGGAAAAAACTTAAAAAATTGGCCAGTGCCATACTGATGGTTAAACCCCGATAGGATACTTTATTCGAATCCGCTCCGAAATACTCTTTGGAAAGGTCTGCATTCGCGATCACAGCGTTTCCCAGAGTCATCGGTAACTGGGGCAGCGCCAGGGCAAATAATGCGAACACAAAATCGATTCTGCTCGGTAGCCCCAGGGGCATAAAATCCGGCAAATGAACGCCAACTTCAAAATCGCTGAACCCCTTATGGGTCCCCAGGAGCACACCGATCACCAACCCGATTACAACAATCACAAGACCGGCGGGAAATTTTTTGTTGTCCAGCAACAGCAGCGTCAACAGTCCGCCCAGGACCCCGATCACAATTCCGATCGGTAGAAATCCAAGTCGTTGGATAGACAGATAGGGTTCCGCCAGCTGATGGAAAATCTGGAATTTCGACGTGCCGACCATGAATTTAACACCCTCAGCCATCAGCAGCGTACCGGTCGAAAGCTGCACACCCCGGATAACCGACTTGGGCACCCATCGACCAATCACCGTAATCAGTTTGGTGAGACCGATAAACAGCAGGAACAGTCCTATCAATGCGCCCGCAGCTAATATCTGTTGTGCAGTCGCTGCAGTGGCAATGGCATAGGCCCCGATCACCTTCATGGGTTGGACCGGGGTTGTGACCCCGAAATAGATGCCAGACACAATGTAAAACAGACCGATCGAAAGAAAGATACCCATGGGATTCAAGCCGTTAATCAGCACCAATCCCGCTGCTATGGGCAGCAGTGTCCCCAGATCCCCAAGAGATCCAGCCAGCTCCAACCGATTAAATTTGTATGCACTTCCCATTTCCCATACCCAGTATATTTGTTATATTGACCCCATACGATTCAGATGAAGGAAGGTGCATTGCAGTTCTGATGCCGTTTTGGAATGCACGTTCACATCATTCCCGGACTGAGCAGCGTCGCTCAGATTCAGGGTGGTGGTAAGCGGTCGCACAAATAACAGTAGCCGTCAGCTGTCAGTTTTTTTGACAGTTTGTAAACATTCATCTGTCATCCCACATCTCGTCTTGAAGGTCAACCGGTCATCCGACCATCACTCCGTTTTCCCGGCCCCAGGCTTGTGGTCTTTTTCGAATCAATGCAACACGATAAAGAAAATAGCCACGGCATCTATTCAGTTTGATTTCCCCTCAGCCCCGAAGGTATTGTGTTTCAATAACCTTGGAAGCCATGGATGGCTTCCAGGAGCTCCAGGAGGATTCATGCGTTTCTTGAAACACAATACCTTTGGGGCGT
>JAHJRI010000319.1 GCA_018830885.1 bacterium | reverse complement strand
CGATTGCTGTCGATTCAGTATCTTTAGCAAATCCGGCCCTTTCAGGGAATGATGGTTTATAGGGTCTGCCAATAACTGTAAATCCCTTTGTATTATTTGATGTTTTGCTCCTTGTTGGGTAACAAGGGCCACTGTTGCCAGGGGCTGAGCTCAGGAGTTCTGAAATTAGTTGAATATAAGCTTACACGGCTGTTCAAGCTGGTTCAGATATTCAAAGAAGCCCTGCGTGCCCCTTCAATCGCATCGGCGACATCGCCCGGTTCTTTTGAGTCTCCAATATTGTACACCTGTTTAACGACTCCCTGGAGCCTGTGATACAGGTTGTCATTGGATGTAACACCCGTGGCCAGCACTACCAGATCAGCCGGCAACAGTATTTCCGCCCCGTTTTGAATGATTCTGACGCCTTCAGCGCTGATATCCTTGTATTCGATGTTCGGCATCAGGGTGACCCCGAACCCTCTGAGTTCTTCCAGCAGCAGTCTTCGGATACTCCAGCCAGCTTCAACCGCGATTTTTGGTCCCCGTCTCAGTACCGTCACGGAGTATCCCTTTCCCACCAGAAACTTGGCTGTCTCACACCCCGTGTAACCACCCCCGATAATAACAGCCGTTCCACCCGACAGCGGTTTACCGCCAAGGACTTCATGGGCGGTGCAGACATGCGGGAGTTCCACCCCCGGAATTACCGGAAATTTCGGGCTGACCCCCGCTGCGATAACCACAACATCCGGTGCTTCCTGCTGAATCACCTCAAGCGTGGCTTCCCGGCCCTTGTGAAAGACAACGCCCAATCGCTGCATCTCGTTCTCAAAAAAACGGATCAGTCGAATGAACTCTTTACGTCCGGGGACAGCCAGCGCCAACTGCAACTGACCCCCAAAGCAGTTATCTTTTTCCCACAAAGAGACCTGATGTCCTCTGATCCTCAAACTGATGGCAGTTTCCAGACCGGCCGGGCCACCGCCTATAATGAGTACCTTTTTGGGGGTTTCAGTTTGATGAAGCAGGACCGATGGTCCAAATTTCAGCTCTGGATTCACCAGACATTTAACGGGCTTGCCAATAAAAAGCTGATCAAAACAGGTGTTGCAGGCGATACACGGTCGAATCTGCTTGCTTTGCCCGTCCCTGCCTTTATTGGGGAAATCGGGGTCGGCGAACAGGGGGCGCCCGAGGGCGATCAGATCGGCATGTCCCCCCTGCAGGATATCTTCGGCAAACTCGGGGGTCCCAATTCTGCCCACTGCGATCACCGGTTTGCGGGCAACCCGATGCACTTCAGCCGCCAGTGGCACCATGCACCCCATGGGTTGGGTCATCGGTGGAATCATCCATTGTACAGAACTGTAACTCCCCGCTGATACGTGGATCAAGTCACAGCCAGCCTGCTCCAGTAACGGAACCAGTAACTTGCTTTCCCCGAGATGCTGCCCGTCTTCGTACTGCTCGGCGCTGAATCTGAAAGAGATGATAAACCCCTCCAGTCGCTCCCGAATGCCGCGCACGATTTCCAAGGGAAACTGCGCTCGACCGGTTATATCACCTCCATACTGGTCGGTCCGCTGGTTATCATAGGGTGATAAAAATTCGGAGATCAGATAGTTATGTGCACCATGGATCTCCACACCGTCAAAGCCTGCTTCACGGGCTCTCACAGATGCGGCCACATATTTTTCCACCAGTTGTTTGATCTCTTCAATAGTCAGCGCATGGGGTTCCTCTTTAAAAACACGGTGGGGAATAGCCGAAGGAGCTATCGTGGGTCGTCCAAAGTATTTGGATGACGTCTGTTTGCCGGGATGTCCCAGCTGAAGTATTACCCTGGCCCCCGCATCCTTGATGGACTTCGCCAGTCTCCCCATCTCGGGGATATATTGGTCATGATCCATGCGCAGGGCAAAATCCGGCGCGAAATCCGGGTCGACGATGGCCGCTTCAACGATAATCAGGCCACATCCGCCCTGGGCCCGCCGCGTATAGTAATATAAAATTTTGTCGGTCACCACACCCCCTTTCCCAGCAAAGCCCGTTACCATGGGTGCCATGACGATCCGATTTTTTAACTCAACCCCACGGATCCTGATCGGTTCAAATAACGTCATTTCTCACTCTCTTTTTTGACATTCTGTTTCGGTGATCAAACGAAACGGTCTCACCGACTGTGATTCTCGTCTCATCACTGCTTTCAATTTTAAGCGGCTGACCGACTCGCGACTCTTTGGAACCGGTTAAGCTGCTGTAGTGGTTTAACAACCAGACTGGGGTCGGTTGCGAATGATCGCCCGCAGTCGCTGTAAAATACCCAGCAAACCATCCTGACGATGGCCTCCAAAACGGTTTTGGATGGGTTTTAATTGAATTCAAATCCTTTTGGGGCCAGTTGTGGCAATATTTTTCAACCAAACGATTGTTCGAATTACTAATAAATTGATCCACGTCATTTTGTCAAGAAAAAAAACATAATTTAAACTACAGGAGGGACAATTTTCTAATTAATTGATAATTTGAAATTTTTATCCATGCACGCCCTTTATTGCAGCCCGATCAGACTCGGGCAGAGATCCCAGATCGCCAACCAGTATTGAATGCAGACCGTTATTTGTTAACCAGATCCCGGAAATGATTCCTGTTGTCCGTTTTGAGAGACCGATACCAGTTTCTCTGGCTTTTGCCGAGCCCAACGGTGCGCTTCAATTCGACCTGAAGTTCAGCCATTTTCACGGCCACCTGGGTCACATCCATGACTGGCACACCGGTTTTCGCCACGGTCGTAAAATTGAGCAGAGAAGCGGCTGGACTGAGGGCAACACAGGCCGGGATAATGACTTCGGCGCCGTCGGCGATACAGGCCAGGCAGAGTTCTTCAAATTGCGGATTGATGGTCTCAGGCTTCAGAATCATATCGATCATACCCTGCACAGCGTTTTTCCCCACGTTAAACACTCTCACGGGCATGGTTGCCCGGTAGTCCAGTCCGTAGCTGTGGATATTCCGTTCACAGACGGAGACCAGCCGGTCCATCACTGTAATCACCCCGAATTTATGACCCAGCATACAGGCCAGGTGCATGGATGCCTCAGTAACGCCGATGACAGGTATATCGACTGCCTGCCTTGCCTGTTGCAGACCCGGGTCGTTAGCACAACCGATGATGGCCGCATCATATCCCTGCTTCTCCGCCTCGATAATACCATCAATAAGCTGCACGTTATTGAGCAGTTCCATGTAACTGGCCTCAATCATATAAGATGACTGTTTAACCGGGTGAACATCAATGACAGTGTCCTGTCCTGCCACTTTCTTTAGATTTTCCAGAAAAAGCCTGTCGTAAGTCTCTTTGGCGTTCTTCAGATCGACATTAAGATCTTTCATCATGCGGTCCGAACTCGGCATGATGTCCTGCCACCATATTTTTATTCCCACCGGGTACCCCCTTATTGAAACGGGTTTATGACGTATTCTGAGCTCAACCCCTGTTCAGGAAAGGGTTGAAGCAAGGTGATGAACGTATTGAACGGTCCCAGAGCATCGCTTGAGGATGGTCACGCCACATCAAAGGACATGGCCAGTTTTTCAAGATGGTAGTCGGAATCACCCAGTATAGATTCGAATGCTTTTGCCCGTCTGTAAAAAAGTCCGATATTAAACTCCCGGGTGGTCCCGACACCACCGTGTATCTGCACGGCCTTTTCAGTGATGGACTTGTATTGATCATTCACCTGGGCTTTCAGAATCGAACTTTCCCTACTGACATCCAGTCCTGCGTCCACCATCCAGGCCAGTTTGTGAAAATAATAGAGACAGGTGTCATAACCGATCTTCATATCTGCCATATAGTGCTGAATGATTTGGAAACCACCAATGGGGGTATCATATTGGACACGGTGTTTTGCATATTCAGCGGTGATATCGATGGATTCCCGGCATCCACCCAACATTTCAGCACATTTTGCTATGATTGCGTGTCTGGCAACCCTTTCCAGGATATCCCAGCCTTTTCCGATGGGTCCGATGATCTCGGATGGATTGACCTTGACATTATCGAATTGAACCTCACAGACGTTATTCATGCCAAGGGACGGCAGTTTCTGACATGACACGCCGGCTGATGTTGCATCGACGAGAAACAGTGAAATCCCCTTATCGGCCACCCTCGCCGCAACAATGATCTTGTCAGCGATATTGGCATCCAGAACAAACATCTTTGTTCCATTCAACCGGTATTGGCCGCCGGCGAGTTCCGCCTGCATGCTGATCCCGCTGGAGTCCTGTCCACCATCCGTTTCCAGTTGCGCCAGTGCCAGGATCATTTCCCCTTGGGCGATGCTCGGAAAGAGAGCCTTCTTTTGCTTATCCGTGGCCCCTGCAGACAGGATCAGAGAGCACCAGACGGCAGTCGTGAAATAGGGACTCGGAAAGGCCTTTCTCCCCATCTCCTCCAAAACGATGGTTGTGTTCAGAAAGGGGTCTCCCAATCCACCATATGCTTCTGGAATGGCGATTTCCATCCAGCCCAGCCGGGCCATTTTTTTCCAGGTGGCGGGATCATAACCCCTGTCACTCTCTTCCACCTCCCTCACCTTATCATACGGGCACTCTTTGCTGAGAAATTCAGAAACAGACCGACGCAGCATTCCCTGTTCCTTTGTATAGTCGAGATCCATTATTTTCCTCCACAATCTCTATGATCTATTGAATCCATTTACAGGGTTAACCCTATTTTTCAGAAATTGATCCATCCGGTTATTCAATGTCGTCCTCCCAAACCAATGGTTTCGCTCCAACAGTTCCGATTTTCAAGAATCGCATTCATCCTTCCTGGAGCTCCCGGAGGCCATTCCTGGCTTCCAGGGTTCTAGAAAACCGGAACCGTCAGTGCTTAGCAGGTAGCGTATAGGTAATTTAACGGCATTGTCCGGTTATTTGAATTTCAGTCTTGGCAAACCCAGGCCCACCCAGGCGATCAGGTTTCTTTGCACTTCATTGGTTCCGCCGAAGATGGTTGCGCCTTTACAGTACTGGTAAAGTTCAGCCATATAGCCATCCAGGGGGGCTCTTTCGCCTGATTCCAGTTGTCCATAAGGCCCCATGATCTCGGTCGAGTAGTTCGCCAGTTTCTGGGAGAGTTCGGTCAGGTATAACTTGGATGCAGATGCCGCCGGGACCAGATTCTGAAAATCATTTTTCTGATGCAGCCAGGCGATTCTGTATGCGAGGGTTCGGCCCAGTTCAGCACCAATGAGCAATTTTGCCAGTTTGCGTCGCACGATCGGGTCTGTTGACAGGCGTTTTCCGTTTCGCCTGGTTGTATTAATATAGTGAGTCATCCTTTCCAGGGATCTTCGAATCCAGGAGAGCTGGCCGATACCGCTTCTTTCAAAATTCATGGTCTGCCGTGTCAGATCCCACCCTTTTCCCTCAACACCAATCAAGTCCCTTGCCGGAATACGGACATCCTTGAAGAACACGTCGTTGAATACATGCTGGTTATCCATATAGAGAATGGGCCGAATTTCAATCCCTGGTAAATTTGTCGGGAGATAAAAAACAGACAACCCCTTGCCCCGTTTGGAGTTCGGATCTGTGCGTGCCAGCAGGAACATGCAGTCCGCTCTGTGAGCGCCGGTCGTCCAGGTTTTCTGGCCATTGACCACATAGACGTCCCCATCCTTTATCGCTGTGGTGGTCAGCGATGCCAGGTCCGATCCCGCATTGGGTTCGCTCCAACCCTGGCAGTAGGATGCTTCTCCGCTGGCTATCGGCGGGAGCAGTCGCTGTTTCTGTTCTTCATTGGCGCCAACAAGCAACGTCGGGGCAAACATGCCGATTCCAAACACGTCGATTCCGGTCGTATTGTGATACCCTGAGACCTCGCTGAAAACCAGCTGTTCCATGATGGTCGCACCCTTGCCGCCATACTCCTTTGGCCAGGCCAGGGAGAGCCATCCTTTCTCACCCAGTTTTCTGGCCATGTATTTATGAAACTGGAACCGTTCCTCTGTGGCATATATCAATTCAGTCCCACCGTTAAAACCGGGAGGGGCGTTCTTCATTTCGGTCTTGTAGAACGCCTCAACCTCATTTTTTAATGCCAGTTCCTTTTCAGTTAATCTGAAATCCATAGATTTTCTCCTATTACATCTGACCTGTATCTATCATCTGATAAAGAGCCGCATAAGAGGCGTTTCTGGCACACCCGTCACCAGAAACGCTTCAGACGGTCCCTGTCCGCGAAACATTCAGGACGTTTCAGTCTTTCACAAAGTTTAAGATGGTCTTCTTGATATCGGCATAGTCATATCCCCGCCACAGTTCCATCACACTCGGCCAGATGGATCCCTCCGCATGCAGTTCCCCCACATCTTCCAGCCCCCCATACAGCCCCAGTCCTTCCCGCAGCAGGAGAAAAAGTCTGAACCGGTCATTCCCGGAGACGTTACTGCCGGCCAGATATTTATCGATATCCTTGCGGAGTTCAGGGTTCATATAGTCTTCTCCTCCCGGGGCCGTGATGGCCATGCCGCCTGCCGTGTCGATGACCGCTTCCTTCGCATTCATGTGCTCCAGGTTGGAATATAGCTTACCCAGGTTCGTATAGAGCGGATTCGGCAGGGCGATCCCGGTTTTGGGGTCGATCTGGCATTCATAGGCTGCCATTTTGGCGCAGACCTTCTGCATCTCTGCATAGGAGATCAGGGTAGCAATGTTCTTGATGATGTGCGAAACCTTGGCTACACCATTGTATTCCGATATCAATTTGGTAATTCCAACCAGAAAGGTTGCCAGGCATGCCCGATAGGAAACAGCCGTGAACCGGTGATTCAGGGCAAAGGCCAGGGCCAGCTGGGATGCGACAGCACCGTTTTTGTAAACAAACACCCTGTCCCAGGGAATCAGCACATCATCAAAAATGACCATGGCCTCGGTGAAATGGCCGCTGGTTCTCAACCTCGCATTTTCCATTTCCAGTTTCGTCGCTTCCATTTCTATGGCCGGACGGCAGATCATTCTGATCCCCTTGGCGTTTGCGGGAACCGCAAAGGAGATGCCATAGTCCTCTTCTCCAGGCCCCATGGCTCTGGACGGAATGACGAGAATTTCATTGGCCGCATAAGCCCACGAGGTATGGGTTTTCGCACCCCGCACGATGATCCCGTCTGTGTTTTCATCCACCACATGAACGTACATGTCAGGATCCTTCTGCTGGGAAGGTCTTAAACCCCTGTCACCTTTCACATCCATCTGGGCGCCGGCCAGAACCGGGTTGTTATGGATCAGGTAATTGGAGAACGCCTGGGCTCTCTTGGCATATTCATCACCCATGTATACGGCGACCATCTGCATGGCCGTAAACATATCCGAGCCAATGTGGGCAATATTGATCAGAGAATCCTTGGTAAAGTTGTAGGTTACCTGAAACCGGTCCATCAGGTCCTGGCTGCTCTTGGGGACAATGTAGAATTTGCTCAACAACTGGCCGCTTTCCGGATGGGTAAAAAAGTAATCTTTGACCTGTTGCTCACTCAAACCGTATCCATGATGGATTCGTCCCAGAAAGCGGATGGTATGCTTCAGAATCGGATGGGTCGTAATATCCTTCACTTTCTCCCCCCGATAATAAACTACCCGTCCATCCCGCATGCTTTCGACGTATTCTTCGTATGTTTTCATTGCGTTCGCCTCCTATAAATAGGGATTATTGCAGGCGGCAACCCGCTGGAGCGAGTTCAAGCATTGTTTTTGGTATCGCCGCCGGGTGAAAAAAATTGAATGACCCGTTTAACCGGTACAGCACCTGAAGCCCGGTTCCCAGCCATCTGTGTTGCGAATCCGGGCCGGAACCTTCAAGGTGTATGGCCCCGATTGTTTTATCAGCCCGTCACGGCAGTGTCGGTCGTTGACATCCCTGTATTCCGTCTGAGGTCCGGTTTCATGCCCCCCCGGCTACCTCCAGGCACTGTCCCGTGATATAGTCAGACATGGATGACGCCAGGAACAGTAACGGTCCCGACGCTTCCTCAACGGTCCCCGCTCTTCCGGCCGGAACCAGCATTGGAATGGAATCCCTGGCAGCATTGAAAATACCAATGGGAATCTCTTTTCCATCCGGTCTTTTGACAACGGGATTTTTTTCTTTTTCTGCAGTCAGACGGGTGTCAATCCAGCCGAAAGCAACAATATTGACCTGTACATGAAAGTCCGCCCATTCCTTGGCCAGGGTTCGTGTCAGGCCCAACATACCCGCTTTGGCTGCAGCATAGTTCGCCTGCCCGATCATGCCTCGAAACCCGGACAAAGACGAAATATTGATAATTTTTCGATTGATGATAATCCCTTGCTTGTTTTCTTCTCGGGCAGCATCGCGAAAAAAGGGGGCAAATGCCCTCAACAAACGAAACGGGGCTGTCATGTGGAGGGTGAGCATCGCTTCCCATTGTTCATCCGGCATTTTGTGCAACATCCCGTCCCAGGTGTATCCTGCATTGTTGACCAGGACATGGATGGCTTTCCAGTGGCCGATTGTTTCTCTCACCAGACGCTCCGGAAAAGAGGGATCTGTCACATCGCCGACCACGACAAGGCACTGCCCTCCGGCCTGCTGGATCAGATCAGCGGTCTCCTGAGCCGGGCCCTCGTCAACATCGTGGACCACCACCTTTGCTCCCTCGCGGGCGAACAAACATGCCGTCTCTCTACCAATTCCCCGACCGGACCCCGTTATCGCTGCTACTCTGTCCTGAAGCAAACCCGCCATGGCTCCCCCGTTGTTCAAAAACTGTTGTGTTACTGGTTACAAATAGGCCCCCATTCTTATATACTCAGTGGGTCGAAAGATCTCCTTGTCACACATATCGGCCAGCTCATCAAGGCGTTGGGCGAGTTCTGCCGGTTTCAGTCTTTTGGCATAGGTCATTGGCCCTTCCTTGTCTCTCATCCCATAAATAGCCGTTTTGTCCACATCCTCAGCTGTGCAGAGCCCCTCTTCGATGATTTTTGTGGCTTCATTGATCATGACGGCCATCACGTCGTGAGCCGTTATTGCTGTCTCGGTTTCGGATAAACCTATTTTGGGTTTCCCATCACTGTAGTCGTAGATCCCTCTTCCTGATTTTCGCCCCAATTGGCCTGCATTGACTTTTTCCTGTATCACTCGGCAGGGTGTATAATCTGGATGCAGTTCCCGACTGAGGTAGTTGCTGGCATTGATGTACGTATCAAGCCCGGCAAAGTCCATAATTTCGAAAGGTCCCAGGGCAGATCCCGTCAAAGTTCGCCACTGGTCATCCAGTGCTTCCGGTTTGACAATATCCTGATCCAGGATACAGCCCAGCAGTACTGATTTGGGAAACTGCAATACGCGGTTGGCAATGAAACCAGGGGTGTCTTTCTCAATCCGCAGTGGCACCCGTTCCGTTTTCAAGGCAAAATCCAGAGCAATACCCATGGTTTCCTCGGATGTTTGATCGGCCCTTATAATCTCAATCAGCGGCATAAAAACAACCGGGGTAAAATAGTGCATCCCCAGAAACCTGTCTGGTCTTTGAGTCGCCGTGGCAATTTGACTGGGTCTGATCGTCGAGGTGTTGGTGGCAAGAATGGTATGGGGGGGACAGATGTTGTCCACTTCCGTAAACATGTTCCGTTTCAATTCCATCACTTCCGGAATCGCTTCAATCACAAGATCCGCTCCTTGAACCGCCGCCTCCAGATTGAGAAACGGTTTCAGGAGATCGGACTTGATTTGAAGGTACTGGTCGTTGCTTATCTTACCTTTTGCCAATAACCGGCCCAGGCTTTCATCCATCGCATTGATGCCCCTGTCCAGATACGCCTGCTTGATATCATATAGATGAACCGTATAGCCGGACATCACTGTTACCTGCGCAATGCCGTGTCCCATGATACCGGCACCCAGGACTGCAACCGTTCTAATAGGGTCAGCACTCATCTGTTATTCTCTCCTAAAGGAATGTTAAAAACCTAATTGTCTTCTGATTTTAGCGCATCTCCCCACCAGAGGTGCAGCATTGCTCCTGGCTGCCGTGCCTCCCGGACCCGGCTCGAACCTGAACGGTGACCCATGCAGGGACGCCCTTGGTTAAACCGGCTATTTACTTGAACGGCTGCTTATGAATCCATTCAACCGCTTTAAAATAATGCATTTTAGACGTATCTCCCTGGGACACAACATCTCTGCCAATGATTTTCGGGCTTTCCGTATTGGCGTAAAATCCATCCCTGTATTCTGCAAAAGAGGCGAAGTGTAATTCAGCAATGGCATCCAGATCTGGTGCATCCGAATTGATTTTTTCCAAAACAAAATTTTGAACATAGCGAGCGATACCAGGGTGATGCTTTCGCGCCAGCGCCGAATGAACATTTCGGTAATGGTCATTGAAATCCGTTTTAGATATTCCCGGTTTCCGGCAACTGAATGGGATTATTTTAAAACCGGGGGATTTTATATTCACGCTTCTGCCCGGTAAGTTATCCCAGTGTTCCACCTCCTCAACAATATAACTGTCTGTCACCACGCCAGATTTTTCCCACTCCCCCTGCGCTCCGCGCTGCGGCTGATACGCCTCGATGTTTTCAAAGTGCAGTGAAATCAACAGATCATAAGGGGATCTGTGAAAACCCGGGCCCATATAGTCAGGACTCAATTCCTGCTCATCAACCAGATTGCTGATAAATCCCTTTAGACCCGGCTGACCCGCCAGTATCAGCTGGACATGCTCATCAAGATATGTTTTGAAAAACTCCCGGGTGATTAACCCGGGTGGAAGACGTAATGAATTGATAATTTTTATCATTGGATACCCTTTTGCCGTTTCAATGCCATTCTTCCTTCTGTCGATATCCGATTAAAAATAAACGTTTGTTTGAATTTACTAGCGAGCTACCAGTCCTATTGGATGATAACCGACAATCATGCCCGGAAATCAGGATCGAATTGAAGCGCTAAAACGGCTATGCTCCTGATCTCTCTTTTATTCAATACTGTAATGCAGGCGGGGATTTAATCCGAATCCCATCCAGAGCGATTGATGCATACATCTTTCCGATCTCCTTGGCGGTGTATTTCTCACCGGGTTTTAGCCAGCGCGTTGTCCAGTTGGTCATGCCCAATAGCGCCAATAGCAGTATTTTTGGATCAATATCGCTTCGAAATATCTTTTCGGAAATCCCTTTTTCAATCAACTGCCGCCAGAGTTGCTTATACTTTTGCACGCCTGCCAGGACTTCTCCCCTGAGGGTTTCAGGTAAATTGGCCAATTCATTGTTAAAAACCGCCTGCTTTTCAAAATTAATGTCCATTGGGTCCATATGAGCAATAATGGCCTGTTCGAACATCAACTCCGTTTTTTCACCTGAGTCCAGAATCTCTTCCAAAATTCTCACATATATGTCAATTGAGGGTCCGATCACGTAACTGAGCAGTTCTTCCTTACTTTTTATATAGTAATAGAGACTCCCTTTTAACATTCCCACTTCATTGGCAATATCTGAGATATTGGCGTTGTGATACCCTTTTTTATAAAATATCTTTGCTCCGGCATTGAGTATTTCCTGAAATTTTTGATTATCTTTCTTGACAGGTTTTTTTGACATTTTCTCGATAGATTAATAAATTTTCCAACCACCATCAAACGATTAAAGAAAACTGGTCTGCTACACTGAAAAAACGGGGAACCAATAATACTGCTCAATCCATCTCATTCTGTCTGGTTCCCGATTTACATCCATTGATTCATTGTGTAAGGCGATATTGTATTCTTTTGCCGATATAAATTCAGTACGCCGTCTGTTTTATCAATGTCAATCATCATCATTTAATGATAATCGTTGCTCTTCTGGCCTCACCCTGAAAACATCAATTCAAAACCAGTAAAAAGCACAGGTTTAAAGTCTTTCCATCGTGTCAGTGTCCTGCTGAAAAATTTTCTACCAACCGATTGTTTGATTAATTATTAGGATAAATATTTTTGATTGTCAAGAAGAAAAACAATGATATGATAAAATATATTTCAACCATCTGTAATAATTGTTATAAAATTAATGCCGTGAACTAAAAAACCCTTTTTTGCTCAGCAGCAACAGGTCCGGTTTTCAAGAACCCTGGAAGCCAGGGATGGCTTCCAGGAGCGCCAGGAAGGATGAATGGGTTTCTTGAAAATCGGAACGGTTGCTGCGGAACCCTTCGCTTAAAATAATTAACGACATCGGTTATAAAATCATAAAAAACCTAAGCCTAAAGGTTCAGCCAGGTTTGAATCGAATCGATGCCGAGTGTTGTTTTTCTTGATATACCGAAGTTGAAGGCTGGAAATTGGCAGCTGGTTCAGATGCCATGGCTGAATTGAGCGGTGTTGCTTCAGCGGTAAAAACGGGGATGCGGCTATCCAGGATCTTATGTTTCAAAATAGTGAGCCGGCACTGCACCGATGCTTGCCGGATGGGAGCAGCCAGGGGGAGATTGTCCGCCGGGTTTGTTGCTGAAACTGTCAGGAGCTTTTGCGAAAGGCATTCTGGTTAACGCTCTCCTGGTGAGCACCGACATATTCCAGCATGGCGACGACGATCTCTTTTTCGATCTGTTTTCCCATTACCTGGTTGATCTGGCGGACCGCCGAGGGACTGGTGAGGTTGATTTCGGTGATCAGCTCACCGATCAGGTCCAGACCCACCAGGAAGAGACCCATCTCCCTGAGCAGCGGGGCAATGGCCTGGATGATCTGCTCCTCCCGGTTTGTCAGTTCTGTTGCCATACAGCGGGCGCCCTGGTGGATGTTGGCCAGGAAACTGCCGACGGCGGGTATCCGGTTGACAATTCCCAGGGGTTTTCCATTCACAAGATAGACCCGTTTGTCCCCTTCCAGCACCTGCTCCAGAAACTTCTGGGCCGTCACGAACCGGCCCTTCCCGTCGCTGCCGGTCACCACGGCCGCAATACGCCGGTGGGCATCGGGCTGGCAGGCGTTCAGAAATTCGATTCCCCTGCCGGAACAGTCTTCAATGGGTTTCACCACGATCTTTCCATGACATTCCAGGAACGCCTCCAGTGCCGGCGCGTACATGGTCGTGATCGTCGGCGGCACCCATTCCGGCCAGTTCAGGGCAAACAGCTTTTCATTGGCGTTTCTGACGGAGCGGGCCGGATTGAACTGAACCACCTTCGAGTCGAGGAAATCCAGCATATAGGTCAGGTGGAGATAACTGACATTGAATGGCGGGTCATTCCGCATCAGCACGACATCGAAACGATTGAGGGGCTCCTCCTCTGCCGATGCCAGCAGGAATGGTTCCACCGCATGCACCCGTTTCGTGATGCCGAATACCCTGTTCTGGCGCAGAATCAGCTGACTCGCCTCTGTCCAGTATACCATATGACCCAGGGAGAGCAGTTCCCCCATCAGCAGCAGCGAGGTTTCCGTCTCCAGGTTCAATGTCGGATAGGGATCCATGATGAACAGGAACTGATAGGATGGGGGTGGTTGGATCTCCATGGTCTCCCTCGAAACGGTTTG
>JAHJRI010000318.1 GCA_018830885.1 bacterium | reverse complement strand
TATGTGTGGGTACCTGTAAGCGGAAAGAGGTTGTTTGTTCAGAAAACCTTGGAAGCCAGGGATGGATTCCAGGAGCTCCAAGGATGGATTCATGCGTTTTTCTGAATAAATAACCTCTTGAAGCGGTTATGATCACATACCCACTTGTTTTTGGTGCACCCCAATTGACTGAACAGGCTTTCGGCAACGCGTAAGCAGCCACCCGGTAACTACGTTCAACGCCATGATGAACCTGCTTTTGTCTGCGGGGGAAGGAAAACGCCCTTAAAACCCGATCTGTTTTTCCGCCTGGCTCAGCACCTGTTCGAAGATATCCATCGCCTCGTCGATCTGGGCTTCCGTGATAATGAAGGGCGGACCGAACATCACCTGGTCACCAGCCTGGCCCCTGTCGCAGCCGGACGAACTCTCTATGACCAGCCCGTGCTCCTGGGCCAGTTCATGCAGGATGGCCCAGAACCTTTTTTCAGGGGGCAGCGGTTCCCGGGTCTCCTTGTCCTGCACAAATTCGATGCCCCGCATCAGGCCTGCACCCCGGATATCACCGACCGTCGGATGGGCGCGCAGCCCTTCCAGTTTCCGGGCCAGGTATTCGCCCATCTTTGCACTGCGCGCGATCAGCTGATGCTCTTCGAGATAGGACAGGGTTTTGCAGATAACAGCGGCGGCCATGGGATTGCCGGCCCAGGTATGCCCGGACATGAAACGTCCGGAGGCATTGGCGATGGTGTCATAGACCCGTTTGTTCAAAACCGCAGCCCCGACCGGGAAGTATCCGCCGCCAAGTCCCTTGCCCAGCGCCATGATATCGGGTGGTGTACCGAAATGCTCGTAGGCGAAGAACTTCCCGGTGCGACCAAAACCGGTCATCACCTCGTCCATCACCAGCAGCACCTCGTATTTGTCGCAGATCTCGCGGATGCGCTGGAAATAATCCTTTCGGGGAACGGCACCACAGAGGGACATACCCGAAATGGGTTCGACCATGAAGGCTGCGACCGACTCGGGTCCCTGGCAGAGTATTTCCGTTTCCAGGGCATTGGCACATTCCAGGTGACAGGTGTCCGGTTTCTGGTTGAACCAGCAGCGATAACAATAGGCCGGCGGGATGTGGAAATTGTTCGATACGTAAGGCGTATAGTCCTTGCGTCGGAAGGGAAAGCCGGACAGGTTCATGGCGCCCCCCGTCATGCCGTGGTAACTCATCCAGCGGGAGATGATCTTGAACTTGGACGGTCGACCGGCATCGATCTGGTATCTGCGAACCAGTTTGATACAGGTTTCCGTGGCTTCCGACCCCCCCGAGACCAGGAAGACCCGCTCCATGTCACCACCGGTGGCTTGACAGACGCCGGTACAGGCTGCTTCTGTCTCCTCGGACGTAAAATCCATGCGAAACACATACTCGATCTTCTTCGCCTGGTTATAGAGGGTTTCGGCCATCTCCTCCAATCCGTGACCCAGGTTACTCATAATGGGACCGCCACTGGCATCGAGATAGCGCTTGCCCTGGTCGTCCCAGAGATAGACCCCTTCCCCCTTGACGATGGAGCGATAGGTCTTGTTGAAAATAACAGAAAGCGTGTGTTTCTTGTTGGCAGGCATGGTTTTACTCCGCTGAAAACGATTGTGTTGGATATCCTCAGTAGTTGACCCGGTCTGTCAGTGCGCCGTCGATGATCATGTTGATACCGGTGGTATAGGAAGCGCATGGGCTGGACAGAAAGACAACCGCATTGGCCACTTCCTGGGGGGTAGCCATGCGGCCTGACGGATTTCGAGCCAGGGAGGTCTGATAGAATTCCGGGGATCCCTGCTGGATTTTATGCCAGATACCGCCTTCGAAATAGACCATTCCCGGGGAGACCACGTTGGCGCGAACTCTCCCGAGGATGTTCTGCTTTGCGAGCCCCTTGATGTAATGGGCGATGGCACCCTTGATGGCCCCATAGGCGGAAGGTTCGGTAGCGGCGGTACCTGCGGTGGATCCGATGGCCACGATGGCGGCATCGCCGTTTTCGGCGGCTGCCTGCTTGAGCAGGGGCAGTCCGGCTTCAACCAGGTTGACCAGGCCGAACACATCCAGTTTGAGATTCTTTTCCCAGGCATCCTTGCCCGGACCGATGGCCATCGCCCCGACGTTGGAAACCAGGATATCCGCTCCACCCATCTGTTCACCGGCCTGGACAATCCAGTTTTTGAATGCGGCACCGTCCAATATGTCCACGGCTGCGCCATATGCGGACACGCCTTTCGCCTGCAGACCGGCCACCGTTGTTTCAATGTCAGCGGCATTACGGGCGCAGATGGCCACGTTGCAGCCTTCGCCGGCGAATGTCTCGGCAATGGCCCGGCCAATGCCCCGTGTTCCACCCGAAATGATAACTCTTTTTCCTTTCAGTTGAAGATCCATGGTCTCCTCTTGGTTGATGCTGGTTGATGGTTGATAGTGACGCTCAAGTTCAGGCTGTTGACTGCTCTCTGGGCGTAACCGGATATCTCACTGTAGTGTTTTTTTCCCCATCCGGCAACAGGGGAACTCCCACTCAGGATCCTGCAGGAAGCAACCCGGAATCCGCCACTGGCAGGACGTTACGCCGATGCGGGTATAACCTGCCCGACCGGCACGGTTTATCTCACGCTTAATGGCACGACAGAAAGGAGAGACGCCACCCTATCTCCTATCATCCTGTTAAATCAAGATATGTAAGTCTCAATAAATCACATTATTCCTTTGTGCTTCATCTTAAAAGGTGTTATTTGTCCATATACACCGACATTCACCCGACACTCAGGAAAAAAGCATTTATCATCTGCTCAATCGAGAAAAAACGGACATGTGGAGACATTTTCCCAGACTATTTCAAATCCTGTTGCTGGTATTCATGGTCCCGGTCATTCCCCCCTTAACCCCGGCTGGAGTTGCTTTGACCCTGGAAGCAGGCAAAGATGCCTACGTTTTGGGGCGTTCCCTGGATATTCTGGAGGACAAGGAAAAACGCTGGACCATAGAAGATGTCTCCTCTGCAGCGTTTGATCAGAAGTTTCAACCCGCCGATAGAGGTTCACTGAATGCCGGTTATACCGATTCTGCGTTCTGGGTTCGTTTCAGGTTAACCAATCAAACGAATAACAAGTATTGGTTTCTGGAATATGGACGCCCTTACATGGATCAGATCCGGTACTATTATCCATCCGGATCCGGAACCTACCACATGAGCGAAGGCGGTGATCTGGCCCCTTTCAACAAGCGGGAGTTCAAGCATCGGAATTTTCTTTTTCCTCTGGTCCTGATGACCGATGAGGAGCAGACGTTTTATATGCGTTTTGAGACAAAAGGAACGATGGTCATTCCCCTGAATCTCTGGACACATGGCAGTTTTTATAGGAAAGACCACAATGAGCAGATCATTCTGGGGCTGTACTACGGAATGATCGGCGTGATGATTATTTATAACCTGTTTCTCTTTTTCTCGCTCCGTGATCGCAGTTATATCTACTATGTTTTTTACATCTCCTGTGTCGCATTCAGTCTATCCATCTCCAATGGACTGGCGTATGAATACATCTGGCCGAATTCGCCCTGGCTCCAGAACAACGCCATGCGGATTTCCATCAGTTTATCGGTTTTCTGGCTGCTGCTGTTTACCCGGGTCTTTCTCAATACCCGGTTACATATTCCCCGTTTTGACAAGATTCTGTCAGGTCTGGTCCTGATCGCCGTTTTTGCAATGATCTTCGGCCTGTTCGTCAGCAACCGCACCTTTGCCAATCTGTTTCCGTTTCAGATTATCTTTGTTTTATCGATCCTGTATGCCGGTTTTACCTGTCTCCGGAAGAACATCCGGCCGGCCAGATTTTTCTTTATCGCTTTTTTCCTGACATTAATCAGCATGCTGGTTTCCACGATTCGGATCATCGGTTTTATCCCGGAAACGTTTCTCACATTCCACAATATCCAGATATCCTCGGCCATTGAAGCCGTGCTGCTTTCCATCGCCCTGGCGGATCGAATCAACCACCTGAAGCAGCAGACACTGGATGCCCAGAAAAGCCTGCTGCGACGGTTGAAAAGGGAAGACCAGCTGAAGTCGGAATTAAATGAAGAGCTGGAGCAGCGGGTTGAGGAACGGACGCTCGAGATTCAGGCAGCCAACCTGCGGCTGAGGGAAGAGATATCCAACCACCAGCAGACCGAACGGCAGCGACAGCAGCTCGCAACTGCGGTGACCCAGGCCGCGGAAGGTATTTTTATTATTGGAAAAGACGGTCTGTTTAAATATGTCAATCCGGGTTTTGAAAAAGCGGTCGCGCAGACCAGTGAAGAACTCCTCGGCAGGGACTATCGCGTCATTCTGCGCGAGAACATTTATCTGGAGGAAAACGGAAATGCAGCTGAAATCCTGCAGTCCGGCAACATGTGGAAATGCAGGCTCATTGCGACACAGGGCCAAGCCAGTCGTTTCGAGGGTGAAGTGACCATATCACCGGTGATGGGGGAATCCAGGGAAGTGAGCCATTACGTCGGTATCATTCATGATGTGACTGAAAAAATTCAACTGGAAAAACAGCTGCAGCAGTCTCAGAAAATGGAAGCCCTGGGAACGCTTGCCGGTGGTATCGCCCATGATTTCAACAACATTTTGGGTACTATCCTGGGATATACGGAACTGATGCTGGATGATGAGACCGTCGGCAACGAACAGAAAGGGCTGCTGGAGGAGGTGTACAAGTCGGGCCAGCGGGCAACCGATCTGGTCAAGCAGATTCTCTTGTTCAGCCGCATTGAAGATCGAAATTTTAAACCGGTTCAGATTTCGTCGCTCATCAAGGATACCTTGAAAATGATGCGCTCAATACTCCCCGTGACAATCCAGATCGAGCAGAAGATTGAGCCGGATTGCGCACCGGTTTTTGCCAGTGCGATCCAGATCGAACAGGTGGTGATCAACCTCTGCACCAATTCGGGTTATGTCATGAAAGAAGATGGCGGAACACTGCAGGTGAGTCTTGAAGCATGCCCCTTTGAAAAGGCCCGTCAGTTTCTTCCGGATCTGCAGAAAAGAGACTACCTGAAACTGTCGATCAGCGATTCCGGGGGTGGGATCGATGTCGATATCGCCGAGCGGATCTTCGATCCGTTTTTTACCACCAAAGGGCCAGGAGAGGGCACTGGACTCGGTTTATCGGTGGTTCACGGGATCGCTAAAAACCATGGGGGTGGCATCGTTCTGGAAAACGCCCCCGGTATCGGCGCAACGTTTCACCTCCTTTTACCGACTGTCAGCAACGAACCCCAATTGAACGCCGTCCGGGATGCCGGAGAATCGAAGGGACAGGAGCATATCCTGATCGTGGAGGACGAACTTTCCCTGGCCAAATTCTACCAGATTGTATTGCAGAAACTCGGTTACAAAATATCTGTGGCTCACGATTCAGAGCTGGCACTTCAGACCGTCCGCGATCAGGCGGAATCCATCGACCTGGTCTTTACTGACCAGACGATGCCCAACCTGTCCGGGGCCGCTTTATCCCGGGAGATTCTGAGCATCCGGCCGGAGCTGCCGATCATTCTGGCAACAGGCTTCAGCAGTGCCATATCAGAAAAAGAAGCAAAGGAGATCGGTATCAGGCAGTTTCTTCTGAAACCGATCAAAAAAGATATTCTGGCTGCTGCGATCCGCACCATCCTGGATACTGCCCACCCACCGGAAAGTCAACAGCCGGCAGATTGATCGACTCCCCACCGCCATTTTCAGAGACCCTTTCCTCGTGAGCAGCAGGACAGATGGCCGGGAATCATCCGTATGCGACGCTACCGTATCCCTTATCCCCTAAAGATGGCTGATATGAACCAGGGGTTTGCGGTCGACCCAGGGGTTTGCTTGTTCCAGTTGTGAAGCCAGTTGAAAGAGCGTGGCTTCATCGCCAAACCGGCCAACAAAATGGGATCCGAGGGGAAGGTTGTCGTCATTCCAGTATAAGGGAACAGACATCGCCGGCTGTCCGGTTGCATTATAAATGGCCGTGAAGGGTGCAAACTTGACGATCCTGTCCCAGGCTGCCATGGGGTCGTTTCCGGAGACCGTGAATGTTCCCAGGGGGACTGGCGGCTCAGCCAGAACAGGCGTCAGCAACAGATCATAGGTCTCAAAAAACCGCGCGATGTCCCGGCTGGTTCTCTGGATGAGCGTCATCGCATTCAGATAGTCCGCAGCACTGTACTGGCGTCCTTTTTCGTACAGCGCCCAGGTCAGCGGTTCGTAGAGACTCGGGCTGGCAGGGATACCCGAAATGCGTGCGATGGCATTAATCGTAGCCGCGCAGCCACCCAGCCAGACCCTGGTAAAACTCTCCTCAAGCAGTTCCGGACTCGCCTCAATTTGCGGCATCACTTCGGTCACGGCGTGTCCAAGGGATTCACAGAGTTTCGCCGTTTGCTGGACAATGCCGATACAGTCCGGATGCACGTCACCATCCGTGACCAGCTCCGAGCTGAAGGCAATCCGTAATTGCCCGGGATCAGCGCCCACCTCTTCCAGAAAAGGTCTCTTTTTCGGGGGCGCCCAGTAAGGATCCCCGATATCAGGCCCGGAGGTGGCATCCAGCAAAGCGGCACTGTCCCTGACCGATCTGGTAACGGCATGTTCACACACCATACCGGACATGATATCACCGAAGTCAGGTCCCAGGGGGTTTCTGCCGCGGGTCGGCTTCAACCCGAACAAGCCGCAGCAGGAAGCGGGGATTCTGATTGAGCCGCCCCCGTCATTCGCATGGGCCATGGCGGTAAGCCCGGATGCGACACTGGCTGCTGAACCGCCGCTGGAACCGCCCGTCGTTCTGTCCAGGTTCCAGGGATTGCGGGTCGCGCCGAAAAGAAGCGGCTCCGTGGTAGGCACCAAACCAAATTCAGGGGTATTGGTTTTTCCCAGTATAATCAGGCCGGTCTTTCTGTAACGGGTTGTCAGCTCGCTGTCCCTCTCAGGAATATAGTCCTTCAACAGGGCAGTTCCCATCGCCATTCGGGTCCCGGCGACCGCTGCACCGATATCCTTCATCAGGAACGGCACCCCCGAGAATACTCCACCGGGAGTCCTTTTTCCCGCCGCCTCGAGCGCTTTTTCAAACATCGGTGTAATCACCGCGTTCAGTTCTGGATTCAGTTTCTCAATATTTTCGATGGCAGACGCTACCAATTCAGTCGACTGGACCTTTCCGGCCCTGATCAATTCCGCCTGCGCTGTTGCATCCAGTATTAAAACGTCGTTCATTTTTCCCACGTTGACCTCCCGGAAACCAAAAGATGAAGAAACAGTATGAAGAAACGAATCCCCGCGCTGGTAATCGGCACCATACAGACTGTCCTGCCCTGCAAGGCATCATGACCAGCATGTCCAGCCAGGCACAACAAATCATGAAAAAAAACGCCGGTACTGGCCGGAAAACAGGGGGGGGGTACGAATGATTATGGGTTATCGACCCAGTTTTTCTCCCAGCTTGACGGCAGCTTTTAAAACAGTCTCATTCTGGCTGATCTCACCTTTGTTTAAAGCGCTGCCATAGACGATCCCGGCGATTTTTGCGCCCACATATCGAAAAGAATCCTGAAAGCTGCGAATCGCGTTGATCGCACCTGATGTATAAGGGTCGGTATCGCCGTATGTAATGGCAATGCCTATTTTTTTCCGGAAGGGATCTTTTCCGTATTTTGCCAGGGCGAAACAGCGATCCAGCCACAGCTTGGTCTGGGTTGACATATTAAACCAGTGCACAGGGGTCGCGATCACCCAGGCGTCTGCGTCTATCAGTTTGGGAAAAACAGCCTGCATGTCATCCTTTATGGCACACCCCTTACTGTCAGGCTTCTGGCAGGCCCAGCAAGCCTGGCAGGGTTTGATATCCATTTCCTGGATAAACAGAGATTCAACCTCCGCTCCTGCTGTTTCTGCGCCCCTGGCTATCTCACGGGCTATTATGGCACTATTCCCATTCCTGCGGGGACTACCCAGCAGAATCAATACTTTTTGTTTTTTATCGCTATCAGACATTGTTTTTCCAAAAGATGTTAAAATAGAGAATCGCACCGAGTCTTGCGAGTTCAATCACACACAGGTCTCAGCCTCTGCTCAGAAAAAAGGGGTGAATCGCTCCATATCTTTCTCTATCAGTTGAGGATAACCCTTTGCAACACTCATTTTCTGTGAGATCGTGGGTTGAAGCGTTGTTCCGGAACGACCCGCCATGTCCTCAAGAGCAGGCTGGGTTTTCGATTGAGCAACCCCAGTTTTTATAATCCGCAGCGGCGTTATAGCCGGGTGAATTCTTTCTCAACTACACCAATCCCTTTTTTACAACAAGAAGGAGGAAACATTCCGTGATCCTAGAAATGTTGAAGAAAACCGCCACCGGGCTGGCGGGTCAATTAACGGTGACCGATGTCAGAATCGGGCTGAGTTATACAGCGGTGTTGCTGGACAACGGTTCCGTGGGGGTGACCATGACCTTTCGCAATCTTCTATCAGACGGATGTATTGTGAGTGATTCACCGCTGATTGGTCAAAAGGCGGCCCATTTGATCGATAGGGTTGACTCCCCGGAGCTGCTGGAGCGAACCGTTGCTCTGGCAACTGTCAATGCCGTCGTCAACCGGCAGAAGCCGGGAATTTTCGGGGGGGACATTCTGGATAATCTGTCGCTGACCGGGGAAGATGTGGTGGGGATGGTGGGCTTTTTTGGCCCCCTGGTTCCCGGGATCCGGTCACAGGTCAAAACGTTGAATATTTTTGAAAAACTGACGGATAAGGCTCCGGGTCTTTACCCTGAAGCAGCCGCCTTTGAGATGCTTCCCGCCTGCACGGTTGCCATTATCACCTCAACGAGCCTGGTCAATCTGACCCTGGAAAAGCTGTTGTCTGCCGCGGTTAACTGTCGCAAAGTCGTGCTTACCGGAGCTTCGACGCCCCTGCTGCCTGAGGTGTTCAAGCCATACGGGGTTGACATGCTCTCCGGTATTATTGGCTCAAATTCCGGAGCGTTGTTGCGGGTTATCAGTGAAGGCGGCGGAATGCGCTCCTTCAAGGGACATATCCGGAAAGTGAACATGCATTGCCACTGATTCGCGATTTATCAACTTCCTGATGCTTCACGCGCCGTTGAGACAGTCCAAAACCCCTGTCAACAGATTCTGCCAATGATGACAGGTGATGACCATTGAAGTGATGGGAAATCCACCGGGCGAAAGCGACATATCGGTTTACAAATGCTATTCTTCACCAATAAATCGACAGGCGGTCGCCTTAAAGCTGATATAGATCTGCTTGCCAACCTCCAGGGAGAGCCGCTCGATCGACCTGCGGGTGATCATGGCTGAGATCTCAAACCCGATATCCACCGTCGCTTCGACACCAGCGGCGCAGGGAACCAGATCCGTGATGGTTCCCCGGAAACGATTTAAAGCGCTGGTCTGATCCGGATGGTTGGACAGGGTAATATCCTCGCTGCGAATCATCAAGTACCCCGGCCCGCCGGGCTTGTCCGTCATAATAGAGATATCGGTGCCATTTCTGTTAAAGACAGCCGGATCACCGCTCCTGGCAACTGCGGCGATAAGTTCCCCTGGAATGAAATTGCGTACGCCAACGAATCGGGCAACAAATTCGGTTTTGGGATTTCGAAACACCCGATTGGGGGTTCCCGTCTGGACAATGGTCCCGTTTTCCATCAGAACCACTTGACCCGCCAGTGCAACTGCTTCCTCATAATCGTGGGTCACATGAATAATGGTTTGCCCGTTGCGGTGCAACGCCCGTAAAAGAGACTGGATCTCCCCGCGGGACTGGGGGTCCAGGGCGGATAGCGGCTCGTCCAGCAGCAGCAACCTGGGTGCTGTGGCCAGCGCCCGCCCCAAAGCGACTCGCTGGGCCTCTCCCCCGGAAAGTGTTCCAGGGGATCGATGCAACAGGTGGCTGATCCGCAGACGCTGGGAAAGATCCTCAACAATTGTTGCCCTCTCCGATACCGGGGTCTTCTGACAGCGAAGACCGAACTCGATATTCCGCTTCACGGACATGTGGGGAAAGAGCGCCTGATCCTGATAGACCAGTCGGATCGGCCTGTTCTGGATCCTGCACCGGGTAATGTCTTTGCCATCCAGCAGGACAACCCCCTCATCCGGCACCAGCAGTCCCGACAAAATTTCCAGAAGAACTGTTTTTCCCACGCCGGACATTCCCAAAACGACGACGTACGCTCCCTCCTGGACATCCAGTGAAAGATTGGAGAGTGCAAAATCCCCCAGATTCAGGCTGACATTATCGATTTGAAGCATTTTGTTTATTTCCGGACAAAAGACGCAGCAGGAGGAAAATAATCAAGCAAACCATCAGAAACAGAACCGAAACGGGTCGGGCATACTTCAGGCCGAAAGCGGAAAACCGCTCGTAAATCAATACCGGTGCCACAATGGGATGGTACGCAACGATGACGACCGCCCCAAACTCACTCATCCCCCGCGCCCACATCAGAATAAGCCCGGACAGGATCGACTTCCAGGCGAGCGGCAGAGAAATGGTAAAAAACACACGGAACGGTGATGCGCCCATGTTCAAGGCCGCCTTCTCCAGTTTTTCAGGCACACCCAGAAACCCATCTCGAGCGGCATTGATCAGAAAGGGAATACTGACAAAACTCATGGCGGCGATGATACCGATGGGCCCACCAACCAGATGAAGCCCCAGAGGTTCTGCCATCCGCCCCAGCAGCGTGTCCCGTGAGATTACCCCCAGAATAGCGATCCCGGCAGCGCTGTGCGGCACGACGATCGGCAGATCGATAATCCCCATCACCAATCGTTTCAGCGGAAATGTTTTACGGGCCAGAATATAGGCAAAGGGAATCGCCAGAATACCGAACGTCAACGCCCCCGCCATGGCAGTCCAGAGTGTCAGCCAGATGCTGTTCTGAACTTCCGGGTCCCCGGCCGTTTCGATCATTTCTATACCGCTGGTTTTCAAAAACATCCCCAGCAATGGGGCCACTATAAACAGAATCACCAGTCCGCCCGACCCGATAAAAGCCAGGTGAAGCGGCTCGAAACGGCTTTGCTGTGAATTGATCATGGCCGTTATTGGGCAAGGGCAAAGTGTTTCAGCTCCGCTGGAATCGCGCGGTATGTTTCAGACATGGCAGGAACAACCGATGGCTGACCCATCTGTTTCATGATCGCCATCCCCTGGTCTTCAGTCAGCAGGAACTTGACAAATGCCAGTGCAGCGTCGGGATTTGGCGCGCTTTTCGGAATGGTCACCCCGTACACCATGGGAGCGCCCGTTTTGGTGATAAAAGTGCCCGGTTTTTTACCGGATATCTTAACGGAAGCACTTTTATAGTAACTTTTCAATGTTGAGTTTTTGAGATTCACCTGATCCGGCAGCAGAACATAATCCAGGCCATGCTGCTGGGCAACTGACCGATAGAGAAAGATATAATCGATGGTACCGGACTCCAACAAGGCAAGCAGATCCGTTTCCTTGGGACGAATAAACCGCTGGTCTTTTTCAAGCATGGCAGCTGACAATCCTTGCTTCCCATAATATTTTTCTGCCAGCTGCATGGTCAGCACCGCCCGATAACCGCAGGGGTCGGCATTTGGATCGGAACGGCCAAAGGCGACGGTGGGCTTCATCAAAACCTCGTACCAGTTGTCACTGGTAATATGTGCGGATTCCCTTGAACCATGATGATAGACAATGGTCATCTCGTTGGAGGCAAATTTAATGTTCCAGCTTGCATGCTCGGGAATCAGAAGCTTATCGATGACCGTATAATCAGCAGAGGCCATGATATCCGCCGGACGTTTTAGATCGGTTATCTTGCGGGCACAGGAGCGACTTCCGGCAGCTTCCCGTAGAATATTGACATCCGGATAAATCTTGTTAAAAGCCTTTGATATCTCCTTCAAGGGAACAGAGAGGCTCCCGGCATGGAAGATGGTCAGGTCCCCGGACAGGTGTTTTGAGTCGGCAGATACCGTGTTGCCAAAGGAAAAAAGAACCAGAGACAAAAATATTATCACGTTCTTAAACATATATTTCTCCCAAACAATTGGTTTTAATAAGTTACGAGCAGACTGCAGGAATTATCGACTATCAAATGACCGATGGATCTTTCTAGCAACTAATGGTTAGTATTCTTACAAAAAATATATATACGGTCAAATAGTCCTTAAAAATAACCAATAACAACTAATGATACAGATCATCAAAAAAAGGAATGTTGATCAGTCTCGTCCAAATCCCAGAAAAGACCATTCTGTTGAGACAAAATAGTAACCAAATAGAACTTCCGGGACTCCCAAAACTGCAGCCAATATTCAAATGTAACTATTCACCACTTTTCCGAACCGTCTTCTCCGCCACGGATATTGCATACTTCCTGGGGTTCACAGCTGCCTGCGCCGCTCCGGCCAGCGTGTCCAGCGTGACATTGGGAATGGCAATGCTGAGAGGTTTTAAACACATCGTCAGCAGACCCTTTCATGGCATCAATCAAAGCCACAATAGTACCCCCGGCGTTCGAAATAAAATCCGGCACAACAATGGTTCCCTTTTTGAAGAGTGCCTCTTCTGCTTCATCTGTGATGGGTATGTTGGCACTGGTGGAAATAACCCTGGCTTTGATCTGATTGACATTGTCTTTGTTGATCACATAGGGTCGGACACCTGGGATCAGCATATCCACGGGCAAGCCGAAGATTTCCTCTTTCGGAAGCAGTTTCCCTTTTCGGTAGACCTCCACGACTTTGTCACCGGCTTCCTTACGCAATTCAAGCAATTGCCCCATATCGAGTCCATCGGGATCATACCGGGACAGCCTGTGTTACTTAGAAGGGGGAATATATAAATCAAACTCAGCTTAAATTATCGATGTTGTTCCTTAATTCATTACCGTATTTATTCTGTGACGTACTTAGTGGAAGTGATCCTAAATGAATACACCCAAAGCCCGGGGATAATGGTTCGTCCTGGACCGGCGTAAAGCATTTTTAACTTCGAATACCCACCGAATATCACAGAAAATAAATTGCTTCACAAGAAGTGATCCGGTTTTTACCAAAAATCGATGCATTTCTGGGGTTTATAGTGGGGCTAATTTTTGGGCAGGACATTGTATTGACCAACAATGTCCAATTTGCCAATATCAGATTTCTCCTCAAGTTAACACCTTATTGCCCATTCCAGGCTGGAATCATTTGGAAAAACTCGATATGGGAAAAATCATGTCACGGGGATTTTGCATTGCTTTCTGTCTCCTCGCGCTCCTGTTATCAATATTCTGTCTGAAACTTATCGAGGCCACAGATTTCAAATCAGAAGCTCGTCCTGTAAAGCAGACAACCCAACATGTAGAGAAAAATCGGCTAGTTCCGGCAGCAAACCCTGCAGAAGCAGTTGCGTTTTGGCAGGCCACAAGCATGAATCAGGCTAAACCCTTCTGGGGATTAGACCGGTGGATCTTTTTATTGCTGATGGTCGGCGGCCCTCTCATCTCCGGGACGGTGCTGATTCTCATGCTCTTTTGGAGCCGTAGACTGAAAAGAGAGGTTTGGCTCAGGACGGAAGCATTGGAAAAAGAGCTCATTGAACGAAAACAGATAGAGCAGAAACTGCGAAAAAGCGAAGAGCAGTTTTCACTGGCCATGGACGTTTCTAAAGATGGCATCTGGGATCGCAACGTGTTAACGGACGAAATTTATTTCAACCGGCGGTACTTTAGTATCCTGGGTTTCAAGTCCGGGGAACTCCCGTCTGATATGAAGAGCTGGTCTGAGCTGATTCATGAAGATGACAGAGACGCCGTGCTTGACTGGAATGAACGCTGTATTATGAATGAATGTGATGAATTCGAAATTGAATTCAGAATGCAGACCAAAAATAATGGCTGGCGTTGGATTCTTGGAAGGGGCAAGGCAGTCGCCCGGGATGAAGCCGGGAAAGCCTCCAGAATGGTCGGAACCCATACGGACATCACAGAACGGAAAAAATCCGAAGAAGCCTTGAAAATCAGCGAGGAGCTCTATCGCGGGATTGTGGAGGACACGCCAGTGCCAATCAATCGTTTTTTACCCGATAACAAAATATTTTTCGTCAACAAGGCCTACTGTGACTATTTTGGAAAGCGTTTTGATGAACTGGTCGGTCATTCCTTTCTTTCTTACATTCCGGATCCTGACCGTGCCCGGGTGGTAGACGCAATTGCAGCGCTCAATAAAACCAATCCGGTGTTATCCCATGAACACAAGGTTGTCCTGCCGAACGGGAAAACAAGCTGGATGCAATGGACAAACCGAGCGATTTTCAATTTAAACGATGAGATTGTAGGCTACCAGTCCATTGGTGAAGATATCACGGACCGTAAAAACGCTGAAGAGAAGATTCAAATAGCTTACAGGGAGATGGAGAGCACTGTAGAAAAGCGGACTGCGGATTACAAAAAGGCCAAAGAGGAAGCGGAACGGGCAAACAAACTGAAAAGCGAGTTTCTGTCAAACATGTCTCATGAGCTTCGGACCCCGATGCAGGGGATCATCGGGTACTCCAAGCTTGCGCTTTCAAATTCTAAAAAAATAAAAAAATCCAAGCTGATAGACTATTTCGCGGAAATCCACTCGAATGGCCGGCGATTGCTGGGCCTCCTGAATGATTTACTGGATTTATCCAAACTGGAATCGGGGAGGACCGATTACCGGATTTCAAATGAAAATCTGTCGCATCTGGTTTCAATAGCTGTTAACGAGCTACAGATACTGGCCCATGAGAAAAATATTTCTGTGGATTATAAAAAACCTGAATTTGATTACGCCATTGAAATTGACCCGGAAAAAATACTCCAGGTTATCAGAAACCTTCTGACAAACTCGATCAAATACTCCGACCTGGGCGGCCGTATCAACGTTCAACTTGTAGAAGACAAAACAGATCTGAAACTTTCCATCCGTGACCAGGGCATTGGCATTCCCGAAGATGAATTGGACATCATATTTGAAAAATTCGTTCAAAGCCGATTAACCAAGAGCGGTGCTGGTGGGACCGGCCTGGGATTGTCAATCTGCAAACAGATTATTAAAGATCATCAGGGTAAAATCTGGGTAGAAAACAATCCCGAATCCGGCACAACATTCCATTTTACGCTGCCCGTTAAAAAATAAGACCCAGCCGGTTGGCAATAAACTTCGACCTGATCCCCTTTACGCATCGATTCACAATCGACAATATCCGCCTGGGGTTGCCTTGACCCGGCTCAGCGTCTGGGGGGGTCGTGTCTGACTGAAGAATCAGAAAGACACTGGCAAACTTAGGCACTTACGGGTTTGGATGCATGCTTGTGTTGCCTCAAAATAATCGCAATAATTGCAACAGCAGCAATCAGGCCGACAAGCGTCACTTTCAAGGATGGATAGCTGAGCGCAAATCCAATGATAG
>JAHJRI010000028.1 GCA_018830885.1 bacterium | reverse complement strand
TTGAACGAAACGGAGACGATCTATCCGGGGACAAATTTTAAGCTGAACTTCGAATTGGTATCAAATTAAAGTCCCCCAATTCAGGAGTTCTGAAGTTAACGGCATTGATTTAACAGTGATAAAACCGTCACAACCCAAAAATCGGCACGACTTGTCATTCCGGCGACAGCCGCAATCCCGGGTTATTAAAACCATCTGGACACCGGTGTCCGCCGATGGGCCGATTTTCGGACTTTTTACAGTTTCATCAACAACAGATCCGAAACCATGATGGAAAAGAGACAGACCATTTTTTCAAAAATCCCCCCGGTACAGGATATCGACGCCTATCTGGCCAGTCAGAACATGAAGCATGGCAAAGAGGTTCGCAACCAGGTCCAGACCCTCCTGTTGGAGATTCGCCAGGACACCGCATGGCTTTCAGCCGAGGGCACTACCCGGGACACGATCCTGGAGCTTATCAAAAACCGTCTCCAACAGGACCGGCAGGAGTTGATTCCGGTTATTAACGGCACGGGTGCCATTATCCATACCAATCTGGGGCGGTCGGTTTTTTCACGGGAGGTGTTTCAGGAAGTGAGCGATATTGCCACGTCGTATACCAATCTGGAGTTTTCACTGGAAACGGGTAAACGGGGGGCGCGTCTCAGCAGTGTGGGTAATCTCATCAAGACCCTGACGGGTGCTGAAGAGGCTGTCATCGTGAATAACAATGCCGCGGCGGTTCTCCTGACGCTGATTACATTTGCTCCGGGAAGGGAGGTGATCATTTCACGGGGGGAACTGGTGGAGATCGGGGGGTCATTTCGCATTCCCGAAGTGATCAGTGTTTCTGGAGCGATCCTGAAGGAGGTGGGGTCGACCAACCGCACCCGTCTGTCTGACTACGAAAACGCCATCACGGAAAAGACGGCCATGCTGCTGAAAGCCCACACCAGCAATTACCAGATCCTGGGGTTTACCGAATCGGTCCCTACGCCGATGCTGGCAAAACTGGCCGTAAAGGAAGGGATAATCCTGGTGGAAGACCTGGGCAGCGGTGCTCTGACAAGCTTCAGTCATCCCCAGTTGAATACGGAGCCCCTGGTGGGTCAAATTCTGAAAGACGGGATTGATATCGTGACCTTCAGCGGGGATAAGCTGCTGGGCGGCCCCCAGGCCGGTATCATTGTCGGGAAAAAAGCATACCTGGATAAGATCCGCAAACACCCCCTCTATCGGGCACTGCGCTGCGACAAGCTGACCATGCTGCTGCTGGAGAAAACCCTGGTTGCCTATTCAAAAAACGAACATCGGGACCGGGTACCCACCCAGAAAATGCTCAATGAAAGCGAAGACCAGGTGAAAATAAGGGCGGAAACAATCCTCTCCGATCTCAACCCCAACCGCTTCAAACTGGTGAAATGTGTATCAACCCCCGGGGGAGGCTCTTTTCCCGGGAAAGCGATTGCATCCTGGGGGATTCTGATTGAGGCATCGGGCATCAGTGAAAACCAGCTTCTGGACCAGTTGCGTGCGGCCGATCCCCCGGTCATCGGTCGGATTCAGGATGGGGCCGTTATTCTGGACTGTCGCACGGTTTTACCCCATCAGGCGAATCTGTTGACAACCGTGTTGCGGACAATCCCATAATCGCGGGAGAGGTGATTTCAATGATAGCCGTTGCGTTTTAACCCTTTGTACAGTTTGAATGAATTTTCTGTGACCGCTTCCCGGATGGCCTCCCTGGGTTCGTTTTTGATTTCAGCAATGGCGTCCAGGGCAAGTGTGATATTAGCCGGTTCGTTACGGACATCGGGATCCACCCCGAGGACCGGGCTGTCGGTCTCCAGGAGTATGGCACTGAGCGGCAGCTGGCGCACCAGTTTCTGTTTCTGCACCGACCGGACGATGGAGGGGGGAATGGAAAAAAAATAGCCTGCCTCGACTGCCGGCAGGGCTGAAGCCGCTTTTCCATCGAAGGCGTGCAGTTGAACGTCGCGGGCGCCCCTGTCCAGCAGCATGTCGATCGCGTGCTTTCCTGCAGACCGGGAATGAACATTTAAAGGCAGATTCATCGACCGTGAAAGATCAATAAAAATTCTGAAAATTTCACGCTGAATTTCCCTTTCTTCGTCTTCCTTCACTATCCAGTAATCCAGGCCGACCTCACCAATACCAATCAGTCTGTCGCCCTCTTTTTCGATCAGGGCTGCGATGCTCGCGGCTTCCTGCAGATCGAGATTGGCGGGATAAAGACCTGCAGCCGGGTACAAATCGGGGTGAATATCAGCCAGTTTCAGGTTTATCCGAACATCATCCATGGTTTCACTGACGGATATCACGTGAGTTACTCCTGCTTCACGCGCTCTGACCAGAACCAGGGCCCGGTCGTTGCTGAAAATCGGATCACAGAGGTGCGTATGAGTGTCAATCATCGTCAGTCCCAATCGTCAAACGGTCTTGAAAAAACCCCGGGGCGGGTCTGTTTTTTTGATCCAAGACTAGCATGCCCGTCGGGTTTCATCAATTGGGATCTACCTGAAAAACGTGCTTTCCAGGCTGAACGGGCTGCGCTGGTTGACGCTTCTCTTGAGGCCATGCTACTCAGTGAAACGTCAGATCCCGGCAATCCCGGCCTTATTCATCGGGGACATAGCCGACGACTTCAGTGTCGGGCGAGTTGGCTGGTGTTGGCGGCACAGGAAAGAGAACCTGTCAGGGGACAGGGTCTCTTTCAGGCGTATCAGCTGAGACCGGCAGCTCGAGGAGGATGAAGAAAAAAGCCGCCGGCCTCATGGGGAGAGTCTAAATGTCGTAATACAGATAGAACTCGTGTGGATGGGGGCGCAATTTCATGGGGTTGACTTCGTGCTCTGTTTTATAGTCAATCCACATATCGATGACGTCCTGGGTAAAAACATCCCCCTTCAACAGGTATGCGTGATCCTCTTTCAGCGCAGCCAGCGCTTCCTGGAGTGATCCCGGAGCGGTTCCCATCTTTGCCAGCTCTTCTGGTGGAAGGTTGTAGATGTTCTTGTCCTGAGGGTCACCCGGATCGATCTTGTTCTGGATCCCATCGATCACTGCCATCATTATGGCGGAAAAGGCCATGTAACCGTTACATGAGGGGTCCGGTGTCCGGAATTCAATCCGTTTGGCTTTCGGTGATGTGGAGTACATGGGCAGACGGATAGCCGCACTGCGGTTCCGGCTGGAATACGCCAGGTTTACCGGTGCCTCAAAACCCGGGACCAATCGTTTGTATGAGTTGGTGGTCGGGTTGGTGATAGCGCAGAGTGAAGAACAATGCTTCAGAATTCCGCCAATACCCCACATGGCTTCCTGGGACATGCCACCGTACTTGTCTCCGGCGAAAAGTGGTTTGTCGCCATTCCAGAGACTGATGTGGGTATGCATGCCACTCCCGTTGTCTTCAAAAATCGGTTTGGGCATGAAGGTAACCGTCTTGTTGTTCCTATGGGCCACGTTTTTAAGCACATACTTGAACCAGGCGAGCTGGTCGCCCATTTTCAGCAGTGTTTTAAACCGCATATCGATTTCAGCCTGTCCAGCTGTCGCGACTTCATGATGCTGGGCTTCGATATCAATTCCGAGCGATATCAACGTCAACATCATCTCTGTCCGCAGGTCCTGCTGGCTGTCAGTGGGGGGGACCGGGAAATATCCCTCTTTCACTCTCGGCTTGTAGCCCAGGTTTGGACCCTCATCCCGCCCGGTATTCCAGGTGCCTTCGATGGAGTCGATTTCGTAAAAAGACATGTTCCGCGTCGTGTCATACTGAACATTGTCAAAAATGAAAAATTCAGCTTCCGGGCCAATATAACAGGTATCTCCCAGACCGGTGGATTTCAGATAGATCTCGGCTTTGCGGGCAATGTTTCTGGGGTCGCGGGTATATGGCTCGCGGGTAATCGGATCAACGATGTTCCCGATCATAACGAGTGTGGGTACGTTAAAGAAAGGATCCATCAGGGCGGTTGTCGGATCGGGAACAACCAGCATGTCACTGTTATTGATCGGTTGCCAGCCCCTGATACTGGATCCGTCAAAACCGTATCCATCCTCAAAATTGGAAGCGTCGAGTTCGGAAATGGGGACTGAAAAATGCTGCCAGACTCCAGGGAAATCCATGAATCTGATGTCTACGACTTTGGCGCCTTGCTTTTTGGCGAACGCGAGAACTTCTGACGGTGTCATAACACTATCTCCTTAAGATTGAGGTTGTGTCGGAGAAGAGCGCCATCTCAATCGAGAGTCAACTCCTCTTCGGCGGGGGATCACTTTTGTGCTCTGGAATTCCGGGCAGTCCTGTCTGTTTCGCTCAATAGATGATGAAAAACAATGAAAACTGACCGGATATGACTAAATATGGTTATAATATAAGTCAACGGTAAATCACCTGGGGAGGTGGCTTTCTTATCAAAAGCCCCGATATCCTTTTAAAAAATGAAACGGCGGTCTCACTTCCCCGGTTGCAGCCAGGCTGGAAAGGTTAAGCCGTGTTGTCTATATTGTTGTTTAAGTCTGCAAAGGAAGTGCCATAAAATAAGTACGTTATTACAGTAGGATAAGACGTCAGTTGGTTTGACAAAAACGACAAAAATGACACAAGAAAACAAAGTTGACAGCCGGGTCGGTAACGGTGGTGAACGGGTCGTTAACGATGGTGAATCACTGCATTCCAGGAATGCAATCCTATGGCATCAAGGGAACCCATGAACAGGTCAGCCAAAATCCCCGATATTCTCAGGGATACATGTGAAGAAAGACTGAAACAGGTAATGAAGTCTGTTACAGAAGCCGAGCCCGGCTTTTCTTTTGATGAGGCGCTGACGGAGTCACTGTCCAACGCCCTGG
The DNA here is from genome assembly GCA_018830885.1 of bacterium. GTDB lineage: Bacteria > SAR324 > SAR324 > XYD2-FULL-50-16 > XYD2-FULL-50-16 > JAHJRI01. The sequence continues at coordinate 40,249 of JAHJRI010000028.1, read as the reverse complement.
TTTTCAGCGAATTCATCACCCAGACCTTTATTCTCAATCCGGGGCTGATGATTGAGTTGATTGGGAGCGGTGATCTGCAGACTGTCTGTGGAAAAAAAGCATACGAAACCAAGATCGAATCTGCCCTGGAAGAAGTCACCACCGAATCGGAATTGGGACAGGCCCTGCGATGGATTCGTGTCCGGGAGATGGTCCGGATCGCCTGGCGGGATATCAACGGTCAGGCGTCGCTGAATGAGACGCTGGAGAACCTGTCTGATCTTGCCGAAACCTGTGTGGATGTTGCCTTCAGGAAACTTCATGCCTGGCAGTGCCTGAAACTGGGAACCCCGGTGGGGAAAGCCAACACCCCCCTCGAAATTGTTGTTTTGGGTATGGGGAAGCTGGGCGCCCGTGAGCTGAACTATTCTTCGGATATTGACCTGATTTTCGCTTTTCCCGAAGCGGGTCAGACAACAGGTGGCCCGCAATCTGTCGGCAACGATGAATTCTTTATCAGGCTCTGCCGCTCCTTTCTCAAGGTTTTCAATGAAAAGGGGCCTGAAGGGATTCTTTTCCGGGTCGATATGCGGTTGCGCCCGTTTGGGGATTCAGGTCCATTGACCATGAGTTTCAACGCCCTGGAAGATTACTACCAGAGCCAGGGACGGGAATGGGAGCGGTATGCCCTGATCAAGGCCAAACCCATCGCCGGGGACAGAGAGGCTGGCAGTGAGTTGATACAAAGACTGCGGCCTTTTATTTACAGGCGTTACCTGGATTATGGGGTCTATGACTCCCTGCGGGAGATGAAGTATAAAATTGCAGCTGAGATCGAGCGCAAGGGGCTTGAGAACAATATTAAAATCGGTGCGGGTGGTATTCGCGAAATCGAGTTTTTCGGTCAGATATTCCAGTTAGTCAGGGGTGGTGTTGAAGAATATCTGCAGGAAAGAAGCATTCTCAAGGTTCTGGCCGCACTCGCCCGGGAGAATTATATTTCGACGGCGATCTGTGATGAGTTGACGCGGGCCTATTATTTCCTGAGGCTGGCGGAGAACCGGTTGCAGGAGTACAGCGACCAGCAGGTTCACGAGCTGCCCACGGATGGAGTTCAACAGATCCGCCTGGCAGCATCACTGGGGTATGACAGCTGGGATACTTTTTACCAGGAATTGGTATTTCATACCCAAAGGGTTCATTTCCATTTTAATGAGCTCCTGTCTTATGAAGAGGGGAGCAACGGCAAGGATCAACTGGAAGCTGATCTGAGTGAAGTCTGGTTGGGGCAGTTGGATGCGGCTGAATCTGAGAGCATCCTGACAAGAGCCGGCTATACCGATGTTGGGGAAATCGTCCGGCGCCTGTCCTGGTTGCGGGAGGATTCCGCTACCCAGAGAATGAGTTCGAAAGGCAGGAGCCGGCTGGATAAGTTGATTCCCATCGTGCTGAAAAAAATTGGGAAATCCGGGCAACCGGAAACCGCGTTTCAGCGGATTCTGGACCTGATACAGGCCATCAAGCAGCGTACCATTTATATTTCGCTGCTGCTGGAGAACCCGAATGCCCTGACCCACCTGGTCCATCTTTCCGTCGTCAGTCCCTGGATTATCTCCTTCCTGACCCGGCATCCCCTTTTGCTGGATGAGCTGCTTGATCTGAAAACCTTATACAAACCCCCGGTCAAGGAAGATCTTGAAAAATCGCTGCATCGGCGTCTGAATCAGATCCCGGAGCACGATCTGGAGAAACAGCTGGAGGAGCTGATTATCTTCAAGAATGTCAATGTGTTCCAGGTTGCCGCAGCTGATATTGCCGGCGCCTTCCAGCTGATGAAGGTCAGCGACTATCTTTCCCATACCGCGGAGACGGTCTTGTCCCAGACCTTTGGTCTTTCCTGGGATTTCCTGGTCAGGAAATATGGGGAGCCGGTGGCGGAACTGGACGGTGAACGGTGTGAACTGGGATTTCTGATCGTGGCATATGGGAAACTGGGCGGGCTGGAACTCAGTTATGGTTCCGACCTGGATCTGGTCTTTCTGAATGCTGCTGTGGAAGGTGAGACAACCGGCAGTGATCAGAAAATCGGGAATTCCGAATTCTACGTCCGCCTGGGTCAGCGGATTGTCCATCTGCTCACAGCCACGACCAGAGCCGGTCGTCTGTATGAGATTGACATGAGACTCAGACCAAACGGCAGTTCCGGCATCCTGGTCAGCAATCTGGAAAGTTTCAGGGAGTATCAGAAGGAAAAGGCCTGGACCTGGGAACACCAGGCGTTGATCCGTTCCCGCCCCATCTGCGGAGACGGGCGGATGTTTACCCGCTATATGGAGATCAAAAAGGAGATCATCACCCAATACCGGGATCCGGAAGCACTGAAAGCGGATATCAGTTCCATGCGTGTCAAGATGCGCAAGGAACTGGAAAAGAAAAAGGAGGGGTGGTTTGATATCAAGCAGGGACGCGGCGGGATTATCGATATTGAATTTATTGTCCAGTACCTCACGTTACGCCATGCCCATGATTTTGACGAGTTTGCCTGTTGGACGGACAATGTGCGTTTGCTCGGGACACTGAACAAAACGAGGATCCTGGAGAATGAGACAGCCAACACCCTGAGAAGTGCTTACCTGACCTTTCGTTCAGAGGTTCATCGGCTCAATCTGCAGGAGAAAGGGGCTCACGTGCCGGAGGACACCTTCAAAGGCCTGCAATATAAAATAGCGGATATCTGGGACTCGATTTTTTAATCGACGTCTACTGGCGTTTTACAATGGTTACAGCGTTTTGCCCCCCGAAACAGTTTATGGCTGCATTCAGGGCAGGTATACCGCGCCTCTTCAGCGGCCACCCATTTCTCTGTGCCATGTTCCCGCCAATAGGGAACAGCGCGCAGGATGACTTTTTTGCCAACCGCGATCGGAAAGTGGTCGATCTCCTGGCACGGAAAATCATCACACTCGTGACAGCCGGCAATGCCCTTCTCCCGTGCGCATGTCTTGATATTACAGACCTGGCAAAAAACGGAGACCGTGTCTGAAAGACACCCTTTGCACTTCAGATCCTGCGGGGTCAGTTGTTTCACCCCGGGCAGGTTGCCCTGGTAGACGCCGACCAGTTTCTCCAGAAATGGCTCGTTATTGTCCCGCGTAGCGTAGTACATGCCGCAGACACCGCAATAGAGGCCACAGGGGGCCAAAAAATCCTGGTTGACTTCCATGATGGATCCTCAAATGATGATAAGAACGGAGTATCTATTCAGTTTGATTTCCGCTCAGCCCCGAAGGTATTGTGTTTCAAGAACCCTGGAAGCCATGGATGGCTTCCAGGAGCTCCAGGAGGATGCATGCGTTTCTTGAAACACAATACCTTCGGGGCGTATACAGGTGAATAGTTACAAAACGGACTGATGGTCAAAACGCGGTTCCAGTCGAATGGTTTCAAGTCCTTTTAGCAGTTTCAAAGGGGAATATCAACCCCGCTGAGGGACTTACCAGGGCTAATTTGTTCTATTTCTGTAAGTCCTGTTATGATTGGCTTTGGGGTGAAAACCTGATGACTTGCTGAGAATCCAGCTTTCAGAGAACGCGTCATCCCCGCGAAGGCGGGGATCCAGGTGGTTTTTAGGGTGTGCACAACTGGACTCCCGCCTCCGCGGGAGTGATATTGCGGGCCAGAACGAATCAGCCCTGAGGGACTTACTGCAGCCGTTGGAAAACATCTCCCGGCAATGGCTCTGGGATGGTCTTGTCTGTTTGATGTCGGGGATGGTTTTGCAATTGTATGCGAATATCACTCAACAATCCTGACAGAGTGTCTGGTATGAAGCTGTTTCAGACGATTAGACGAGTTTTTAGATGATCTGAACGAAATTGAGTGTCCGAAATCCCAACTGTCTGAGGACGCAGTCCGAGTTTTGGGATTTCAGCGAAATGAGTTCCAGAGCATCTTTAAACGAGTCTCCGTCTGAAAGAGATTTGTAGCAGACACGGATGGTTACAGAGACCTATTCTCATGTTTCGTTGTGCCCGCTCCGCGGGAATGATGGTTTGTGCGCAATTCCGTGGGGATGGATCAGTTTTGGTTGTCTGGCAAAGGCTGGGTTTTGGGAATTTGAAATCTGAAAATGGTGCCGCCATCCGGGTTCTGTTCTACCCAGATCTCTCCACTGTGGTCCAAAATGATTTGCCTGGAGATGGCCAGACCCAGACCGGTGCCCCCGCCCATGCTTTTCGTTTTGCTGCTTTGGTTGAATTTTTCAAAAACGGTTTCCATTTCACCTTCGGGAATCCCAATTCCATTGTCAATGATGGAGAATGTCAGTTCATGCGGGTGATCATCCAATTGAATCCTGATTTTTCCACCGGGATGGGAAAATTTAATGGCATTTGAAAACAGGTTGATAATCACCTGGGTGATTCGTGTGATGTCCATCTCTGCAAGATCAACAAATTCCTGTTGATTAAAGTCAATGGTCAGGTTTTTATCCTGGATGATGGTTATCAGGTCCTTAATCACATAACTTGTTATATTGGACAGTCTTTCCTTTTGAAAAGTGTATTCCATTCTCTGCTGCTCAAGTTTGGAAAGGTCCAGCAGATCATTTACCAGTTTAAGGAGTCGCTGCCCACTGGCAAAAATATTCTGAAAGAACTCATTCAGCTTATCGTTGCTGACTTTGCCGATTCTCCCGGAACCGATTCTGGAGTATCCAAGAATACCTTGCAGCGGCGTTTTCAGTTCGTGGGTAATGTTCGTCAGAAAATCGGTTTTGGCCCTGTTTGCCTCTTCCGCGATCTCTCTTTTTCTCTCTGCGATTTCCCGTTTTCTGCGGTCACTCATGTCCAGTACGATCCCTTCCAGGTACACGTCCTCATCCGGCTGATGCTTGACAATCCGCATGAAGGTCGATCCCCAGAATTTTGAGTCGGACTTCCGGTTGAACCAGGCATCAAAGTCCAAGTCATGAATTTTTCCAGCCAGTATCGCTCCAACAGCCTGGCGCTCTTCAGGGTCGGTCAGCAGTGTCTGTATTTTGACATTTGCAGAAATCATACGTTCCTTGGATTCGTATCCAAAGATAGATGCCATTGATGGATTCATATCGAGAATGGTTCCATCCTGTCTTGCCTGGAAGATCCCTTCAACGGCGTATTCATATATCTGGCGGTATTTCCTCTCAGCTTTCTCCAGCTTCTTTCGCGATTCGACCAGTTTCTGATGAAATTTGATGCGGGTAATGAGTTCATCCCGGGAAAATGGTTTTGTGATATAATCGTTCCCCCCAAACGTAAACCCACTCATCAGGTCAACACTCTGATTCTTAGCGGTCAGGAAAATAATGGGAAGTTCCTCCACTGCCGAAGACTGTCGAATCTTTTCAGCGGTTCGATATCCATTCATATCCGGCATCATAATGTCGAGCAGGACGATGTCAGGTTTTAATTCAGGCAGCCGGTCCAGGCATTCGGAGCCTGATTGTGCGGTCGTTATTTTCGCACCGGCCAGACTCAGGTAGTTGATTATTACCTGCAGGTTGATGGGATCATCATCGACAGCCAGGATCGAGATATTGGTCAGATCGAGATCCTGACGACCTTCGGTGGGAATGGGCAGATGGGGTTGAATGATCTCTTGATCCGGCTGCGATGGTACGTTGGGGAAATACCGGTTCGATTCCAGTAGTTCCAGCTGCCGGTTTGGGGGTGTCGGCTGCAATATCAAGTCAGTGGTTGTTGATTCCAGGGATTCGGAATACACCGGGATGGTAAATGAAAATACCGACCCCACACCTGGATCAGATTTGACCATAATCTGGCCACCATGCAGTTCCACAAGGTTTTTGGTGATGGACAGTCCCAGACCGGAACCTCCGTAGGACCGGTCGGATGAACTGTCTACCTGTTCAAAGGAATTAAAAATATCGGCCTGTTTCTCTTCCGGTATTCCGATACCCGTGTCCATTACACTGATTTCGAGTTGCTCTCCCTGCCGTTCGGCCGTGACGGAAATGCTTCCCGACTCTGTGAATTTAATGGCGTTGCCTACCAGGTTAAACAGGATTTGCTCGAGCCTGTTTTCATCTGCAAAAACCAGTGGAATATCCTCCGGGATTCTATCTTCGAGCTCAACCGGTTTGTTTTCGACAAGGGGCCTGACGAAGGTAAGCACGATGTCCACCTGCTGCCGGATATCCACCTTTTTTCGGTGCAGGGTGACCTCCCGGTTGTTCAGCATGGAGAAATCGAGAATATCGTTGACCAGACTTGATAACCGCCTTCCGCTGGATACAATCAACGACAGGTTCTTCAAGGCTGATTCGGACATTTTCCCCCCGATGCCATCCATCAAGGACTGGGCGAGTCCAATAATACCATTTAACGGCGTTCTCAGTTCATGGGAAGTATTTGAAAGGAATTCATCCTTTATCCGATGGAGTCGGGAGAGATCCCGGTTGTTTACTTCCAGCTGTCCGGACAGGGTCTCAACCAGGTTGAAGCTGCTGTTAAACCTCAATGATAACAGGAAGGCCTGGGAAAAAATAAAGACAAACAGACCGACCGGAATCAAGTTTATCGATTCAATAATCAAATAATAGTAGAGGATATCATTGATAACCGTGAGGAACCAGAAAGCAAATCCCAGCAGCATGCTGAAGGCCCCGATTCGTTTGCGGTATGCTGCCTTTATCAAAGCGTAAATGGCATAACTCAGTGTGAGCACCGTAAAGATATGCGCGGGGAAATGGGTATGTAGAAAGATGGCGGGAGGCGCAAATATTACAACAAGTGCTCCTGTCCCCAGGAATATCTGATTGATCCTGACCAGTTTGAAAGCGTATTCATCGGGGAATACGGCATTCATAAACATGGAAAAAAAGAGGACAATCGAGAAAATCGACAGCAACAGAATCTTGAACAGGTCAATGACATCGATATCCGGAAACAAAAAATAGAGAAAGGACTCCCCGGTGATCATGGTATAGACAATTGTTCCAAAGCTGAAAATGGAGAAATAGAGTGCTGACCGGTTTTCCCGTTTCTGGATAAAGAGACCCAGATGATACAGCGCCATGATCAATATACTGCCAATGAGAAACAGGTCAGACGCCAGGTTCCTTTCCCGGAGACGGTGAATCTGTTTCTTTTCCCCCAGCTTGATAATCTGGGGGGAGCCGCTGTATAACATGGAAAAATTTGACACCTGGAAAAGAATTTCCATTTGCCCTGTCTGATTTGTTTCAGGCAGATCAATAACCTGGGGGATGATCTGGTCTTTTGAGGATGTCCTGCTGGTTCCTGTGATGCCGCTGTTGCCAATCTTTCTTCCGTTCACAAATACGGTATATGCAGCATAGACATCCTGCAGCTTCAGGGACAGCAGCTGCGGGCGTTGATCCAGTCTTACGCTGAGTCGAAAAGTGGCAAAGCCATGGGCAGGAAGATCGATATCGGTCCAGAGGCCGGGTAAATTAAAATAGACGGGATCCGCTGACAGATGGGACTTTTCTTTGAAATCGCTGGGTTGAAGCAGTTCGTCCCAGTAAAATTCCCACTCCCCCTTGAGATTAACGATGCCATCGGTTTCAAAATCCCACCCCCGCAGATCCAGCACGCCCTTGCTGATGGCGGGTGGTGCCTTTTCGGAGAGGGTTGACCGGCAGCCTGCCAGCACCAGCAAGCCGACGATCAGCATGATAACAGGATGTTTCCACCAAGGTTGCAAAGGGTCTCCTATATCTAACAAACCGACATCACCTATGACTGTTGGAAGGGTCCATCTTCAGGACAGCCAGACCTCCCGCCAGCTTTATCAATGTATGGTTCTCGGCTGCAAAGAACGGGAATGTCAACAGACAGAATCTCTTCCTGATGATGACTGTATCACAGCTTGACTTCATTGATCCAGACGGGTGTTATACATAAAAATCGAAAGTAAAGCAAGACCTGCCTGTATGGATCCTCGTCATATGCCTCGTACTTCCAGCCCCTTCAATGTTTGGTATTAAGAACTGGATTTTTGACGGGTTTAAGTCGGGAATTAACCAAATGGGGCCACTCGGCAGGAAATGTCGGGAGTGGGTGGGGACGTAATGAAACCGGCTGTTTCATTACGTCGTGACGGGGAAAGTGGATGGATGGTTCAGCTTTTTTTTACCTCGACTATGTTTTCCCAGATGCAGAGATCGGGATCCTGGAGACCGTAAAGACGCAGGTACTCGCCCTGGAAAAAAGGAGAATCAAAAGCAATCCGTTGAATATGGTCGAATTTTATCTCAAAGCCGGCTTCGATAAAGATCTGTTTCAAACGCAAGGGCGTGTAAAAAATCTGGTTCATTCCCTGCCGTCTTTCATAGACCATGTTTTTACCCACATCAATCGTTCCGTCCAGCAGTTCGGAAAGCTCGGATGAGATACTGGACAGTTCGACAGAACAGAGAACATCAGGGAACAAGCCGATAAACAGCCCCCCCTGTTTCAAAACCCGGTGGCAGGCGCGGATCATCTGACGGTTCAGGATATCACTCGCTGAGAGGATCGAATTAACGACAATGACACAATCGCATGGACCATCATCAGGGTTCAGTTGGCTCGTGTCTGCCTGCTGATAGACCAGTTTTGGGTGGTCAAAGCTTCTCCTGGCCAACGTCAATGCGGTTTCAGACCAGTCTGTACAGATCACTTTGTCAAGGTTGGGAAAGTTTTCTATGAGATAACGCTGCAAATGGGGTTTGGACCCGCAACCGGGAATATGAACCCTTTGCACCGTGGGGTCCAGGCACTGGGTGATCCTCTGGTTAACTCTCTGGCATCCGGTGACATTGAGCACTTCGTCATAATAGTTCTCCAGATAGTTCTTTTCCCAGCAATCTTTTTCATTTTTGCGTTTCAATGGGAACGAAGATTCGATCGTGCCAAACTCTGAATAGGATGCATAATTGGTTTCAGGTTCGGAAATGAGAAAACGATGTGTCATATGGTCTCCTGCTATGCAATTGGAATTAGCTCAAACATTCTATTGAAATTTAGGTCTAAACGGGCTTCGACCGGTAAATTGATTTTTCATGTTGATAGAATTAAGGCGGTTGAGAATCTGGCCAGCCTTGCAGAAGCAATCATAATCCCCGACGATAATGACCGAATCCCCGTCTTTTTTTTCAGCATCAGGATCCCGCAATGTTCCATTTATCAGAATCATGCCGGAGCGCAGACAGATTTTTGTCAGACCGGATTGCCACGTCGCTTCAAAAACGAAAGGGATTGTTTTTGATTCGTTTGGTAGAGATGCCAGGAATCCAGAAAAAAGCAGACTCAGGCTGTCATTATGCCTTGCCTTTTTTTTCAGAGCGATACAGTTGGGTGACAATACTTTCTCCCCAGGTCGAAATTGTGTTATGTGCCTCAGGATCTGACTGGATGCTCTGTTTGGCTTTAAATTTTTTAGTGTATCGTTGATCTGCTGCAGCAGACTTTCGGGACTGCGGCAATGTTGTTTGGCTTCAATACCGGCATAAAGGGTTGGATTCGTCCAACCGTTGTCATCAAACAGATCGCACAGTGATGTTTTGTCTCCGATGATGGCTCCGATGATTTCCTCAGTTTGCGGGTCGATGAGAAATGTCGAATTGGTGCTATCCCTCATGAGTCTTTTTTTTAATATTCGGTATGTGGTTTCGGGATGATGCCAGAAAATGGCCTGTTCGCCTGTCTCCGCATGAACCGGCATCTGCTTGATGGCATGCTGTGTTTTCAGGTCGGGATAGCGGGTCGACCTGAAAACATCTCTGACTCCCAGAATCTCTAATGTGCTCGAAAACAAGAGATAGTGGTGGAAGTTGAATACCTCCATATACAGATCCGTGGTTTCCTGGATGATGGACTCCGACATTTCCTCTGCAGTTAGTCGGCGGACAATGGGTATGTTTTTCATAGGGCATGCATTTCAAACCTGGACGATACAGAGAGGCCTTAATAAAAACTGTCATGGACCAATAAAATATTGAATGATGATGGTTATCAAACGAATTTCCACACATCATACTGAATAGGAGTCTTGCAAGGATTCAATAAATTGAATCAGAATTATCGGAATTAGAATCAGAATTGAAAATTTTCAGATTTTCAGATTTCATTTTCAGGAAGAGAATATCGGAAACCGAATATTGGTGGCCCTTTCGGGATTTTTACCTATAATGTCAAAATAAAATTTGAACACGCGGCTATCCTGTTGAGTTGACAATACAGTCAACCCTGACTAGATATTAGGTTCGTTATTGAGAGTTCAGGGTCTGATCATATGCGGATAAACAGGATAAACGGTGTGGAATGTCTGAAGGTAAGAAGCTGATTGGAGTTAAGGATGATGATGATATCAGACGATTGCAGGAGATTATGGCACTTGAGGTCCGAAGGGCGATTTTTGAAAATCAGGCTCGACGGAACAGAAACCCATATCTGGAATCCCGGTTTATTATTGATCAGGAGATATACAAAATCGCAAGATATGTGGAACGGGAACGGAAGGAGTTAATATACCTTGAAATGTTTGTATTCGAACAACGATTTGTGAGACCGCTGCTTGAAGCCCGCATCAATCCGTCACTCCCCTTTGTTAAACCTGTTACCTGGTCCAGGATCAGGAATCTGAGACGGAACCTGTTTACCATCAACTATGATATCCCGCCCAAACTGGTTGATCAGTGGAAGAACAACAATACCTTCCTGATGAAACAGTTGCGAAAAGAGGGTGGTAAAATACTGGATGATTTCCTCGGTGCAATGAAAAGCGTCCCACACATTCTCAGACAGAATCTGGTACAGGAGCTCTATTTCAGGGGCTATTTGGAGGCTCAACTCTGGATTTGTGAATTGGAAAAGCAGGTGGAACACCGAATTGAGGCTCACCAGCTAAAAAATCACAATCCATGCACAGTGATGGGCTTTTTTAAGGATATGTCATTGGACTTTTCCATGCAGGCCTTTGACAAATACCGCGCTGAGTATCGTGATACGCATTATTTAAAAAGGACCAGTGGGAATTCATTCCTCCCTGTCAAGGCCCGGCCGCTGAATCCGGATGCATCAGTCGGTTTCTGGTATGTTTTTACCGAGCCGGAATTATGGAAGAATTTTTATGGAACAGACGGTAATTATTATCTGCACCAAAACAGGACAAAAATCTTTGCAGAAACAGGAACCTTTCTGGATTGGGACAAACCGCTCTGGCCCATTAAATGTTTGAAGGAAAAAATGGGCCGCAGCAGCGCCATTATTAACTATATCTCCTGGCAGTCTTATCTGGCCCAGAAAGATCAGCAGCATATGGAGACGGATCTGAAAAGGGATCAACCGCAGAAGTGGACCTCCTATATCTCCCGTCTGATCCGTGAAGTAAACGCAGCCAGCCTGGAAAAGACCGTTATTGATTCTCAAACCCGACGGCTTCTGTGTAAAATTGCCCATGAAACGGGATTTAGTGGTCTCTCCGTGAGGGAGAAGGAGCGGCTCCTCGTCCAGATCAAGCGCTCCAAAAAAGTGGCTTTGTCGTTCTACTATGCGAGAATCCTGGACAATGAGCGGGTGCTGCAGATGCTTGCCTGTGAGCAACTGCCTTTGCCAGAAAGGGGCGATATCGGTTGGGATGACGAACCGCAAAACAGCAGCTTTAAAAAAAGCGTTGATCAACTGGGCGATTGGGTGAAAATCTGTGGTGAACTGGTCCTGTTAACTGCCAGACTGGTATCTCCAGAATCCAGTTCTCGCGGATCCGAGGTTGTCACACCCCGGAAAATTGGATATATCAGGCGCAGAGAAATATCAGGCTGGCAAACCTGCGAAGCGCCGGAATGCGGTTTTTCGATCAGGCTTCATTTTCCCAAGGGAGAGATCAACCAGGCAACCATCGGCAGCCGAAGGAATGTCGCGTTTCTTGATATTCGGATGGGAAGTAGTGGTCAAGCAACCAGGATGGTTTTTTATTGCCTGCATGAGACCATCTGGTTAGGTGTTGTTTTAGTTACCGTTATTTTTTCTATTCGGCTTTAAAATGACCGGGTTGTCGGACAGCAGGCGTATGGCCCCGGTATTGCGCAGCTGGCATGGAAAGCATGCGTTGCTGACCGCGCACAGCCGTCCTGCACAGTCACTGTCACCGTATTTGGAAAAGCACGGCTGAGTCTGTTTGCTGAAACATTTCGGAGTGTCATATGAATCTTCATAAGATTGTCATCCCCCCTTTTGTGACCAATTGCTATATTTTAAGCTGCGGGGAAACTGGCGCGGCCATTGTCATCGACCCGGGCGCCGAAGCAGAATCGATTCTGGAATATATAGATACCAACCAGCTTAATTTAAAGTTCATTGTCGCCACCCATGGCCATGTGGATCATGTCGGCGCTGTTGCTGAGATCAAACGGCGGAAAGGCGTCCCGTTTTATCTGCATGAAAAGGAGAAGGGGGTGCTGGCGTCATATCCGCAGGGGGCCCGACGATTCGGGTTCCCGGATGACGTTCCGCCTGAAGTCGATGATTGGCTGGATGTTCAGAAGACCTATACCTTTGGTACCTGTTCCTTCAAAATTCTTGAAACACCGGGTCACTCACCGGGCGGGGTCTGCTTTCTGTTTGATGAGCACGTTTTTGTCGGCGACACCCTGTTCTGCAGGGGTATCGCCCGCACAGACATCCCCGGATCAAACCACGAACAGCTGCTGGAATCGATTCGCAGCCAGCTCTTCACGCTGGATGAGAACCTGGTGGTTCATACCGGCCACGGAGCTGTGACCTCCATCGGTCTGGAGAAAATGTCAAACCCCTTCCTCAAGCAGTAGCCATCAGTCCTCTGAAGACCGGGAAGCGATTTTCCCGGTTCATCTCCAGTGATATCAAGCTGTGATACGGCAGAAACCAGGCGACAATCCTTATACGATTCAAACCTGAAACGGGGCATGGAATATGCTGCCCTATTTTCTTGTTTAACCGAATGAGGGTGTTTGAAAAATGATCCCTAAAAATATCAGAAGTTTAAAAACTAGAGTGGTTTAAAAACAGATGCGACCCCTGTTAAATTGATTAACAGGGTGCTGCAAAAACTTCGGTGTTTTCTGCGAAGGCCGAATCACTCATCAATGTTAACCCGATCTCACTGGAATCCCATGAACTCAGATATCCACAAGTCGAACCCGGAGTCCGGTTTTCATCTTCCTGGAAATATCGTGTTTGAGACCACTCTGCAAACGTTGTTCAGGGAAAAAGCCGACCAGCGTGGTTCCGAATACAGGCCACGAACCCGTCATCTGGCGCATGACGGGCAGGCTAGGTTTACAAACCGCCTCTTCCTGGAATCCAGCCCCTATCTGCTTCAGCATGCGCATAATCCGGTCAATTGGTATCCCTGGGGGGATGAGGCCTTTGAAACGGCAAAGAAACTGAACCGGCCGGTTCTGGTCAGTATCGGATATTCAACCTGTCACTGGTGTCATGTGATGGAAGAGGAGTCCTTTGAAGATGAGGAGATTGCGGCTTATCTGAACACCCATTATATTACCATAAAAGTCGACCGGGAAGAGCGGCCGGATGTGGATGCCATTTATATGTCCGCTGTTCAGGCGCTGAATGGAAATGGCGGCTGGCCTCTGAACGTGATGCTGATGCCGGAGCGAAGACCGTTCTGGGGGGGGACATACTTCCCTGCCAGGGATGGGGATCGGGGCGTGAGTATGGGGTTTTTGAGCATTCTGAAACGAATCCATCAGGTTTATACTGAGGACCGTGATAAACTGGTGCAAACCAGTATGCAGTTGACAGAGGCGATCACATCCATGCTGACCCCTGAAGGTGGGAGTGACATGCCAGAACCTGAGATCCTGGAGCAGGCGGCCAATTTCTATCGCCAGCGATTCGATCATCAGAACGGCGGGTTGCAGGGGGCTCCGAAATTTCCCAGCAGTCTGCCGTTGCGGTTCCTTTTTCGGTACTATCTTCGTTCCGGGGACCAGACATTTCTGCAAATGGCGGAACAGACACTGGGAAAAATGGTTGCCGGGGGGATGTATGACCAGGCAGGTGGCGGATTTCATCGCTACTCTGTCGATGCCGGCTGGCAGGTGCCCCATTTTGAGAAAATGCTGTATGACAATGCCCTGCTCACAGTGGCATATCTCGAAGCCTTCCAGTTGACGGGCAAAGAGCTGTATCGCAAAACAGCCATTGAAATCCTGCATTATGTTTCCCGGGATATGACGACACCGTCAGGGGCATTCTATTCTGCCACCGATGCTGACAGCCTGACTCCCTCGGGTCACAGGGAAGAGGGCTATTTTTTCACCTGGACGCCGGAGGAGCTGGCATCTGTTTTAGGGCGCGAACAGGCAGACATTGCACAACGCGTCTACAACGTGCGTCCAGGGGGTAATTTTGAAGGACGGTCCATCCTCAACACCCCCAGTCCGCTGTCAGCCATTGCATCTTCCCTGGGGATGAGCGCGGAGGAACTTGGAAAACAGGTTGAGGAGATCAATACAAGCTTATATGAGGCCCGGAAAAAGAGACCGCAACCCATTCGGGATGAGAAGGTGCTGACTGCCTGGAACGGTTTGATGATCTCCGCCTTTGCCAAAGCAGGAAGGATTCTGGGTGAAGACCGGTTTACCGAAAGGGCAAAAACGGCAGCTGATTTTATTCTGTCTCATCTTTATCGGGATGGCCGGCTTTTTCGGAGCTATAATGATAGTCGGGCCCGTTTCAATGGATACCTGGAGGATTACGCCTTCTTCATCAGCGCATTGCTGGATCTTTATGAATCAACCCAGGCTATTTCCTGGCTTGATAAAGCTCTTGAACTGGACCGGATCTTGGAAGAGCGTTTTGAGGACAGCCCGGCAGGGGGATTTTTTATGACCTCTGATGATCACGAGCAGTTGATTGCCAGGGAAAAACCGAATTATGACGGGGCCGTTCCCTCGGGAAATTCTGTTGCTTTGCTGAATTTGCTGAGGATGGGAGAGTTGACGGGCAAAGCCCACTTCCACGAGCGGTTTCGAAAGGCGTTCATCCTGTTTCTGGGTACGGACGGAAAAAACCCGGTTGCCCTTTCAGAGATGCTGCTGGCAGCGGATTTTTTCCTGGGTCGTCCCAGGGAGATCGTGATTGTGACCCCTGAAGGTCAGCCGGAAACAGCTGATCCGTTTTTGAACACCCTGCGTCAGGTGTTCATACCCAATTCAGTGCTGGTGGTTGTTTCCGAGGGGGAAGAGCTGGATGAGGCTGCCAGACGGGTCTCCATTGTTGCGGGAAAAACAGCACAGGCCGGCAAGGCGACCGCCTATGTCTGTGAAAGAGGAGCCTGTCGCCAACCGACCACAGATCCGCAGCATTTCATGCAGCAGATTCAAAATGAATAGGAAATCCGATCAATTCCATCAAAAACAATATGCATGCGTCTCGTTTGGAGAATGCGGAATGCCTGCTGGAAACCCGGAACTGACAAAGACTGGCTGTTTAAACGGACGGATGAAGAATCCTGACGATAATCGCAACGATAATTCCCAGCAAGAGCCCGATTTTTGAGATTTCACCCGGTTTGAAAGGCTGCCGGCCACTGATGACAGCGCCAAATGGCAAAATCGATGTTTCTGTTACGAAATCAGCCAGGGGTTGACCGGCGGTTCTCATTTTTTTTCTATCCTGGTGATATGAGCCAAGATAGCCGTAGAGGACAAACCCGCTGTAGAAAAACCAGTCGGCCGCAAAGCGGTTTGTCAGCAGATGAGCCAGCCCGAACAGTGCAAATGCCATATTCATGGGGTGACGGGTAATACGGATGATGCCACGGGCTTTGGCCTCGGTGGGGACCATACCCATGGGCGTACGGTCCGTGAACCCGGAGAAGAGCAGGATAAAGGCAAAGAGCATGAGGATATTGCAGATATAAACCGCTGCCGGATGATCGCTGCCGGCTGCCAGGAAGCGCTCCCCGGTGGATTTTGTGAAATAGAAAGCAGCAATGAGGAATGCAAATGTGACCAATGCAATCAGGGAATAGAAACCCTGAAATCCCTTTTCACCCATTCTGGTGGTTAAGCCGGACCGAATGTTCTGGGTGCTTAGACCGATATGGGTGCCGGCAAAAAGAATCCATCCCAGAAGAATCATCCAAGTTTGCATAAAGACCTCGCGTAAGGATTAAAACCGATAGAGCGCCAGGGAGTGATGTCGTCTGAATTTGCAGGGTTTTATTGTGTCTGGGTCAACTCCCGATAACGGAAACAATCGGTGAGGTGATCATTGACCATTCCGGTTGCCTGCATGTGCGCATACACAATGGTCGGTCCCACAAATTTGAATCCCCTCTGTTTTAAATCTTTGCTGATTGTTTTGGACAGTGCTGTCTCTGCCGGAATTTCCCGGGTTGATGTCCACTGATGGATAATCGGTTTGCCATCGACGAATTGCCAGATATATTCGCTGAAACTGCCGAATGTCTGCTGTGTTTCCAGAAAGGCCCGGGCATTGCTCACCACGGCCCTGACCTTGGCCTGGTTACGGATGATCCCGGCATCGTTCAGCAGGGCGTTTATTTTTGCTTCATCGTAATGAACAATCCGGTGGTAGTCAAATTCATCCAGTGCCGCCCGGAAATTTTCCCGCTTCCTGAGAATCGTCAGCCAGCTCAACCCGGCCTGGAAACCTTCCAGGGTCAAGAACTCGAACAGTTTCTGCTCATCCCTGACTGGCACGCCCCATTCCCGGTCATGATAATCTACATAGAGCGGGTCATTTCCCGCCCAGTCGCATCGTTTTTTCAAATTTGAAACGCCTCCTGTTCCGGAGAATCTTGATCAGACCCTCTATTTATCGTTCCCGGTCTTCTGAACAGGCATTACCGGTTGGAAAGGGTCAACCTGCCTGCTGTCCACAGGTTTTGCCGTCTTGTTCCCCTGGGATCGGGTGACCGACTGTCGAGAGGACTGATCAGCCATCCGTCATGAATCCACAGATCGCCGTCAGTTCAGCAGATCGGTCATCTCTTGAATAATATAAGTGGGGGGCGGTTGGATCGAATCCGGTTTGTTCAGGCTCCAGGAAACCAGTGCGGTATCCATCCCCGCCTGCTGGCCGCATTCAATATCGAAATGGGCATCGCCGACAAACAATGCATCCCGGCTGTTTCCGTTGATCATCTCCAGTGCCTTGAGTGCGGGCGCCGGGTGGGGTTTGTGATCCAGGGTGGATTCGGGCGTGATGATCGCATCGAAAAAGTCGTAAAGTCTGCCGGTTTTGAGATAGATCTCTGTGGTTTCCAGTTTTCGTGACGTCACAATGGCCAGCCCCTTTCCCCGTTTCTTCAGTTGCCGCAGGGTCTCCTCAACTCCCGGGAAAACGGAAAGATAGTCCTGGTAAATTCCCAGCTGATAATCTCTGTAGTCTGCCAGGATGGGCGTCAATTCAGCTTCCGGCAGCTGGCCCAGATAAAGCTGGATCTGCCGCACAAGGGGTTGCCCGATATCGCCTGTAACCCGGGATCGTTCAATCGTAAAACCGCCATATTTTTCACATATGTACAAAAAGGTCTGAAAAATCAGTTCGGCAGTGTTCAGTAAGGTGCCATCTGCATCGAACAGATAGGTCTGATACGGTTTTATTCCCATTGTTCCTGTTATTCCCGAACCCTTTTCAGGGCCTCCTGGTATGTTTTATTACCCGGGTTTTTGTTCAGCGCTTCCTGATAATATTTTGCCGCCTGGTTATTTTCCGCGATTGACTCATAGGCCAGTGCCAGATTGAAGGCGTCCTCCTCCGAGCGGGGAATATTTTCCAGACGATTGATCGCTTTCTCGTAGGCATTACCTTTTAAATAATTGACGGCAATGGGGTCTCCCGATGCGATCTTCAGTGTCGTCTCTTCTGTATATTGGCTGATCTGCCGCAGATAGCGATCAACAACATGGCTGGCAAGGTCTGTTTGAATCTCAAGCGGATTTTTAACGACCGACTTGTCGCTTCTGAGTTTACCGCCTCGGGCCAGGTACACCTCGGGGTCCAGCAACGCCAGCTTGAGGTCAGCAACGCTGGTTTTGAGCGTGTCAGCCAGTGATTCGTTCTTCTGATACTCGACAATAATGATCTCTTTCAGTGATGGGGGTAAATGGGAGGTGTCCGGATTACCCCCCCATTTCCGGGTTTCGTATGCCCGATAGCGCTGGGTTTCAACTATTTTTTCCCCATTGGATTGCCGGATCATATCAAACTCCACTTCCAGTGCGGCAACTTTTTCAATATAGGGGGTACTCACCTGAAATCCTTTCTGGTCCCGTTCCGCTGCGGCAATGATCCCCTGCCGGGTGGCCATCAGGATCGCCTGATCCCTGAGGTTCAGTCCCCCTTTTGTTGCGAGAAGAAGATAGAACACCTTCTCGGCATCCTCGACATCGAACTCATAGTACTTGACCTTTGCCTGAACAATGGCGGTGCGGTCGGGATCTGGCAGGACGCCGCCACTGCTGGCATTACCGGGACCGAGATCAACCAGCCGATACTGTCCGGAAGTTGCCAGACCGGCAGTCACCATGGACTTGATGAATTCGGCCGTCTTTTTGTTGGCTGTAAATCGCGTTATTTCGGGTTGCAGGTCTCCCCGAGACTTTAACCGGCTAGGCTGAAGGCCTGCCGGGAGTGGGATTTCCTCCCCGGTTGCGTCGGCAAAGTTCCCGATGGCAATGTTGTCGATGTTCTTTATTGGCAGTTGTGCTGGCCGCCTGACATAAAATGTGGTTTCAGGTGCACAGGCTCCCAGAAAAAATAAAACGGTGACCAGTAGGTTTCTGGAAGGGAACAAGGATGAAAATTTCATTGGAAACTCCTTCAATTTACCGATTTGTTGTCCAGAGATGTTTATTTTCTAGGTGATCCTCCTCACGTTGAAACCAGGACCACCCTTGATCAACCACTTCTAAAAATGGGTGTTTCAGAAATGCATCTAATTTCTCCGGACCAGTTGATCTGCTACCCGGCGTTTCTCTCTTTTTAAGCGTTCGATACGACCGATTCCCTGGGCATATATCAGGTTCTTCGGGTCGATGGCGGTGGCTTCGTTGTATGTGACCAGTGCGATACCGAAATCGCCGGTGGCTTCATAACAGAGCCCCAGGTTGTAAATATCGTCCGGGTTCTTTTCCCTGGCCCTGTTCAACGTGTTGTTCAGGATCTCGATCGCCTTTTCATAGGCCCCAGCTTCGATCAGAAGCCTGGCCGTGGGATTTCCTCCCGTGGCCAGCGGGTAAGAAACATCCATCTGGGTTACAGCAATTCGGCGCGCGAACTGGGCGGCGATCGATTCGGACAGGTCCGCGACCAGCTGGTTAAAGTTTGGCAGAACAAGACTCGACTCTTCAATGGCAGACGATTCCTTCTGGTCTGTTTGAGCGCCAGCCAGCGTTGAACCGGCGGCTTGAAACCCGGCTGCAACCTGTTCCTTCAGGCTGGCAGGCTTTCCGCCCAGTTTATAACTGGCTTTGCGGGTGTCGAAGCTGACAGAGACAATTTCATTTGGATTCAATCGTGTCAGTTTCATCTCAAGGGCCAGTGTTCCGCTGATGCTTTTAAACGGCCAGTAGACCAGCGTCTGTAAAGTATAGTTAAATGAATTTTCCCGTCCCCCCTCGACGAACTCCAGTTCTACCTTGTCGATTTCCGAGCTGTCGATCCGGGTCACATCCAGCCAGATGCGGCCGTTGATCACGGCATCGATCTCGGATGTCCGGTAACCGCCTGCCGCGATAAGTTTCTGCAAGGCCTCGTCATTTTCCAGCTTTCTGAATTCGTCCGTATAAACCAACTGAAAATAAGGTGTGGTCGAGAGGAGGTTGACGACTCTGGCCCGGATCTGATTGCTGAGAGCTTGCTGCTGCTCCTGGTTCAGACCGACATTTTTTATCTGCCACTGTCCGTTTCGCTCCACCTTGAACACCTGGTTGACGGATACGACTTCAAAACTGCCGATCGCAACCTTTCTGATTCTGGTTGTGTCGACCTCTGCGGGCTGGGTAACTGTCAAGCGAACCTTGGGGGCGCAGCCTGAGATCAGGATGAGCAGCAGGCCGATGATCAGGGCAGGTTTCAGACATTTTCGCCCGAGGTTGACATCTCCTGTCCCTGACCCTTTCTGAATGGAGGGTTTCCCTTTTCTCTGCCAGAACATAGTATCACTCCGTTTTCCTTGATTCATTCCGTCGTGCAGGACATGGATGGTGCCTGCAATCTGCAGAAAGGGGATGGGTTCAATTGATCACCTTCCTGCTGACGTTTCTGTATACCCGCAACTGAAGTTCCATACGGCCGATCCCCTGGGCAAATAACCTGGAATTCGGTTGTTTGGCCAACGCGTCGCTGTAGAACCGCAGTGCATCTTCATAATCTTCAACGGTCACGGCCCCTGCTTCGTAGGTCAGACCGAGATTGTAAAGGTCATCGGCGTTCGAGGGCCTGCCGAGAATTTCCCTGGCTTCCAGATAGCGGCCCGCGGCAATCATTTTCTGGGCGGCACTGTTTCCGCCGGAGGCCAGCTCTGTCTCAATGACAACCTGATAGGGGGATATTGTCTGAATAAATTGATCCAGGGATTTGTTGACCAGTTTTGACAAAACGGCTTTCTTCTCATTCGGATCAATATCCCGAACATCTGGTGCTACGATGTCATACCATTGAGCGGGAAATGAATCGGGATTGGTTGCTCTGACCACCCCGATTTCCCGGATAATAACCGGTGCAATGGGTGTGATACGGAACCAGAGCCAGATCAGCGGGGCATTGTCGCCGGACTCCCTGACGTTGTGATAGGAACCAGGTGCGACTGCATGCCGGCTGAAACTGGCCGCATCAGAGCGAATGGTCAGGGTTTCCCGCTGAGTGCCGATCTGGGTAAAACTCAGATTGACTTGTGCAAAGAGAGACAGGTTCTTGAATTTGTATACACGGATGACCTCGTCATAGCGGGGGAACTCCTGAACCCCGAGCAGACTGAGACCGGCGGAGAGTCCGGATTCCACAAGTCTGGACTCCATCGTCGGGAGTTTGCATAACATCCCCCTGCGACTGAAGGTGATTCCCTGGTTGGAAGTGCTTCCAGCGGTCCCTGCGCCAACCAGACCTGAAACGCCCCCGCGGCATTCCGCTTTCTCCGTTAACTGTCCCTGATCAATCTCACCGCCACTGATCACATCCCCTTGGATGATCGCGATGGTTTCCCGGTTTGGATCGATATCCCGAGGTGGACCGACAATCAACTCGAAGCGTCCCATTTCATTCAGTCGGCGTTTCAGCGTGAGGATGACCTCAGATTTCAAACCGAGTTTGTCCGCAGCGTCGTTAATACTCCCCGGATCGATGAATACCTTCTTTATGTTCCGCGGGATGTTGAGCTTTCCAGGTCTCTGGACTTGAAACTGAGCTGCCTGCAGGGCCCCGAACATGGAAAAAACCGACAAAAGCAGCAGGCCGATTGCCCGGTATCCGTTTTTGAATCTCATTGCGCTCTCCTCTTCTCTTTAACGATATTGCCATCAGGAGGTGTCTAGAAGCCTCTGATTCTCCTCAAGGCCAAATCAGCTGCATCTCGGACTCTATCACTGTTATCCCGGGTCAGATTTTCAAGTAACCCCACAGCCTCTTTTGCTTTCAGTTGACCGAGAACAACAATCAGTCGAATCCGCACGGTCGTGTTTTCCTCTCCAGGTGGCAAATCCCTCAACTTCTCAGTCACAGGGGAAACAGCACGACTGCCCAGTTTTACCAACCCTTCCATGATATTATCTGCAACTTCATCGTTGCCAATCTCCTTCAAAAGCCATTCAGCCACTTCAGGGCTTTTAAAGGCAACCAGCAGTTCAAAATTGGTCCGATTTTCAAAATAGGTTTTTCCTCGCAGATTTTTGGTGATACTCGACGTAACACTGGGTCCAACGGCCAGCATCAGCTTTTTGTAGCGTTCCTTTTCAGCAGCATCATCAGCCAGGGTCAACCCTTTTACCAACAGGTCGATGGCGGGAGAGCCAATATCCCGGATAGCGCCGGCCGCTGCCTCAAAAGTGTCCCCTTTTGAAGACAGAGCAATGCTCAGCAGTTTTTCAGAAGCAGGGGCATACCCTATTTTCCCGATGGTTTTGATGGCGGCGTTTTTAACAGGCATATCCGGGTCATCCAGAACGGGCATCAGAATTTCGCCGGCCCTGTCGCCACCGATTTCCCCAATCAGTGCGATGGCTGACAGACGGGTTTTTTGGTCCTCATCATCATCCAGCAGACCCTGGGCCATCTTCAGTGCTTTTTCGGTCTGCCCTTTCTGATACAGGGATTTTGCTTTGTCGATACTGGAACATCCGGTGATGACGACCAGTGATGCGAGAATCAGGATCAGGATTTTTTTCATATACTTGATTTTCATAGCGGCCTCGGTCTCTTCGTGAGTTCAGTGGTCAAAATGGAGCAATCCAGCCTATTTCGGCATAACTTTCTCAAAAACCAGGTCGGTCAGACCAGGTGCAATAATCGGTTCTGATGCGGACAGTTTGCTGCCATCCAGTAAATCAAGAACGGTATCCGACAGGCGTGATGTTTTGCCGGCATAGCGCACAAATATCTGATTGATGGATGGTTTGGCGTCCTTGAGGGTATTATCGAAATTGATAAAGCGAAATCCATCCGTCTGTGCATTTTCGATCAGCTTTCTGATCGTCCGGAAATCGGAGCTGGTATATCCTTTCATGACCAGTTCATACCGAACCAGCTTGTCACCGCCCACATCAATGCTTGACATCTCCTTAATGATCTGGGGAATAAAGGATCGGTTCATATCCTCGTACGCATCCTTGATCAGACCGGTCAACATGGCCGAATCATCCGTGTTGGGACCAGCGCGTCTGGCGACCTGTACAATGGTATTGGCAAATGCACCCCCGGATCCCACCGAGATATTTTTGGCTGTGACATTAAGGTTCAGTACCATGCTGTCACCGGTTTTGCTGACAGACATGATATTCACTTCCACCACGATCTTGGCAATTTGTTTCAACATCGTCAGGCCGGTTGAATAGAACGCTTCAGCATCCTGCAACTGTTTGTCCAGGATTGTGTCACCAGCCTTGCTGCCGGCCACCATCGCCATAAACTGCTGTTTGGATAGTTTTGATAAGGCATCCTTCATCTTCGGATCCGACTGCATAGAGGCGACTGCGTTTCTGTAGTCCAGTGCTTTGAGTCCCCGCTGATTGAGATCGGTTTGAATCTGATTCATCAGGGAATCTTCAATATCAGAGAAACGAAATCCAATGGACGACAGATCCAGGTCCTTGCGACTGGTCACGACCGTTACCAGAGCGCTGCCGCTGGCATCAATAATTCTCAGGTCTTTCTGCAGCGCGACCAGAACCTCCTGGCGGTTGACCTTAAACGAAGCGGAGACGCCATAAAACTGGTCCAGATAGATCTTTTTTTCACCGTTAACCTGACGATCAACAATATATTTATCAATGTTCTTGGAAAAATACCGCTCAATTTCCTCATACCGCCGATTATAGTCTTCGGCAGACATCAGTTCCCGGACCATGGTTTCCACCGCTGTCACAGCGGCATTTTCCATTGCTTTCTGCTTGGCTGCCCGAATATCATTCACCTTGATAAATGCCTTGGACTTGACATTAATGACCCTCACATCCGGTGAGTCTTCTCTGAGGGTTCCCCTGCCTGTCACATCTGCCAGTGTCAGGAAGTTTGCTTCGGTAATGGGTTCCGGTTTCGAACCGAAACTGCACGAAACCAGAAGTAATGAGACGATGATGGCAATGATTCTATTTCCTCTTTTCATGGTTCCCTCTTGACATGAGTTGGATTCCGGTATTAAAAGCTGTCCGTATGCAAACACCTGAAATTTCGTTATGATTGACTCATATTCAGCTTTCCAGGTCTGAAAATCGAAAAGCGACAACGTTAATCACAGCTGATAAGTGTGAATTGTAAAATAATAATTCAATAAAAAAAAGGACTTTCTGTTGTTCTGACCGAACCGCTCGACTTCTGTCCGAACCTGAAACGGAACCATCTATGGCGATAATGACAGGGTTAGCGCTTCAATACGGGGACCCTGTTGCATTGAATACGAAAGTCGGTCCTGTACGCCATTCACAGGACCGGTTCAGGACTTTATCGGGGATCTGGATATCACCGGTTTTGATCTGAAAATAACGGTATCCTTAATAAAATAAAGATAATGGCCAATAGAGTGGCGGTACGCTGTTCAGAGCGCTTTTTGGAAAAAGGACATTGCATAAGACAGATGGAAATGATATTTTAAAAAATTAATATAATTTGCATATGCAGGAATGTAAAGATTTCTTATTGCCATTAGAGAAGCAGGCAGACAATTGATGCAACTTTCTGAAAATCTTTCCAAAGTATTGACGGAAATAATAGAGCCGCTGGCTCATATTTCAGGTCTGGAGCTGGTGGAGATTCGTCTGAGGAAGGAAAGCGGAGATACGATTCTTGATGTCTCGATTGACAAGGAAGGCGGTGTTTCGATTGATGATTGTGCAACTCTCAGCAAGAAGATCTCACTAGCGTTGGATGTCGAGGATCCGATCCCTTTCAGCTATCATTTGGAAGTGGGGTCTCCTGGCATTTTTCGCAGGCTGAAGTCTGAAAAGGAGATTGAAAAGCACGTCAATGAAAGGGTTAAGGCTGTATTTCATGAGCCGGTTTCAGGTCATAAAAAATGTGTTGGGACCTTAACCCGATTTCAAGAACATCGTGTTTATATTCGCATGGACAATGAAGAGTTGGTGGCAGATCTTCAGCAAATCAAAACAATTCAGTTGTTTCCTGACATTTAGCTGTCGCTGAGAGGCGAAATACAGGTGGCAGGTGAGGTCAGAAGCGGGACAGGGTAGCTATTGACCAGGACTTAAATTATACCGATAGGAGTATTACATGAAACCTGGTGGTTTATTGGAAGCAATTATGGAGCTGAGTCATGAACGCGGCCTGGATCAGGAAGCGATCATCGAAGCAATCGAGGATGCCATTGTGGGCGCGGCGTATCGGAAGTACAAGAACTACAAAAACATCGAAGCCGTTTTGAATCCACAGTCCGGAGATGTTGACCTGATGCATTACAAGGTGGTTGTGGAGCATGTTCAGGATGCGGACAATGAGATTCTGCTCGATGAGGTGATTCAGTTCGATCCGCTGGCAGAATGTGGTGATGAAGTGGAATACGAAATTGACGCCAAAGAGTTTAAAAGTGTGATTGCACAGACAGCCCGTCAGTTGATTTTTCAAAAAATTCGTGAGGCGGAGCGGGAATCGGTGATCGAGAAATACCAGGAAAAGAAAGGTGAAATTATTCATGGAACCGTTTCCAGGACCGAACGGGGAAGAGTGATCATCACTATCGGAAATTCGGTCGAGGCTGCGTTGGATTACCGGGAGCAGATTCCGTTTGAGAAGCTGCAGCCAGGGGAAAATGTCCGGGTGCTGCTGATCGATCTTCTGTCAGACGGTCGAGGGCCTCAATTGATTGTATCACGAACCCATCCGGATTTTCTGGTCAAGCTCTTCGAAGTGGAAGTACCTGAAGTTTATGACGGAATTATTGAGGTGGTGGCGGCTGCCCGGGAACCCGGGAAAAGAGCCAAGGTCGCTGTGTTTACCAACGATCCGGATATCGACCCGGTGGGGGCTTGTGTCGGGATGCGCGGATCCAGGGTGCAGTCCATTGTTTCCGAGTTGTGTGGTGAGAGAATCGATGTTATTGAGTGGTCGGAAAGGCTGGAACAATTTATTGCCAACGCCCTGGCGCCTGCTGAAATCGTCGAGATCGACCTGGATGCAGAAAATCGTTCAGCGGATATCAAAATTGCCCAGGACCAATTATCACTCGCGATCGGGAAACAGGGTCAGAATGTGCGTCTGGCGTCCAAGCTGACGGGCATCATGATCAATATCAACCCCTGGGTATCCGGTATTGAATTAGGGATGGCAGATAAAGACGCAGCCGGTGAAGAAAAGAAAGCGGCCCTGGCAGATGATACCCAAGCAGAAAAACCCGGGACAACAGAGGACATTGCTGTGCCAGAAGAAGCTGGGGCAACAACGGACAGGGCTGTGTCGGAAGAAGGCGTGATACCAGCAGACACGGCTGTGCTGGAAGAAGGCGTGATTCCAGAAGCGTCTGTTCAGCAGGATGAAGTGAAAGTTGATCTTCCTCAGGCAGACAGCGCAAGTGTACCGGTCGATGGGAATTTGGAACCCCTCCCCCTGTCTGAAACAGATGGGGATGCCGTTGTGCCTGAGGTGACCCCGAAGGGGGCAGGAGTTCAGGAAAATACGGCTGTTGAACAGGTCGATGATGCCGAACCATCTGTCGCTGAAGTCAAAAGTGAGCCTAAACAAGACACGGACGTCGCGTGAGTGCAAGATCCTTTAAAGTGAGAAATCGATTGCTTTGGTGATCGATGATTTAAAATTGTCAGTTTAATGAAACTGTAAAGAAAACTTCCGGAGGTTTGTTCATGTCATTGAGAGTATTTGAGCTGGCAAAAGAATTGAATATTCCCACAAAAGAATTGATTAAACGGATCAATTCTTTGGGAATAGCAATTTCGGGAAATTTTTCTGCCCTGACCGATGAACAGATCACCGCTATCAGGAAGGATTTCCTGGAGCCTGCCACACGGATAAAAGAGACGGTAGTGTCCAGTGTGGAAGGTCCGAAGAAGGTTCGTAGAAGAATTATTTCGGTTAAAAAGGCAACGGAGGGCAAAAAAATCAAAGCGTCCCTCAAACTGGGGGACGCTCCTTTGGAAGAGGATGTTGAAACCCGGGAACAGGCGTCAGCAGAGGATGTGCCAAAAGAGCCCGTCAAAAAACCGAAAAAGGTTAGTCGCAAAAAAGCGGTGGAACGGAAGCCGGAGCCGGAGCCCGAGGAACAGGCAGTTGAAGCGGCGGAGGAAAAGCAGCCGGTTGAGGAGGCCAAAGAGGAAAAAACGCCGGCCAAGGATATCCGGAGAAGAATTAGCAGGGCTGCTCGCTCAAAGGTTGAACCAAGAGTCTCTGCTCAGGAGGAGAAAAAGGAACGGCTGAAAAAGGAGAAAGAGGCTGCTGAAGAACTTGAAAAAGTGGCCGTTGCTAAAAAGAAGAAAGCAAAAGCGGCGGGTATCGATCAAGAACCTGAAATGAAGGTTGAAGTAAAGCAAAGAAGGGTTCGGAAAGCGGGTTCAAAAGCTGAAAGAGAAGAAAAACCGGTTCAGGAAAGTGTTGGGGATAAATCGACTGAGAAGGTTGATGAGAAGAAGCCCAGAGTGGCGACAAAAGATGACGAGAAGCCGGCAGCGGAAACTGTGAAGCCGGCAAAGCCAAAAAAAATCGAGCCGGAAATAGAATACGATGAAGATGGTGTTGTAAAACCACCGAAGGATTTTTTACGCAAGGAAAAAGTAAAAATTGATAAACACATCATTCCGGATCCCCTGGAGGAAAGCGGAGATGATCTGGAATCGACTGATCTTCCGTTTGGCGGACCGTCCAAATTTGAACCTAAAAAACGGTTCTCCAAATCAAGCAAACGAAAGGACAGGAATCGAAAACAGAAAGTAGTCAAAAAGGAGGTTCATACGTTTAACCCCAGACAAAAAGATCTCGTGGTAGGAGAATTCATAACGGTTGGCGATCTGGCCGGTTTGATCGGGATCAAGGTGCCACAGATTATCAAGACTCTGATGTCTCTCGGCATCATGGCAACCATTACCCAATCGATCGATGGAGAAACAGCTGTTCTAGTGGCCGGTGAACACAATGTCGACCTGAAGGTTGAATTTCAATCCATTGAAGACAGCATCGATCAGATCTCCGATACAAAAGCGAATCTTAAACTGCGGTCTCCTGTGGTTACCATTATGGGACATGTGGATCATGGTAAAACCTCGCTGCTGGATAAGATACGAAGTACCAATGTCATTGGCGGTGAGGCCGGTGGAATAACGCAGCATATCGGTGCCTATCACGTCAAGACGGAGAATGGTCATATTACTTTTCTGGATACACCAGGGCATGAGGCATTTACTGCGATGAGAGCCCGGGGAGCTGATGTGACGGATATCGTTGTTCTGGTGGTTGCCGCGGATGATGGTCCCCGACCCCAGACAGTGGAAGCGATCGATCATGCAAAAGCGGCCGGTGTGCAGATGATTGTTGCGATCAACAAGTGCGATAAGCCCGATGCGAATCCCGAAAGAACGATCCAGCAGCTGATGGAATACCAGCTGGTCCCTGAGGAGTTTGGGGGAGATGTGCCCATGATCAAGGTCTCGGCAAAATCAGGCGAGGGCATTGATAAACTGCTGGAAATGCTCCATCTGCAGGCTGAGGTCCTGGAACTGAAAGCGGATCCGGAACGTCTGGCCCAGGGGGTGGTCATTGAATCCAAGATTGACAAGGGTCGCGGGAATACGGCAACGATTCTGATTCAAACGGGGACATTGAGAGTAGGTGACAACTATGTGGTGGGGACCGAATATGGCCGTGTCAGGGCCATGTGGAACGACCGTGGAAGAAAATTGAGCGAGGCTGTCCCTTCAGTCCCGGTTGAGATCGTGGGTTTGAACGGCCTGCCCATGGCAGGGGACCGTTTCAATGTGGGGATGGATGAAAAACAGGTTCGCCAGATCGCCACCCTGCGCTCTGAAAAGGAAAAAGCCAGGAAGCAGGCTCAACAGCAGAAACGGAAGCTGGAAAATCTGCTGGACTCCATGGGCAAAGATGAACAGCAGATGCTCAATCTGATTATCAAGACCGATGTGATCGGATCCCTTGAAGCCCTGTCGGATGCGCTCTATCGACTGGGGAACGAACAGGTGGCCATTCGTGTCATCCGGGGTGCGGTGGGTGCCATTACCAGTACCGACATTCTGCTGGCAGCGACCAGTGATGCCGTGATTATTGGATTTAATACCCGCCCCGATGCCACTGCCAAGAAACTGGCCAATGAGGAAAACGTGGATGTTCGGCTGTACAGCATCATCTATGAAGTCATTGATGATGTTAGAAAGGCGCTGGAGGGGATGCTGGAGCCCATCGTTCGCGAAGAGATCCAGGGGAAAGCCGAGGTACTGGAGGTATTCAATATTCCCAAGGTGGGTGTTATCGCCGGGACCAAAGTCACTGAAGGGAAATTTGTCAGGGATTGTCCGGTCAGGGTTATCAGAGACAATGTCATTATTCATGATGGAAAGCTGGCGTCACTCAAGCGCTTTAAAGATCAGGCCAAAGAGGTTCTGTCCGGCTTCGAGTGTGGGATTGGGATTGAGTCATACAAAGACATCAAAGTGGGTGACGAACTGGAATCCTATTTAAGACTCGAGACAGCGGCCAAACTATAACGCTGTTTTTTCAAGGCGGCTGAACAGTGAAGCCGATGGTTGATTCTGCATCACCCGACGGCTGTTCTGGAAATCGAGTCTATGCAAAAGGTCAATGCTGTGCTTTTGTCAGTTTCATCCGTTCTATTTTTGGGAATGCTATCAGGTTAAAAAAATGGCAAAGGTCAGCGGTAACCGCAATCGAGAACTGATCAAGATAAAGCTCTCAACCATCCTTCAGAAATCATCCAGTAATCCGAAGTTTCAAGGTGTAACGATTGTTGATGTCAATCTGAGCCCTGATTCGGCAGCTGCCGTCATACACTACTCGGTTTTCGATCCGGTTGTGGAAACGGACGAAATCACGCGGGCATTGAATGATGCCAGTGGCTTTTTTCAGGCCAAACTGTCCAAAACCCTCACATCAAGAAATACCCCCAGGTTGAGGTTTGTATTCGACAGCGGTTTTGATCATGCTGACCGCATTTCCCGACTTCTTGATCAGATTGAAATAAAGCCTGCATCTGAAGATCCAGAAGAATCCTGACCCCCCCCTTGTGGGGCTCTTCAGGCCCTGTCTGTCAAGCACAATCCCCCTCATCAGGTCAATTCAGCACCCCTCTCCCTGCGTGACGCTTCAATAAAAAACTAAAGTTTTGCCCTGTTCTGCCGATAAGGAAGGAAAGGAAAAGAAAAGGGGTTGATGGACCCGTTTTCTGTTATATAAATTTGGTTTCGGGCTAAAGTTTTCTCCGTCGATTCCGATAAGGAAATAATGAAGAACGGAGTAAATTTAGAGAAATGGGGAACATGGAATAATAATTGTAATCCTATTCTTGGATAGAAGTATCAATACAGCGGTATTCTTCGGCAAACAGGGTCGTTGGTGGTGTCGTCATCTGAAAAGGACGATCTGTACCTGTAACCCCTCTGGCCGGATTGATGTGGAATATTGCCCTATCATCGGCAAAAGAGTGGAAAAATTTGCCGAATGAGCCCTTTATTCAAGGATAGAATGGCAGGTGAAATAACGTCCAATCCAAATGTGATAACAGGCCTTGCTTCCGGTATGGATACCAAGGGTATCGTGGAGCAGATGATCGCTGCAGAGCGAAAAAAGATCGAGCCTGTTGAACAACGGAAGGAAGCAAAAAAACTGGAGTTGGATGCCTGGAAGCAGACCAAGGTCTATCTGGATTCTGTGAAGGGAGTCGCCGACAAACTGTCTAAAAAAACACTGTGGGAAGGGAAAATCGTCAGTTCCAGCAATCCGGAAGTTGTCGAGGCGATCGCCACATCCGGGGCAAAGCCCGGCAAACATACTCTGGTTGTCGATAAACTGGCACTGAATCACCAGATTGCGTCCCAGGGATTTGCTGCCAAAGAGGATCAGATCGGACGTGGCGAAGTCGTGATCACCGTCGGGGATGAGCAGACCGAAAAGATTGTGATCGATGAAACCAATGATAGCCTGCAGGGTTACGTTGACGCCATTAATGCACTGGAATCGAACGTCTCTGCAAATGTGATTAAGACGGGCAACAAGGAAAAGCCATTCCAGGTCGTGTTGACCAGCAAGAAAACTGGCCGGGAAGGTGAAATCAAGGTGGTCTCCTATCTCAAGGGAGAAGGGGAAGCCCCGACTTTTGATCCATACTACCTGCAGCCGGGTAAATGGAAAGGTGTTGTCCGAGGAGAGCAAAGAGAGCCTGTTCCGACAGGCACCGGGGCATCGACGGCCATACCGGAGCTGATTGGCGACTATACGGGGGAAGACCCCCTGGAACTGACTTTTACCGCTGTCAATACCGGTATCATTGGTGTCAGCGAAAACCTTCGCATGCGCTGGGAAGACAACACCGGGCGATACGGCTATCTGGATCTCGGGTCATTTAACTATACCCCGGGAGAGCCCCTGGAAATTGTGGATGGCATCAGCCTGATTCTCAGTGAAGGCGAGATCATCGTGAACGATGTGTTTACATCCAGAGCAAAAAACCAGGATTCGGAACTGTACTGGTGGAAGAGCGATGAGGAACGGGCGCCAAAGATCACACAACCCACATCCTGGAAGCGCCAGGCCACGGAAGGGGGACCGATTATCACCGGTCAGTTCGATGGGACGGAAGATGATGTTTTTACCCTGAAAGTTGTCGGGAGCGGACAGATTGGTCAGGCAGAAGATCTGAAGATCGAATATGAGTCTGAAAATGGCATCAAGGGAACCGCATTTGTGGGCAAGGGCTACGAGCCGGGGACCAAGCTCTCCCTGGGAAAAGGGCTGGAGTTGGAACTGAAGCCGGGTCTTTTGAATGATGGAGACTATGCGACGTTTGAATACCAGGCAGAGTCAACGGCAAACTACTGGTGGCTTGATGATGAGGACCGGCATGAGGGCGGAGCAATAACCAACCTCACAAACTGGATATCGACTGCCACGGAGGAGGAGGGGTTTGGTGTTCCCGCTGGCAAGAAACCAGTCGGGGCACGGGTTAGTAACGCCCAGAAACAGATTGTCGGGACCTATACCGATTTCGACCCCAAGGTTTATACGTTTACCGCGCTGAAAAGCGGTAGTGTGGGGGTTACCAAGGAACTGGAACTGCGCTGGGAAGATGACGATGGTAACTCTGGAACACTGAAGGTAGGTGGTGATGCATACCAGATGGGAACACCCATCGAATTTGATTCAGGATTATCCCTGGTGCTGGGTGAAGGGAGTATTTTTGAAACGGACAGTTTTACCTTCCGGACCTTTACTCCGGTTATTCAGCCGCCCCAGGACGCTGAGATCCGACTGGGAGCAACGGAACTGGGAGGTGGTCTGCTGATCACCAATCCCACGAATACACTGGAGGATGTGATCGACGGGGTCAAGCTGAATCTGCTCTCCACCCATGAAAAGCCGGTCACAATCAGTATCCGGGGAGACACCGAAAAGGCGTTGGAGGGTATTGCTGAATTTGCAGATGCCTATAACAAGATGCTGCTCTTTTTTAAGGATGTGACCAAATATGATAAGGAGACCAACGAAGCAGCTCCTCTGCAGGGAGACCGGAACCTGCCGAGGATTCAGAGGGAAGCCAACAGCATTTTTATCGACCCGATTATCGGACTGGATAATGACAGAAACATGTTGGTCTCCATTGGGTTGAAAATCACCCAGGAAGGAATGATTGACATTGATGAGGAGAAGTTGACGAATGCCATTAATGATAATCTGACGACAGTGGCCAATCTCTTTCGGAGTCATGGCACATCGGAGAACAGTGGGATTATCTATCTCGGTTCTTCGGAAAAAACACAAATCAGCGGTAAAGATGGGTATGATATTGATATTACAGCTGCCGCTACCCAGGGGAGTTATACGACCCGGCAGGCTCAGGGGCCTGTAACGATAGATGAGAACAACCGGGAGATCTATGTCACGGTCAACGGAAGGGAATCTGACAAGATCATCCTGGAAACCGGTACCATGAAGATGGAAGATCTTGCCAAGGATCTACAGCGGAAAATCATCAATGATAAGAGTCTGGGAAAGATGAACGTGGTGGTGACATCGGAAGACGGGAAATTGACCATCCGCTCCAATGTGACCGGGAGTAAATCTGCAGTCTCGTTGCGGGTTGAAAATGTCGAAAACATACTGAACCATCCGTTGATGAACGGTGAGTCGAAAATCGGAACAGATGTGCAGGGAAGTATCAAGGGAGTCGCCATGCAGGGCAGTGGACAGATCCTGACAGGCCCGCCGGATTCTCCTTTTGAAGACTTAAAACTGTATGTTTCGCTGTCAGCAAACCAGGTCGGACCCGGCAGTGAGGCCAATATGGTCTTCACCAAGGGTGTCGGGACCAAGGTGATGGAGTATATTGACAAGGTGATGGAAAATAACAAAGGGGCGTTGGATATCTATACCAAAAACGTGGAAAAGCAGCTTGAGAACTATAACAAGGAGCTGAAAACCCTTGAGGAACGTATCACCTCGAAAAGAGAAAAACTATCCGCCAAGTTTGCAAAAATGGAAGGTCAATTGGGGCAGCTGAAATCAGAGCAGCAATACCTGAGCGGCGAACTGGCCAAGTTGTAACAGCAGCTGACCCCAGAATAGGGTCTGTAATACACCGGGACATCCTGTCCGGGATCATTTTTTAAATATTACTTTCAAGTAAAGGACCAATGAACCCATATACAAAAAGTAACCAGGCATATAAAAAAGCAGCGGTAACAACAAAAGATCAGGGAACCCTCATCCTGATGCTTTACGATGGGACAATCCGATATTTGAAAATTGCTTCCAATAAGATCAGGAAGAAAGATCTGGAAGGGGCCCATAATGCTATTTCCAAGGCGAAAGCCATTATATCGGAACTGATGACCTCTCTGAATACGGAAGATTCCGGAAGAGTCGGGTCGAGCCTTAAATCGCTGTATGTCTATATGTTTAACCGTCTGATTGATGCCAATATCCAGAAGAACGCGTCTTATATTGATGAGGTCTGCGAGTTGATGTCCGAGCTGCGTGATGGCTGGCTGGCAGTGGTTAATCAGAAAAAGCAGGCAGCAAAAAATAATCAGTTCAACAATCGAAGTGAACTTAAACCACTGAATATGATGGGATAATTCCAGAAGCGGTCTGTCTGGTTCTTATGAGTGTGGAAATGGAGAACAGACGGGTTCAGCGGGGTGTTTGGATCGGCAATAGAACCGTTCGGCCCTGAATTGACGCACAGGATTGAACCAAATGTGTGGTTGGGGTCCCAGGTTGAATAAAGCTGCAGGCCTGCAGGGTTGAACTGGGCAGGCGTGCGGCGGCTCACCGTCCTGTTGACATGGGATGTGGACAGGTGGCGTGTTTCTTTTTCCAGGGCTGGGTGAAGCGGATCACCCAACCCTGAATTTTTTGCGGAGGTCATGAGTTTGCGAATAATTCATGATAATAGAAGTAATGCTAAAATTGTGCCCAGAGCACTATTTTTGCGGAGCCTGATATGAAAACAAAAATTATATCCCGACCTGGTCAATGGGATCTGGTCAGCGAAAAAGTGATTCAATTGTGTTTTGATGAAAATTCCATCAACAATTTTTCTCCAGGGTTGAAAATGGTTTTTGCCATGGAGGATCCACCGCTGTTTGTGACTCTTGAAGAGATTGAAAATGAGGGTTCCAGCAATGTGCTGGTCTGACAGTAGGTAATTATTGTTCCAGTTATGAGAGGTGCAGTCATGCGAAGTGGCTGTCCTGTTTCATGGAATGTTAACCTTAAATATGGGAGGCTATGACGAGAAAAACAGGATATCGTTCATGGGGGAAAGAGGCTGGCGCTCTGGAGGTTCCCCGGCAGGTCTGGAGAGTTCAATCCTCCGGATCTGCCGGGGAACCCCCAGGGGACGGTATGCCAAGTCCCTCATGTCGGTTCCAGCGTCACATCGTTGAGCTTAAGATATTTTCCGGAAACGGGTATCTGACGGTCGGGGACAGTGACGCATGAACAGGTGTATTTATTCAACCGGTTTGTCCCTGTAAAAGGTGAATTCATTTCTCGAACCAGTTTTTCGAAAGTGACCCCGCCTGGACAGACAGGTTTGATTTTGATTGGGTATATGAACGCATAACAGGAAAACACGGATTTCAGTGTTTGATATGCTCTCGGAATGTATAGAAGGGGTAGTAGTGCAAAAGCGGTTGCCGCGAACCCCGAAACCCATTAGGTAGTGGTTCACGGGAACCGCTTGTTAGAAAGCGTGGAAGCGTCATGCTTACTCACACCACGCTTTTTGGATGAGCTGTCCTGTCGTTTTTTTGAACGACACTTTGGGACTGTTGACATCGGAAGTTGACGGGACTGAGCGGTTTTTTAATAAACCGTATACATTCTAATTGGAGAAAATGTTATGAGTTTGCGAATAAATCATAATACCGCCAGTTTGAATGCCCATAGAAATTTAGAGAAGGCCAACGAGAGGGTTTCTAAATCTCTTGAGAAGCTGTCTTCCGGTTTGAGGATTAACTCTGCGGGAGACGGAGCTGCCGCTTTAATGGCTTCGGAACAGTTGCGTTCTCAAGTTGCCAGTATTGACCAGGCAATTCGTAACTCGGAGTCAACAGTTTCTATGGTGCAGACAGCAGAAGGTGCTTTGGCGGAAGCTAACAATACCCTTGTCGCAATGAGGCAATTGGCTGTTCAGTCAGCCAACGAAGGTTCCAACGATGCGGTGATGCTGGCAGCCAACCAGACATCCATCAGGAACATGGTCGCCTCAATTGATCGGATTGCTGAATTTACCCAGTTTGGGCAGAAGAAGTTGCTGGATGGCTCGAACGGGGTGTCTGGTTTGGCAATTGGAGACGGCTTGCAGTATGTTGGCGCAATGACGGAAACCCAGTCAAGTGGGGAAGAAGGCTATGATGTCGTGGTTACTGGAACGGCGACCAAGGCAGTATTGCTGGGATCAACCCCGTTGTCACAGGAAATGGTCAGTGCCAATGAGCAGTTGTTTGTGACTGAGGGCGGAAAGACAGCCCAATATGTGACGAAGAGCACGGATACAATCGATGCTGCGATCCTGAACTTCGCGGCAGCTGCGAAAAAGGCTGGTTTGAATGTTACCATTTCGAAAACCGACAGTGGTGCCATACAGATTGAACACAATCAGTACGGTAGCGAGCACACGTTCTCTGCAGCCAGCAGTACGGCGGGTGTGTTGTCGGAAAAGGGTGGTGTTTTTCAGACTGCGGTCAGGGGTAAAGACCTGCGAGGTACCATCAATGGCGAAGCAACCATTGGTAAAGGTGAAACCATGACCGGTATCAGCGGTAATAAGAAAACCGACGGATTGTCCGTTCGCTATCATACTGAGGATCCAAATCTGGTGATAGGGGATGGTGGACTGAATGTGGGGAAAGTCAATGTGACCCAAAATGCATTGACCTTCCAGATTGGTCCGGGACAAGGTCAGAAGGTCAGAATAGCCCTGCAGAACGTTTCATCGGGCACGCTGGCCAGAGGGGTTGAGAATGTGAGCGGTTTTGAGTCTCTTTATGATGTGGATGTGACAACGTCCCAGGGGGCTCAGGATTCGATGACCCTGATAGACAAGGCGATCAATGATGTAATTAAAGTCCGGGCTGAGCTTGGTGCATTCCAGAACAATACCCTGGAGATTAATGTCGCCAACATGCAGATAGCCAAGGAGAATATGGTCGCTGCCGAGTCCAATATCCGGGATACCGATATGGCGGCTGAGATGGCCGAGTTCACCAAGAATGATCTGATTTTGCAGTCCAGTGCGGCGATGTTGGCACAGGCCAATCAGATCCCTCAAAAGGTCATGCGCTTGCTTGATTAGACCGGCTATATCCTGATTGATAGTGGGTGGGAGAGACTGTTGCTCCTGCCCCTGTCCCCTCTTCTCAGACAGAAACAACATTCCTTCGGTCACCCCTTCAATGCATCCAGCCAGCCAGCCATCTGATAATCG
The DNA here is from genome assembly GCA_018830885.1 of bacterium. GTDB lineage: Bacteria > SAR324 > SAR324 > XYD2-FULL-50-16 > XYD2-FULL-50-16 > JAHJRI01. Next base: position 3,382 of record JAHJRI010000028.1, on the reverse strand, counting down.
GGCAGGGCGATGTCCGGTGTGTCATTCTTTAATTCCATATTGTCACCAACAAGCACTGTTGCAACCCCCGCTAGGTTTCCGGCCAGAATATCTTCAGGGCTGTTTCCGAAAAAAACAGACTGTGCGGAATCAATCCCGGTTTCCTGGCAGGCCCGACGGATCATATAAGGGGAGGGCTTTTTCTGCGTGGGGTGATACGACTCTGAAATATAGCAGTGACTTTCCGGGAAGAAAGCATCGAGGCCGGAGAGCTGCAGTTTTTTAAACTGGGATCGGCTCACTCCGTTACTCACCAGGGCCATTCTTTTTTTTCGGTTCGCGAGTGCAAGCAGATAGGCTTCAGTTCCCGCAAGGGGTGCAAGATTGTTCTCAAAGGTGGACCGATAGGATGCGGTCAGCGCTGACACAGTCGTCTTCCCGTTGCGTCGCAGATCGGACCGGCTGGCTAAAAAAGCAGAGAAATACCCTTCGGGGTTGCCCGAGCCGAAGATCCGGCAAAGCCAGCTCAGATCTTTCAGACCGGCAGCCAGCTCATTTCCGGTCAAATCGGGAAATGCGATGCGGATGGTGGTTGCCTGCGCAGAGGTGTAAGCCTGACGCGTATTGATCAGGGTATCGTCCAGATCGAAGAGGTAAAGATCAAATTCAGGCAGTTCTATCATCCAACCGTCACGGATTTGGCCAGGTTTCGGGGTTTATCGATATTGAGTCCCAGATTCAAGGCGCTGTAGTAGGAGAACAGCTGGGCCATCACCATCTCAACCAGTGGCGTCACTTCGGGATCCGTCTCCGGGATGACAAAATAGTGATCCAGAACCTGTTGGACTTCCTTGTCATCCTGGGTACAGAAAGCGATCACTTTTCCCTGTCGCGCTTTGACCTCCTGGATGGCCATCTGCGTGGCGTGATAGAGTTCGACATCCTTGCGGTTGGGGAGAAAGAAAAGGCTATACATATTTTCATCTACCATTGCCAGGGTTCCGTGTTTTAAAAATCCGGCCGGAAGACCCTCTGCATGGAGATAGGTCACCTCCTTCATTTTCAAGGCTGATTCCAGTGCAACGGGGTAATAGATACCCCGGCCCATAAAGAGCCAGTTTCGGACGTGACTGGTTTTCTTGGCGAGGTCTCGGATGAAGCCGGACTCTTCATTGATCACCTTTTCAATGAGTCTGGAGAAGTCAAACAGTTTTTTGCGCTGGGCTTCTGCCTCTGCTTCGCTCAACCGGTTTCGAAGGACGCCGACTCTCAGGGCGATCAGCCAGAGTATCATAATCTGGGAGAGTGCTGCTTTGGTGGAGACGACGCATATTTCCGGGCCGGAACCCTGGAAAATACAGTCATCGACCTCCTGACTGATGGAAGACCCCACAACATTGACAACTGCAGAAGTGGCGGCCCCCGCCTGGGTTGCTGCGCGTATGGCCATGCGGGTATCATATGTCTCGCCACTCTGGGAGAAAAAAAGGACATGCTGGTCCGCATTAACCGGAATCAGTGTTGGAAACTCGTCCGCAGAGATGCTGGGCACATAGAGATCAGCGTATTTCGAGAACAGGTAGGTCCCGATCATGGCAACATAATAGGTAGTTCCGACCCCAACGCAGAATGACTGCTTTTTCTCGATGAACTTCCTGGCAATCACCTCGATTTCCTGGGATGGGATGTGCAACGCCTGTCGGGCAGTTTGTGGCTGATCAAAGATCTCTTTCAGCATGTAATGGGAGAATCCGCCTTTCTGGGCGGTTTCTCTGTCCCATTGTACGTGGATAATCTGCTTGGTCTGGATCTGTCTGTCCGAAAGCCTTTTTACCTGGAAGCTATCGTTGGTCATCATCACATATTCATAATCATTGATGAGTACCGTATCCCGGGTTTCTGAAATAAAGGCGTTCATGTCGGAGCTGACGAAATTGACACCATCGTTGATTCCCAGTACCAGCGGGGAGTCTTTTTTCACGGCAAAAACCGTATCGGGCTGGTAAACGCAGATCATGGCAATGGCGTATGACCCTTCCAGCTTGTTGAGGGCATTGCAGAAAGCCGTTTCCACGTCCGCTTCGGCTTTGTATTCATCCTGAACCAGATTGGCAAAGACCTCGGTATCGGTCTGGGAACGAAACCGGTATCCTTTGGCTTCCAGGTCTGTTTTGATGGACTGAAAATTTGAAAAAATGCCGTTGTGAACAATGACAAAATTATTGTCACTTGAAAAGTGCGGATGTGAATTCTCCGGTGTCACGCCACCATGGGTTGCCCAGCGGGTGTGAGCGATGCCGAGATGTCCTTTCATCTCCTCAAAGTGTTCAATGGCGTTAACCTCATTCACATTCCCAATGTTTTTACGAAGTTTTATCTCCTCATCATCAAAAAGAGCCATTCCACAGGAGTCGTATCCACGATATTCAAGATTTTGCAGGCTTTTAAGCAGCAGTTTTGCTACAGGTTTGTGCCCGGCGATGGCGCTTATTCCGCACATATCTCTATTGATGTTATGATTGTTGACTTACGGGCCGCACTCGGCATCTCCCATATGTTGCAGACGTGACATGCTCCCGAAAAACTCAGCTGACTTTTGAGTTCGAAATCGTAATCCTGTCTGATATTTTGGTTCCCGTAGCGATATAGGCCCCGGGTGCGATGGTGTGTCCAGTTCCGATAATGGAGTTGTCTCCCACGAAGGCGCCCAGCTTTGGAAGCCGGGTATTGATGGCGGCTTCGCCCGGCGGCTGATATTCAATCTCTTTTCCCAGAGAATCGTAATTAACCGTCATACTGCCGGATCCCAGCTGCACGTTCTCTCCCAGAACGCTGTCGCCGATAAATGAAAGCCTTCCAACCGTGGAATGGCCAAAAAGGACCGCATTTTTGATTTCCGTTCCATACCCGATTTTGCAGTCTGACCCGATGGATGAGTTCTTCCGTATCAGGGAGTTATTTCCAATGAAAACGTTGGAGCCTATATAGCAGGGACCGACAATCGAAGTGCCCGCACAGATGTGCACATTCTCTCCAAAATGAACGATACCTTTGATATTGACGTTGGGATCGATGGAGACACTGTCCGGGATGATGGTGTGGTTCCATGTTTTCATCATCATTTGATTCGCAGCCAGAATGTGCCAGGGTCTGCTGATATCGATCCAGGAATCCTCCCAGAGGGAAGCGTTCATTTTGTGCTCGGAGATCAGATATTGATAGTAGGCAACCATATCGAAGTTGTGACTGGACAGGTATTCAAAACAGTCTCTGCCCAAGATGAAACTGCCACCCAGGATATAGTTCGACATGCGGGTTCCCTCCGGCTTTTCAAGAAATTTGGAGATCTGCATATCGTGGCTGAGGTAAACATTCCCGTAATCCCCGTCTGAAAGGGGATGTG
>JAHJRI010000317.1 GCA_018830885.1 bacterium | reverse complement strand
ACAATACCTTCGGGGCTGAGCGGAAATTGAATTGAATAGATACATCATTTTAATGATTTTAACGGGTCGATGTCGGATTACCCAGCGAGTCATGATATCAAATCAGGGAGACGACTCAATGGAATCCAACCAGGACAAGTAATATCAGGGAGAGAATTTATGAAGAAACCGGCGGTGCTGGACCATGCCGATGCAACCGGCCATCAAGCGCTAAATGAAAGGGATGCGAAACAGCTGCTGAAATCATACGGTGTGCCTGTGGTCAGGGAATTGACGGCTGAGAATATGGAGACAGCGGTGGCAGCCGCTGAGAAAATTGGATTCCCGGTTGTGTTAAAAGGCCTTGGATCCACACTTCAGCACAAGACAGAGCGGGGTCTGGTTCATTTGAACCTCGGCGACACCAGGGCTGTGGAGAAGGCGGTGATGGCCATCCTTAAAGAGGCTGGGGAAGAGCTGGAAGGGATACTGGTTCAACCCTATCTCAGCGGTCACAGAGAGTTTGTGGCCGGGTTGTTCAGGGATGCCGTGTTTGGACCGGTCGTCATGTTCGGCCTCGGCGGTATCTTTGCCGAAGCCATCCATGATGTCGCCTTTCGTCTGGCACCGCTGAGCGCGTTCGATGCTGAGGATATGCTGAACGAAATTCAGGCGCAGACCATCCTGGGGGATTTCAGGGGCGAAAAGGCCATAGACCGGGGTGCTATCGAGCGGATCCTGGTCGGTCTATCCCGGCTCGCCCTCGATCAACCACAAATTTCAGAAATTGATATCAATCCCTTGATTGCGGCCACAGATGGGGAAATCGTTGCCGTTGATGCCCTGGTCTGCTTCAAAGAGGAACAAACCCCCGGCGAGGTTATGCCGACGGTGGATTACCACCGGATCAATGATTTCTTCTACCCGGAATCCATTGCCTTTATCGGTGCTTCCTCAAAGTTTCAGAAATGGGGATATCTGCTTCCTCTCAGCGCCCTTTCCAGGGACTACCAGGGGGAGATTTACATGGTCAATCCCGGTGGCGGAACAGTGTTTGGCCGGAAATGCTATCGCAGTGTCATGGATATTCCAGGCAGGATCGATCTCGCTGTCGTCACCATCCCCGCCTCCGGGGTTCTGGAACTGATTCCGCAGCTGGCGGCGAAGGGGATCAGGAATATGCTGATCATTACCTCCGGTTTCAGAGAAATCGGAGGGACCGGCGCAACCCTGGAAAAAGAGCTACTGCAGGAAGCAACAAAGGCCGGGATCCTCATTATCGGACCGAATACGATGGGCATCTGCAACCCGCATATCAACCTGACCTGTCTGCCTTTCCCGGTCAATCCGCGGGCAGGATCAACATCCCTGGTATGTCAGTCCGGTAACATGGGGCTTCAGTTTCTGGCCTTTGCCGAGCAGCAGTGCATTGGTATCCGTGGGTTTTGCGGATCGGGAAATGAAGCCATGGTGACCATTCCCGACTATCTGGATGCTTTTGAAGTGGATCCCCTGACCCGGATTGTGATGCTTTATATCGAGAGTATCCGGGACGGGCGTCGTTTCTTTGAGTCGGCCAGGCGTGTCAGTCGCAGGAAACCGGTGGTTCTGCTGAAAGGCGGAGAGAGCAGCGCCGGTAAACAGGCCGCGTCCAGCCACACCGGGGCGATCGCCTCAGACAGCCGTGTGTTCAATGCCGCCTGTCAGCAGGCGGGTATCGTCCAGGTAACAAAATCCAGAACCCTGCTGGATGTAGTGGCGGCGTTCGCTTCACAACCCATTCCCAAGGGCAACCGGGTTGCCATCCTGACCCTGGGCGGCGGATGGGGGGTACTGACGGCTGATCTCTGCAGCCGCCAGGGAATGGAGGTCCCCCGGTTATCACCGGACATCATTGAACGCATCGACCGGATTTTACCCGCATTCTGGAGCCGTGCCAATCCGGTGGATATTGTGGCCACCCTGGGTCTGGAAGCACCGACGCTGCTGATGGAGGAACTTCTCAAGTGGGATGGCTGTGATGCTGTGATCAACCTGGGCATCCTGGGCAAAAAGTTTTTCTTTAAGCGGGTCATTGAAGAAGCCCGGAAACACAACGATATTTCGGCTCTAGAAAACGAATTCCTACTCGAACAATCGCTCAAGGCAGAAGAAAAGTATGTTGCAGACCTGGTCGCCATGATCGAAAAATACCAGAAGCCGATCTACGGGGTCACCCTGTATGACGAAGAAAAAGATCGCACCATTTATCCTGTGGGGGACAGTATTTATAAAGGCCTGTTTTACCCGACCCCGGCGAGGGCGGTGGAAGCCTTTGCCAAAATGGTGGGCTACAGTCGATTCCTGAAACAGCAACAGGAAATCGAACTGCTGGAAGAGGAGACCATGGTTGGCAGAATCAATTAGTTCCGGACCGGAACCCTCTGTCCCGGAAGTCCGGGAAAACGGAGGGTCCGTTTTTAATTATCTCACAGTCAGTCATCACCCAATGGAAGGAGTATTATCATGAAAAGCATCGAAAAGATTTTATTTCCGGTTGATCTCTCTGAATCAGCCGACCAGATTGTATCCTGTGTGATTGAGTTTGCAAAGCGTTTCCAGGCGGAGATCCACCTGCTGTTTGTCGCCCGGGTATTTGGTTATTTTTCAACCATATATGTCAACCCCTCGATGATATCGTCCATGGAGAGTGCGATCTGCGAAGGCGCTGAAAAAGGTCTCATGGAGTTCAAGGAAAAGTATTTCAGTGATATCCCCAATGTCGTCACCAAGGTGCTTCCCGGTTATCCTTCCGAAGAGATCATTCGCTACAGTCAGGTGGAGAATATCGATCTGATTATTATGGGAACCCATGGCAGAACCGGCCTGGGTAAAGTGGTTTTCGGTTCGGTCGCCGATCATGTGGTTAAGACCTCAACAATCCCTGTGACCGTCGTCAATCCTTTTCACAGGGCGGAATAACCTCAATCTCCCCCGGAACAGATCACCGGGGGGTTTTACAACCTTTCATGACAGGCATGACCGTGAATCGTCCTTTATTCAGTCAATCCACCAGCCCGCTCAGGAACAGTTATGGTCCCTTGCGAAAAACCATTCTCTCCAGCATGATCCTGGTTCCCATCGTTATTTATCTGCTTGCCCTGGGCATCGGTTACTTCTATTTTATGACCTCGCTGCAGAACAGTTCTCTCGCCAGCATCAAGCGTATCCTGGGTGATCACGGTCAGATGATTGACACATTCCTGGAGGAACGGAAAAGCGATCTGGCCTTTATCACGGATACCTATTCTTACACCGCATTGAAGGATCCGGAAACGCTCCGGCAGATTCTCAAGCAACTCCAGCATAAATCGAGTGCCTTCGTGGATCTGGGGATATTTGACAATAACGGGGTCCATGTCAACTACCAGGGACCCTATGATTTGAGCGGCAAGATCTATAAGGATGAGCCCTGGTTTAAAGCAGTCTTGGAAAACGGGGTGTATATCAGTGATGTGTTTCTGGGATTCAGGAAGATCCCCCATTTCATCATCGCCATGGAGAAGCACAGCCCCTCCCAGACCTGGATCATCCGGGCCACGATTGATACCTATCTGTTTAACACCCTGGTGGAGCACGTCAGCATCGGTAAGACCGGAGAAGCCTACCTTCTGAATACCAAGGGCCTGCTCCAGACCCGCAGGCCGTCCTCCGGAAGTCTCATGGAAGAGGGTACCCTCGATCACCGACCTCCCGAGTTTCACCAGGGACTGAAGATATCCATCCAAAAGGACCGCCAGGGCAATGAACAGCTCTATGCAACCACCTGGCTGAAAAACAAGTTGTGGATGCTGGTGGTCAAACAGGATAAGGCCGATGCGTTCCATACGCTCAACACGGCGACTTACCTGATCATCCTCACAACAGTCATCGGGGTGATGATCATCATCCTGGTCTCTTTTTACTTTACTGCCAGGATTGTCCGTCGTCTGGAAACCATGGATTCTGAAAAGGAAAAACTCCGTTTTCAGCTGATTCATGCCAGCGGTCTGGCAGAACTGGGGGAAATGGCGACCGGATTCGCCCATGAAATCAATAACCCGCTGCAGATCATTAAAAGCGAACTGGCCTTGATCCAGATGGACTTGGCGGAGCTGATCGAAAAGGCGGGTATCCAACCCTCGGAGACACAGACTGAACTGACGGATTCGCTCAGTCAGATTGACTTGCAGATTAACCGCTGCTCCCAGATCACCCATGCCATTCTCAAATTCGGACGTCGCAGTGAACCGGAAACCCAGACACTGGACCTGAACCAGTTCATCCCGGAAATTATTACCATGGTGGACAAACGGGCCAGCGTCCAGGGCATCGATATCCGGCTGGACCCGGACAGCCGCCTGCAGTTTATCAAGGCTGATCCGGCGCAACTGCAACAGGTCTTTCTCAATCTTTTCAACAACGCCATCGACGCCATCACCGAAAAACACGGATCTGCCGGAGGCATGATCAACCTCTCGGTGGACAGCCTCACCAAGGAGGGCGTCGTCATATCCATCACGGACAACGGCATTGGCATCAGTGATGAAAACATCAAAAAGGTATTCACCCCGTTTTTTACCACCAAGCCGGTGGGCAAAGGCACAGGACTGGGATTGTCCGTCTGTTACGGCATTATTAAAAATATGGGGGGCGACATGGCCGTCTCCAGCAGAAATGGTAATGGGACAGTGTTCAAAATCAGCCTGCCTGTTGAAAGATCAAAATTTCAGGAGAATAAATCAGATGACGCAAGGTAACATCTTACTCGTGGACGATGAGGAGCGGTTTCTGCAGACCACCTGCAAACTACTGAAAAAAAAAGGTTACTCTGTCTCAACAGCTGACTGCGGGACGGATGCCCTGGATAAACTGTCACGCACCCAGATTGAGGTTGTGGTGCTCGATGTCAAAATGCCCGGGATGGATGGGCTGCAGGTGTTGAAGATCATCAAGCAGGAATATCCGCTGGTGGAGGTGATCATGCTGACAGGTCATGCAACCGTCGAATCAGCTTTGGAAGGCCTGGAATCGGGCGCTTCGGACTATATCATGAAGCCGGCCGATCTGAATGAATTAACGGCCAAGATTGATGACGCGCTTGAAAAATATCAATTGATCAAAGAAAAAATTGCACTGGCCCAGGCCAAACATCTCCAGGAACTTTAAGGCCGGTCGATCAACGCCTGTCTTCTGCTGTTTGTGCCAGACAGCAGTCATCATCCTGTGCCAGTCAATTTTTATTGTAACTATTCACCTGATATACGCCCCAAAGGTACTGTGTTTCAAGAAACGCATGAATCCTCCTGGAGCTCCTGGAAGCCATCCATGGCTTCCAAGGTTCTTGAAACACAATACCTTCGGGGCTGATCGGAAATCAAACTGAATAGATACTTTTAATTTAACAATCGACAAGGGAGAGTCAAGACGATGGAAAAACCAATCTCTGTACTCATGGTGGATGATGAAGTGCAGTTCCGTGAAACAACCTCCAGAATCCTGCAGAAAAAAGGGTATCAAACCACGATGGCTGCCAGTGGGGAAGAAGCGGTGGCCATCATCGAAAAGACCCATCATGATGTGGTGATTCTTGATATCAAGATGGCAGGTATGGATGGTCTTGAAGCGTTGAAAAAAATCAAGACCCTGCGGCCTGAAACCAGGGTGATCATGCTTACCGGTCACGGAACGATTCAAAGCGCCAGGGAATCTCTCACCAGCGGGGCGGCGGATTACCTGAATAAACCTTGTGATATCAGCCTGTTGTCACAAAAGATCAACGCTCTCACCAGTGGCGAAATGGCTGAAAAACCCGGCTATGAAAGGCTCGCCAAAGACATCATGATTCTGGCCGACAACTACACCTCTGTGTCTGCAGATGCCTCCATCAAAGAGGCTCTGGAAGCGGTGATGAAATCCATTGACGGCTATATTGCCAGCTCCCGGCTCATATATACCGTTCACCGCTCTGTGCTGGTGTTTGATGCGCAACACAACCTGGTCGGGGTATTAAGCGTCCGAACGCTGATCGAATCACTCCGTCCGGGTTACCTGACCGAAGCCAGACCATCCATGGATGACAGCATGCAGTACTCCTCTTTTTTCTGGTCCGGATTGTTCACCACCCAGGCCAGGAAACTGGCCCATAAAAAGGTCCGGGAGGTGATGAACACCTCCTTTGTCAGAGTGGACAGTGAGGCAAACCTGATGGCGGTTGTCGACCTGATGACCGAGCATAAGGCGCGGCGGGTGATTGTCATGGACAAAGAGCGGGTTCTGGGTGTTGTCAGAGAACAGGAACTTTTTTTCGAACTGGCCAACATCCTGCTTTAACCCGATGTTGCCATTGATCCAGGATTCAGGATGGATCCCCGCACCAGGACACCGCATGTATCCGGGGCAGCGGTTGGTCAGGTCCGGAAATCCCGCCCATTGAGGGGCAGGATAGCTGGGAAGCAGATTTTTCTAAAGGGGTGGCAGGGTCAGTTTTTCAAAGTTAATGGTCAGATGGTACTCCCCGGGTTCCAGTTTCGCATCGACCGATCCGTACCGCTCGAAGACCTTCATCATGGATCCGTTGGTTGTCAGCACATCGGCAACGAACCCCTGCAGTCCCCGCTCCTTGGCCAGCCGAATCAGCTGTCGATAGAGATAACTGGCAATGCCACAATTTTTGTAGTCTTCATCCACAACAAAGGCAATATCAGCATAGGGGGTATTATCCAGTTTCACATAGCGGGCCTCTGCAATGATTTTTCCATGACCGACCTCCCCCACAAGACCGACGATGGACATGGTCTGCCGGTAGTCGACATTCACATACTTCTGCATCTTGGCATGGGGCATGGATTTGACATGGGTAAAATAGCGATAGTAGACCGACTCGGAGGAGAACCGGTAGAACAGCCGTCTCATCTGCTCTTCATCCGAGGGTTTGATGGCCCGGAAGCGGACCGCCAGATTATCCTTGAACCGGTGTTTAAAATTGACCTCTGAGGGATAGAGCGCTGATGAGGCCGACAGAAAGATCTGGTCCTTGAACAGGATATTGGCCTCCTTGGCCTCTTCCACCAGCCGCTGGCGATCATCCGGGTGGGCCACCTCGATCATGGCCTGGGCCCTTTCCCTGACCGTCCGACCCTTTAAATTGGCCACCCCGTAATCAGTGATGACCACATCCACCGATCCCCTGGAATTAAACTGGTAGGGATACTGGGCAATGGAGAGATGAATATTGGACTCCTTCTTCAGGTTGCGACTGGGCAGGGCAAAAATACTCATACCGCCTTTGGAAAGTCTCGACCCGGTCACAAAATTGATGATTTCCCCGGGTGTGATCGCCACATTGCTTTTCCCCGCATGGATTGCAATCCGCCCGGACAGATCCACCTTTCGGCAGGGGATGACTGCCACAAAGTCCGGGTTCTGTCCGATTGTCAATGAATTCATGACCTTCTCGGTAGATTGAAATTCCACCAGGGGATTGGCATCCAGCCAGTCCATCAGCACGGGTGTTCCCAGGGCATAGGATGTCAGGGATTTTCCCTTGAAAATTCCCTTGCAGCGGTTGGTCACCACCCCGCATTCATGCAGGTCCATCAGGGCATCCGTGAAAAACGGGGTGTGAATGCCAAGATTCCGTTTCTGTTTTAATTCTTCGGCCAACGCCTCGAACAGGGGGCCGACGGAGAAGGCGAGACAACTGCAATCATCGATGACCGAAGCCACGTTGGCAGCCAGCTTGCGGATGGTGTCATCCGGTTGCCAGCGATCAAAATAGATCGGCGGTTTCGTGGATTCGACCAGATAATCCAGTTCGGACTGATGGACAAAGGTATCCCCAAAGGTCACCGGGATCTGCCGATTGATCTCCCCCACCACCAGATCCGCCTGCTGGATGGCCTGCCGGGAACAGTCCATGGCAACCCCCAGGCTGCAGTAGCCTGAACTGTTCGGTGGGGTCACCTGCACAAAGGCCACATCGATATTGACCAGCCCCGATTCGATCAGCTCAGGAATCTGGGAGAAAAAACCCGGGATCAAATCAACCCGGCCTGCCCGGATGGCTTCGTCAGCAACCCAGCCCTGAAAGAATGTCTTCAGCCGGTATTTGTTCGAATTCAAGGTGTTGTGGGTAATAATATCCCCCAGGCTGAACACCTGGATCAGTTCCAGGTCCGAGAGGTTGTAATTTTCAGACGATATCAGACCTTCCACCAGGGTGCGCGGTTCGGCCACCCCGGTGCTTAAAAAAATACTCATCCCCGGTTTCAGGCGGTTGAATACCTCATCCACGGATACCACTGCAGGAACTTTACTGTTGCGCGTTTTTTCAGCCATAATCACTGTCCTCTCTTTTCATGATTCACCTGGTTCACCCTGGAGCTGATAAAACAGGCCTCTCTCCTGCCTCAGCGTTTTAATTTTATGGTCCTTGTCCAGAACACCCAGATACTTATTGATCTCGTTCACATGGATCCCCAGCACTCTGGAAAGATCATCCAGGGTGCACGGACGTCTGGCGATGGTTTCCATGATGGCGTTCTCCACGTCTGTGCGGTACGATTGGATTTTTTTCCGGTCCGGAACCGCCGCCACGATTTCAACATGCTCAATCTTCCAGGTGTCGATGATCTGCTGCAGCTCAGCCTGGTTGGCGGGCCGCAGATGGTCAACCGTTCCCGGTCGATCGAGGGTGTTCAGCTGAATACGATCCGGTCTGATCTTTTCAATCGCCGCTTTCAGTGCTGTTAAATTGTCGATATCATCATTCTTCCCCGGTATAATGAGTATTTCAAGCCATATTTTCCCCGTAAATTCCTTTCTGAAATCGATCAATCCCTGGATACAGGTATCCAGGTTAAGCTCCGCAGCAGGTCGGTTGATGCGGATGAATGCACTTTCCAGTGCGGCATCCAGCGAAGGCAGGACCAGATCGGCCTTCAGCAGCTCCTGGCGCACCTGGCCATCACTCAAGAGGCTGCCATTGGTCAGAACAGCAACAGGCACATCATTCCAGCTTTTTTTAAGGAATTCAAGCACCTCACCCAGCCCTGAATTAAGCGTCGGTTCTCCGGCACCCGAAAATGTCACATAATCCGGTTTTGGATTGTTCTGGAAGTAGTGGATCAGTTCGGCTATTACCGCCTCGACCGGCACATACGCTTTTCTTTCCGTTGTCAAAACAGTGGTTCTGCCACATTCACAATAGATGCAGTTCAGCGAGCAAACCTTGTGAGGAACCAGATCCACACCCAGGGACATGCCCAGGCGGCGGGAAGGAACCGGTCCAAAGAGATGTTTATACATGATCACATTTCCGGATAGCGTTAACCCTGACAAACTGGAAAAACCAGTTATTATAATCGTACTGCAACAATTCACCGAGTTATCTGAACAGTAGCTGAATAGAACCATCGTATTTGAAAAAAACCGGTCTGGAAACGACTATGTCAGTCTAAACCCGGCCATAGGCAACCTCGCCGCCCACAATCGTTGCCAGCACTTCGATATCCTTGATCCGCAGTGGATCAATATCCAGCGGATTCTCGGCCAGGACCACCATGTCAGCCAGTTTTCCCGGTTCCAGAGATCCTTTCAGCTTCTCTTCATGGTTCTGGAAAGCCGCATACGTCGTGACCGAGCGTATCGCTTCCAGAACTGGAATTCGCTGCGTCGCACCAATCAGACGCCCCCCGATGGAGAGCCGGTTGACCGCCGACCAGATCGATAACAACGGATTGATGGGCGTGACAAAGTCATCGTTATGATTGGTGAACGGTATGCCCCGGTCCAGGGCACTTCGACAGGGATTCATATGGTTGGACCGCCCGGGTCCCAGAAAAAGAGATTCGTGACGGTCGCCCCAGTAGTATGTATGAACGGCGAAAAACGCCGGAATCACCCCCAGCCGTTTGATGCGATCCAGTTGATCCTCCCGGACCGTCTGGCAGTGAATGATGATATGCCGGGCATCGTTCCTGGGATAGGTTTTCTGGGCCGCTTCAAAGGCATTCAGACAATCCTCGACAGCCAGATCACCATTGGCATGGATGGCGATCTGCCAGCCTTTCAGATGGGCATCCAGCACCTTCTGCTGCAACACCCGGGGTTCATGGGTCCGATACCCGTGGTAATTAAAAGCCAGATCCGGGCGGTCTTCAGGCAGGGTATAATAGGGTTGGCTCAAACAGGCGGTAAATCCCTGGATACTGCCATCCTGAATCATTTTCAGCGCCCCGAGACTCACCATATGATTCCCGGAGAGATCGGTCCCGGCTCTGGAAGATCGATACTGTCCCAGATCCTCATTCCCGGACGGCAGGACATGAACCCGGTTTTTCAACGCCCCCGTTTTTAAGGCATCCCGGAAAAAATCAAGAAACGGGGGAAAGGCAAAGCCGTCCTGGGCCGTCGTCACACCTGTGCGCAGATACCGCTCTGATCCATGGCCCACAGCCTCAATCGCTTTTTCAGGGGTCAACCCCGGCAAGAAATCCTGGACCAGGTTCATGGCGGTCTCTTCGAGGATACCCAGGGGCTCTCCCGTGGCGGAATCCTTTTGAATATGCCCGCCCTCCGGATCCGGCGTCTCCCGGGTGACATTGCGCAGCGCCAGTGCCTGGGAATTGGCCGCCAGCAGATGCCCGGAGATATGGCGAATTGCAATCGGATGACCGGTGCTGACCCGGTCCAGATCGTGACGGGTGGGATGCCGTTTTTCCGTAATCATGGTGTCATCGTACCCGTAACCACTGATCCATTCACCAGGCGGCGTGTCATCGGCCACCGTTTTCAAGCGGGTCAGCAGATCCGCCATGCAGGTCACCTCTCCAATAGGGGGCGAATTCAGATCAACAAAGAACCGGCTGAAATAACCCGCAATAAAAAAGTGGCTGTGGGGATCAATAAATCCCGGTAAAACCGTCTTCCCACCCAGGTCCACGATCTTTGATCCCGGCTGGGACAACGATTTGATCTCCTCGTTGCTGCCCAGGGCCGTTATTCGATCCCCGGACACGGCCAGTGCGCTGCACCGGCGATTGCTGAAATCCATGCTGACGATGTCACCATTGATGTACAAAGTTCTTGTTGTTTCAGACATCTGTGCCTCTGATAATTTTTGATTAAAAATGAGGTATCTATTCTGTTCAATTTCCGCTCAGCCCCGAAGGTATTGTGTTTTAAGAACCTTGGAAGCCACGGATGGCTTCCAGGAGTTCCAGGAGGATTCATGCGTTTCTTGAAATGACATCCCTATGGTGCGGAACAGTCTTAAGTTAACGACATTGATTGATGACTGAGATTTATCAAAAATATAAGGCTTTGTATCTAATAAATTCGAAAAATTTGGTGTTTCTATTGCGATATTCATTTAAATATTAATATTTATTATTGAATCAGGTTGAAACCACGCCTGGTTCGATCACGTTTCCGCCCGGGCATAGTGGTACCTGTTTTAATCTCTTGTGCAAAGAAAATGCCCTGCTTGTGCTGATCTCCATCTTCAGCAATCCCTCTGATCCATCCCGAAGGCAATCAAGGATCAGAAACAGCCTGGTGCACCAACCGGGCACAGCGAGGGATGGGACAGTGTCGGCATATTTTACAGCCTGTAAAAAACAGGGTGTCATTCAATCTCTTATTCACCGGTCAAATAAAATTTATCTTTTAAATTCAACACCAAAGAATTGAATTCAGGAAATGATCCGACGGCATAGCTTTTGTAGGTTTCAGTTTCAACCGCTTGCTCATCGCTGCCCTGATCTGACAATGGGCAGCAGACCATTGCGGCTGAACGATCAATCGCCGACACTCCCCTGCAAGGGAAGTGAATAAAGGCTGCCGAACCCAATAAATAGTACGACAGGGAGGAATCCGTGGTTGACATAAAAAAAATACTGGCTGCAATTGATTTTTCAGACTACTCGGAAGAGACCATACAGTACGGAATTAAACTGGCCCGGGGGCTGGATGCTGAATTGATTGTCGCCAATATCATCAATAAACGGGACCTGGATGCCATCATGAATATCGCCCGGGAGATGAAGGATATCACCGTCGGTGACTTCATCAGCCAGAGAGAATCCAGACGCCTGCGGGAACTGGATGTTCTGGTGGAAACGCACATGAAGGGGGTATTGAAATTCAGGAGCATGGTACGCCAGGGAGTCCCTTTTCAGGAGTTGATTACGATCGTGAATGAGGAAGGGATTGATATGGTGGTGATGGGATCAAAGGGGCGGGGCAACCTGATCGGGGTTCTCTTTGGATCGACGGCAGAAAAGATGTTCCGTCACTGCCCGGTCCCGGTCTTCAGTATCCGGGATCAAAAATATCACCACCGATAATCCCCCCGGTTTGCATGGACTTACCCGAACCCGGCTCTCCGGTTCCTTCTGCAACAGCCCATCAGGTTCAATTTCCGTGTCGCACCCGGGCAGGGGGTGTCCCCAGCCCGGATGATGTCGGTGACATGATGGGTGAGACCCCTTCCGCACCGCATCCCCATCGAAGGTCCCGAACCGATATCAACGGGGGATAGAACCCATCACTTTGACAACCTGGAAAAAAACCTGACACCTTTCAATAAAAATTTCAAAAACAGGGTTTTTCCTAATATAAATACGCATATAATCAATATGTTAAAATAGACTGCCATTTTCAACAACTGGTATGGCTCATGCAGCTTCAGATTCAGGAACAGGTATGGTTGAGCCTGCTCAGAGATCAGCTATCAACCGATATCAAAAAGTGAGCACACGACGGACAAAATCGTTCAGGGTGCTCCAGAAAATATGGAGGTCACTATGTACACAGATCTTTACAAGCCTTACCGACATCCAGGATCCATCGCGAACGAAATGGAGAACCTGCTGCAAAAGCACTTTGGTGGTCCCATCAATACCGGTCCACTCGCTGGTGAGTGGCTGCCACCGGCAACCTTGACGGAAAGAGATGACAGTCTGGTGGTAACCGCTGAGCTGCCGGGAATGGAAATCAGCGATATTGAACTGTCAATCACCGGTGACGTCCTGACCATAAAAGGGGAAAAAAAGGATGATACCAAGGAGGGTCATGACCATTCCCATTTTGGCGAACGTTTTTATGGCTCTTTTCACCACTCAATTGATCTTCCCCGCCGGGTACAGATAGAAAAAATTGAGGCCAGATTTTATCAGAACGTTTTAACAGTGGTCCTGCCGAAAATAGCTGAACCGGTCAATCATCCAATAACGATCAAGAGAGGTGAATTCACAAGGGTGTTGGATCCGGCAAAGGACCGCCAGCGCCAGAAACAGCATCTCCCGAAATTCAATGGGCTCTACCCGATTATTTAAATAACTTGAACCGTTCTCTGTTTCCAGATATAATAAAGGCACGATGACAGAACCGGAAGCTGCCAGCCGCTTCATTGAGCCAGGGTTCTGTCCGATCCCAGCCATGGTCAAAAACTCTCTTCACAAACCCAAAGAAAGGTCTGCAACATGGAAAAAACCATCGAAAGCCTGAAAAAACGAATCCGTGAACTGGAAAAAGAACGTTCCATCCTCCTGTCCATGCTTGACCTGATCCCCGGCTATGTATATCTGCAGGCCAAGGACTATTCCATCCCTTACACCAATGCAGAATATACCCGTCTGTTTGGCAAGGTTGGGGGACAACCCTGTTATAAGGCCGTGTTGGGCAGAGACGAACCCTGTGACATCTGTCCCACATTCAGTGTCTTTAGCAGCAGGAAAGAGCAGAGTTGGCGATGGACCAGCCAGCAAGGACATACCTACATTATTTTAGATCGTTTGCTCCCCGGTCAAAACGATCCCGAACTGATTCTCGAGATTGGCATCAACACCACCCGGCTGAGCCAGGCTGATGAAAAACTGCAGAAAATAGCAGGTTGCGTCGATAGGATCAGTATCGTCGATCCGGAACCGGCTAATTAACAATATCGCCAGCATGGATTGCCTGCGGCGGTTTCCCGGAAGAAGCTCCCGCACTGCAGGATAGCCTACTGCCTGTCCGCCATTCTACTGTCCGATCTTTCCAGCTGGATTGCCCCGTATCGATTCTGACAGTAGTCGCCGATATAGGTCCCATCCTTTCGTTGATTGTAAAAATCACAGGGCAGTTTTGTCGACAGCGATTCCCAGTAGAAAACCGCTGACAACCCGATCAGCTGCATGATAATGAAAGGGATGACCCCCTTGTAAATATGCTTCAGTTGAACGGTTGGTGGGGCAACCCCTTTGATATAGAAGAGTGAAAACCCGACCGGCGGTGTCAGAAATGAGGTTTGCAGGCAAACAGCAAACAGGATCAGAAACCAGGTCAGATTGAACCCCAGGTTGACAATCGGATTGGCGACCAGGGGCAGAATGATCAAGGTGATCTCCACCCAGTCCAGAAAAAACCCCAGGATAAAAACGACCGTCAGGATAAAGATCACCTTGCCATTGGGTCCAAACGGCAGTGCTGCAATAGCCCTTTCGATCACCTCGTCGCCACCGAGCCCTCTGAGTACAATGGAAAACACCGATGCCCCCACCAGGATCGCAAAAATAAAGCCGGTCGTCCGCGTGGATTGATAGAGGGTGCTCTTGATCACCTGAAAGCTGAAACTCTTTGATTGATAAGAGTTGATCCCGTACAGGAGGATGGCACCGACGGCACCGATCCCCGATGATTCGGTGATCGTTGCAAATCCGAAAAGAATGGAACCGAGCACGATGAAGATCAGAAATGCCGGCGGGCCTACCGCTGCCAAGGCATTGATCACCACCTTGAGAGTGACTTTTTCAACGTCGTTCGGCATGGGGGCCTTTGTTTTGTCCAGGCTGGCGATAATCACAATATAGACAATATAGAGTCCACCCAGGAGCAGTCCGGGTAAAATCGCACCCGCAAACAGATCCCCGATTGAAGTGCCCAGCTCCGCTTTTTCCACATAAGCCTGGTCCGCCATGATGACCAGCATGATACTCGGCGGAATCAGAATGCCGAGGGTCCCTGCCGAGCAGATGACACCGGTGGCAAATGATTTATCGTAGTTTCTTTTCAACATGATCGGGAGAGAGAGCGTCCCCAGCAGGGTCACAGACGCCCCGACAATACCCGTTGTCGCTGCCAGGATGATACCGATGGCAACCACCGTGATGGCCATACCACCGGGAATACCCCCGAACAGCCGGGTGAAGTTGACAATCATCCGTTCAGCCAGACCGGATTTATCCAGCATGATACCCATGAAGATAAACATGGGCAGCGCAATCAGGGTCGGATTTTGAACTGTGGCATAGATCCGCTCCGGCATCAGCCCGGCCGTGTCCCCCCAGTCCATAAACAGATCCGCATCAAAATAGGTGACCAGTATAATCCCGATCAGGGTATACATGATCCCGACACCACCAAGCACCCAGGCGATCGGGTAGCCGGAAAGCATGAACAGAATAAAGGTGACAAACATCCCGATAACCAGTATCTCAGACACACTCATACCTATTCTCCTGCCGCTTAAAGTCCAAGGATGCGAAAGACTGCCATCAGTTCACTGCGTCCCGATGACCAGAGGTACATGAAATAAAAAACCAGAAACAGGTACAGCCCACCCACCGTTTGAACAGCCACCAGCAGGGGGGTTGTCTTTTTCCCGGCTGCACGGGTGATAAACCGGGAACACCGCAACAGCCTTGAAAAACCGGCCAGCAATAGTAGAACAGCCGCGATAAAGATGGACAGCTTTGCCACCCAGCGAAAGTCGAGTCCAAGCTGCTGGGACCCCTCACTGTCACTAAAGGATTCCATTGCGAAATCCAGTCCATGGCACGCAATCGCAATAAACACCGGCAGAAAGAAGAACAGGAGGCCAAAGATCTCAATCCAGACCTGGGTCTTTCTACTGAACTTTTCATGGAGCAGATCGACCCGCACATGGTCATCCCAGACCAGGGCATAGGCCAGGGCCAGTAACCAGGCGTACCCGTAAATATACCAGCTCAGCTCTTCCCAGAAAACCGAACTCAAGAGGCGGCGGCCCAGGTATGAATCCGTTTCAATACCCAGTCTGGTAGCGCCATAGCGAACAATGATCGTAATCGTGATCACCACGATGACCACGATCCAGAGCCAGGATGCCCCCTTTCCCAGCTGGGTGAGGAAACCTTCAATAATGATGCTGAAACGGGTGGTGGGCAGACTGTCGAGGCCCGCATCCTCATGCGATGATTTTGGTGTAGACGACATAATGAGGCTCCGATCGGGAAAATTGACTGAAACAAACCACGACAGATGATGACTGCCGTGGTTTTTCAGGAAATCACGGGCTGGTGCGGTGGGTGCACTCAAAAATCACGGGGCAGATATCCCAGATTCTTCCACAGAGAATAGTTTTTCGAGAAAGCCTTCTGGGATTCCCAGGCCATTTTAAAATCGGCATCTTTTACAGCATTCTCTTCCAGCACTTCGTCCGTCACTCTTTTCAATTCACGCAGAACCGGAATGGGGAGTTTCTGGGCGGTCACACCCTTCGCCGGAAAACCGGCAATGATATCCCCCTGGGCGGCTTCACCTTCGGACATGCCTCTCAGGGTTGCTGCCATACAGGTGGTGCTGACAATCGCCTTTTGACTGGTGTTGAGATCATCCCAGGCCTTCTTGTTAATGATCAGATGGAGTGCTGTGAAGCTTTGATGCCATCCCGGAAAGACATTGTACTTAACGACTTTGTGAAAACCCAGCAGCTGATCGATGGCAGGCATGGAAAATTCGGTTGCGTCAATAGTGCCTTTTTCCAACGCCGCATAGAGTTCACCGCCCGGCAGCATGGTCACGGATGCTCCCAGTTTGGACAGCACCTGACCCCCAAGACCGGCAAATCGGATTTTCAGCCCCTTGAAATCGTCCAGACTCTTGATGGGAAACCGGAACCAACCCGCTGTTTCAGGCCCCATGATGCCACAGAGTTCTGCATGCACGTTTTTCCCTGATCCCTGATAGATCTTGTCCAGCATCTTGTCTCCACCGGCAAAATAGGTCCAGGCAGTGAATTCCCAAGGTTCCATGCCAAAAGGGACTGCTGAGAACAACGGCAGGGAGGGGATTTTCCCCTCGTCGTAACCGATCCAAGTATAACCGGCCTTGACCTTGCCATTGCTGACGGCATCCAGGATTTCAAATGGAGGTATCAATTTGTTCGGTTCATAGACTTTCAGATCCATGTCCCCGTTTGTGATCGCCTTGATCTGTTCAGATGCAAAAGCGACGTTGGTGCCCAGACCCGGCAGTTTTGACGAAAAAGCAATCGGGACCTTCCACCGAACCTTTTTGGCAGCCAATGCCGATGTGGTTACCAGTCCCAAACCCAAAGCCGTGACAATTACCATCATCACCGTAAATCTTATCTGTTTTACAAGTCGTATGTTCATGTCTTCTCCGTTTTGTTGGTTTTTTGTGAGAACTGCTGACCAGGTGTGTTGCTGTAACAATTCACATAATGGGTGTGTCCTCCTTTCTGTTGATGATTGAAAATTCAGCCTGATTCGATTGCTGACGAATTCTTGAGCAGCCTCATTTTTGCAAAAACGGGACCATGAAACCTGAAGCCTCTTCCAGCCCTTTTCCACAGGATGTGATGGTAAATGGGTGTCCCCGGGGCTCAGCCGGAGAAAGGCCCGGCTGAGTATTTTTATTTCATGATTACAATTAATTATATATTCTACCCCGGTCAAGGGGCTATCCCCGGGTTGTATCAATTCTGACACAGGGTATCTGTTTTGATACAACCCATCCACCTGACAGCACTGGGGTTTGACTCACGCAGGGTCGGCCATTTTAAACCGGTCCTGCGGCATATCAAAACAGCCACGGGGATCCCGGCATGGGGTCATTTTTTCACTTGCATGGAATTTGCAACAACGGTACGGCACGCGTTAAGATGGTGGCATACCGATCATGAATCGGATTTGAGCCAATCCATATCTCTCTCAGATTCAAACAGAATAGGACCATGAAACCAGAAAAAGACCCAACACTGACCGGTGGTCATCCGCTGCTGTCCGGCGTCAGTCTCCAAAAAGCGAAGAAGGGAAAAGTGGTCTCCGCCACCGAAGCGGTTTCTCTGATTCAGGATGGGGATACCGTTGCCACGGGCGGTTTTGTGGGCATCGGTTTCGCTGAGGAGATTGCCATCCATCTGGAAAAGAGATTCCAGCAGACCGGCACCCCGACCGGACTGACACTGCTCTATGCAGCTGGACAGGGCGACGGTGGAGATCGGGGGTTGAACCATCTGGGGTACGAGGGGCTGATTCACCGTGTTATCGGCGGACACTGGGGACTGGCGCCCAAACTGCAGAAACTGGCGGTGGAGAACAAGATCCTGGCATACAATCTGCCCCAGGGGATCATATCCACCATGTATCGGGATATTGCCGCCGGCAAACCCAGAACTATTTCAACTGTGGGTCTGGGAACCTTTGTTGATCCCAGGCATGGGGGGGGCAAGATCAACGATCGGACCCGGGAAGACCTGGTCGAGCTGATTGAATTCGATGGCAAAGAGTATCTGGCATACAGGACGATTCCGGTCAATGTCGCCATATTAAGGGGGACGACGTCGGATATGGACGGGAACATCACGATGGAGAAGGAGGCCCTGACCCTGGAATCTTTGGCTGTCGCAATCGCAGCCAGAAATTCTGGCGGTTTTGTCATTGTCCAGGTAGAACGCCTGGCAGACCGGGGTACCCTGAACGCCCGTCAAGTCAAGATTCCGGGGATCATGGTCGATTGCGTGGTGGTGGCCAAACCCGAGAATCACTGGCAGACCTTCAGTGACGTCTATAACCCGGCCTTCAGCTGCGAGATCAAGGTGCCTTCACAGTCGGTCGAGCCCATGGCCATGACGGTCAAAAAAATCATTGCCCGCCGGTCTGCGTTTGAACTGAAACCGAACAGTGTCGTCAATCTGGGGATCGGGGTGCCGGAGGGAATTGCCAATATCGCCGCCGAAGAAAAAATTCTGGATATCATCACCCTGACAGCCGAACCGGGAGTGATAGGCGGCATTCCGGCGGGTGGACTCAACTTTGGAGCGGCCATTAACACGGACGCCCTGATCGATCAACCCTACCAGTTCGATTTTTACGATGGCGGCGGGCTTGATATCGCCTTTCTTGGACTGGCCCAGGCGGATGAAAGGGGAAATCTGAATGTTTCCAAATTCGGGCCGAAACTCGCCGGTGCGGGGGGGTTCATCAATATCAGTCAAAACGCCAAAAAGGTGGTCTTCGTCGGCACATTCACCACAGGCGGTTTTCAGGCATCCATCCGGGAGGGTCGCCTGGTCATTGAAAAAGAGGGCTCGGTTCAAAAATTTGTCAAACAGGTGGAGCATGTTACCTTCAGCGGCACCTATGCCCAAAAATCGGGTCAACCGGTTCTCTATGTGACTGAACGGTGCGTCTTCAGGCTGGGTCAGAAGGGTCTGGAACTCATGGAAATCGCCCCGGGAGTGGATCTGGACCATGACATCCTCCGCCTGATGGGGTTTAAACCTGAAATCTCGAAGGATTTGACGGTGATGGCGGGTTCAATCTTTCAGCCTGAATCCATGGGGTTAAAATCCTTTCTTTTTGAGATAAAACTGCCTGACCGGCTGACCTACCACGAGCAAGACAACCTGTTTTTTGTCAATTTTGAAGGGTATGCGGTCAGAACCGCCCAGGATATAACCGATATCCAGGAGGCTGTCGAAAGAATTGTCAAACCCCTGTCCAAAAAGGTGTATACCATTGTCAACTATGACAACTTCATGATCAATGATGACCTGCTGGAGCCTTACACCCGGATGGTCAAGTTCCTGGTTGATCATTACTATTCCGCTGTGACCCGCTACACCACCAGCACCTTTCTCAGGGCCAAGCTGGGAGAAGCCCTGAAGAAAAGAAGCGTTTCTCCGCACATTTATGAAAGCAGGGAGGAAGCCCAGATGATTCTGGGCAGCGAGTGACAGCAATGGAAGGTATTAAACCGGACCGCCAATGCCCTGTCCGGGAAAACACTGAAGCGTGACCTGCGGGCACCCTACTGGAAATAAACCCGCCGGTTATCCATCGCTGGCCCGGGTGTTGCTGCTCAGACATTGTTGGCGATGCCGTGTTTCTTCATTTTCTTGTAGAGTTGGGTGCGATGGATACCCAGCAGCCGTGCTGCCTGTGATTTGTTGTTGTCCGTGTTCTCCAGAGCCGCCAGAATGGCCTTTATCTCCGCCTCGGCGTTGATCTCCCGGATGGTGGATGCAGTGATATCACCCCTGCTGCACTTGTTCCGGTGAAGATAGTAGGGCAGATTGGCACAGGTGATGGTATCCCCTTCCAGGGTCGAAATGGATCTCTCCAGGATATTGGACAGCTCCCTGACATTCCCCGGCCAGTCAAATTCCCTTAAAATCTCCTCCGACGCCGCATCGAGATAGACATTGGACAAGGTCATTTCCACCGCCATCTGTTTGAGGAGATGGCGAGCGATCAGGATAATATCATCCTTTCGTTCCCGGAGCGGCGGAATTTTCAGCGGGATCACATTCAAGCGGTAAAAAAGATCCTTGCGAAATGCCCGGGCTTCAATCAGATGATCCAGATTCTGGTTGGTAGCGGCGATCAACCGGAAATTGGATTTCAACACCTTTGTCCCGCCGATTCGTTCAAACTCTTTTTCCTCCAGAACCCGCAGTAATTTGGGCTGCATGGCCAGTGGCAGGTCCCCGATTTCATCCAGGAAAAGCGTCCCCCGGTCGGCCAGTTCGATCTTCCCGGGTTTGCCGCTGGTATTGGCTCCGGTAAAGGCGCCCCGTTCATAACCGAACAGTTCGCTCTCCAGCAGGTCTTTGGGTATGGCGGCGCAGTTGATCCGGACAAAGGGGTAGATATTGCGGGGGCTGGCATGGTGAATCGCCTGGGCAAAAAGCTCCTTGCCGGTGCCGCTTTCCCCGGAGATGAGGACTGGAAGCTTATTGGTTGAGGCTTTCAGGGCTTCCTGCCGGATGGTTTCCATCCCCTCGCTTTTGCCGATGATGCTGTCAAAAGTATAGCGTGTTGAGCGGAGACTCATCAATTCCTTTTCATACAGTTCGACCTTCGATTCGAGCAGCGACAGCTTCTTGGCCAGTTTTCCCACATCCTTGACATCCTTGAACATTACCTGCCCGAAAACAGCAATCACCTTTCCGTTCTCCTTGATCGGTATCCGCTGTACAACCATACTCTGACCTTTGATCTGATGGGAGTGGTTGATTTCCGGTTTTCCGGTCCTGGCCACGATATGCATCCGACTGTTTTCAATCGCTTCCAGGCAATGCTTACCGATCTGTTCGGACGGATTCAAGCCAAGAAACTGCCCGTAGGGTTTGTTAAAATGGGTAATAAACCCATCTGCATCCGTGACCATCGTTCCATAGTAGATGCTGTCAAAAATCAGCTCATACATCTTCAGTTGCCGGCGAAGGTTCTCCTTCTCAGCATCCGGCGGCATGGAATCTGTCATTTACCCTCCAACCCCGTTTTTGAATGCGGTCATTCAACCGAACAACCCAAAAAAATTGAATTTGCAGGTTTCTGCTTTTCCCAGAAATGGACCATCACAAAGTATAGTGAATTTGATACACCATTATAAAATCAATGTCGAGCAAAAAAATTCGTCTCTATTCAGGTTCCGCAGTAGCCGCTATGACCTGACTGTCATTGAACTCATTCTTGACCTTCTTCGCTGCGCGTCTCACGAAATCAGCCATGGCCGTCGTTCGAGGGCGGTCCCTGTTCAATCACACAACGGTCTCACCTTCTGCTCAGAAAAAATGGAGGTATCTATTCAGTTCAATTTTCGCTCAGCCCCCAAGGTATTGTGTTTCAAGAACCTTGGAAGCCATGGATGGCTTCCAGGAGCTCCAGGAGGATGCATGCGTTTCTTGAAACACAATACCTTTGGGGCGTATACAGGTGAATAGTTACAAATGGAGCATAATTACAAAAATTTCGTAACATTTCACCACTTTTTCTCAGCAATATCCGGTTAGGATTTTGCAGTCCGTTAAAGACCATT
>JAHJRI010000316.1 GCA_018830885.1 bacterium | reverse complement strand
CCTCTCATTGCTGCTGCGCTCATTGATGATGACAAGAACCCAGCAAGCGGATCTGCCCATGTCAGTCAATATGCTTCATGAGAAGCTTGCCGGCATTCGCGAAGTGCTAAACATATTTCCGACCGGCAGAAAGAAAACCGCTACGCAATCGGTCATCACGCGCATGGACGAAATCCAGCAACATCTATTCGATATTTTCGAGATGAAGAAATACCTTACTGCAAGTTAGGGGGTACCTGATTGCCTAAAATTTTATATTAATTTCAATGTGCTGCATAATGCAAAACTGCTATTTCGTAAACTCACGCTAGGATTGGAATCAACCAGACCCGGGTTGCTGAAAACCGGATCATCACTATCCTTAAAACTCAGATCAGAATGGGGAAGAAAATCATTATTGATACCGATTCGGAAGCGTCATCGCCAGACCCCATGACACTGACCCGTATCTTCGACAACCTGAACCGGGAAATCCGATCGTTGGTATTTACCCCCCCGGTGGCCTATGTCTATAATCCCCTGGAATATGCCCGCGAGAGCCATTCCCGGTATTTAGTCCGGTATGGAAAAGCCCCCAGAGAAGTACTGCTGCTGGGGATGAACCCGGGTCCCTTTGGTATGGCACAGACCGGGGTTCCTTTCGGGGAGATCACAGCCACCCGGGATTGGCTGAAGATCGAGGCTCCCGTCGAGCAACCGCCCCACATGCACCCCAAAAGACCCGTGGAGGGGTTTGCCTGCACAAAAAGCGAGGTCAGCGGTAGAAGGCTCTGGGGCTGGGCCAAAACCCGGTTCAAGACCCCTGAAGCTTTTTTCACCCGTTATTTTGTCGCTAACTACTGCCCGCTAGTTTTTATCGAGGAGAGCGGTCGCAACCGCACCCCGGACAAACTGCCCGGGGCAGAGCGGAAAGCGCTGTTTGAAGCCTGTGACCGGGCCCTGGTTGAATTGGTCAACTATTTCAAACCCAGCTACCTGGTCGGTGTCGGTGCATTTGCCGAGAAAAGGGCCCTGATCTGCTGCAGTGACATAGAGCGTCTGACTGTCGGGCGCATCACCCACCCCAGCCCTGCTAATCCCAGGGCAAACCAGGGCTGGGAGGCCTTCATCGAAAAGGAACTGGCCGATCTGGGGATCGAGGACCTCACGGCTGTCCGATCATGAAGGGTTGGTTGATCGGTACCAACGACTCCGGTTACCGGTTGTGGTTCCATACTGGCCAGTGTCGCATTCGAATCAAAGCATGTTCAGCATTCACATGATCACCGGAGAACCCCATGGCAACGGACACCAGCAAGCGTGACAACAGAATAACGGAATTGCTGCGGCGGCGCGAGAAGCACTTTGCAGGCTCATTTCTGCTCTACCAGGAGCCTGTGGAGATCGTCAGGGGAGAGGGTATCTGGCTTTACGACAGCCAGGGGAACCGCTACCTGGACTGTTATAATAATGTGGCGTCTGTCGGACACTGTCACCCCAGGGTGGTTGAAGCGATGCATCGCCAGGCGTCGACACTCAATACCCACACCCGCTACCTGAATGAAAAGATCATCGATTATGCAGCGCATCTGGCCGGGACACTGCCGGAAGGTCTGGATGTCTGCCTATTCTGCTGCACCGGCACTGAGGCCAACGAGCTGGCAATGCGCATCGCCCGGAGCGTCACGGGTCACAGGGGAGCGATTGTCATCGAACACGCTTATCACGGCAATTCCACACTGGTCGGAGAGCTCTCTGCCTGCACCTATCCCCCGGCAGAGCGCCCCGACCATATCGCCACCATGGAGCCCCCCAACACCT
The DNA here is from genome assembly GCA_018830885.1 of bacterium. GTDB lineage: Bacteria > SAR324 > SAR324 > XYD2-FULL-50-16 > XYD2-FULL-50-16 > JAHJRI01. The sequence goes on along the minus strand of JAHJRI010000316.1, from coordinate 19,050 downwards.
ACCGGGGCAGCTTTCGCAGAGGGGCGACCCTCAGTGAGACAGAACTGGCAGAGCAGTATGCCGCCCAGGCAGACCCCGCCGTCAGACAATTGCAGGACGTCGGGCAAGGGGTTGCCGCCTTTATCTGTGATGCTATTTTCGATACCCAGGGCACATTGGATGCCCCCCCGGACTACTTCAAAGGGGTCTACGAAAAAGTAAGGGCTGCAGGCGGTCTGTGTATCGCCGATGAGGTCCAGGCCGGTTTCGGACGTCTGGGCGAGAAAATGTGGGGGTTTGAACTGTACGGCGTGGTCCCGGATATCGTTACCATGGGCAAACCCATGGGCGACGGACACCCGGTGGCCGCTGTCGTCACACGCCGTGATATCGCAGACGCCTTCATGCAGAAGGTTATCTACTTCAACACCTTTGGCGGCAACCCGGTTTCGGCAGCTGTTGCAGAGACGGTCCTGACAGTCATCGAGGAGGAAAAACTGCAGCAGAATGCCCTGGAAGTCGGCAGATACCTCCGGAAAGAACTGGACAGGCTGGCGGAAAAGCATCCCCTGATCGGGGATATCCGCGGGCGGGGCCTGTTTATCGGGATCGAACTGGTCAAGGGCCACCAGACCCTGGAACCCGCTTTTGTTGAGGCTTATACCATCTCTGAGAAGATGAAGGATGACGGCATCCTGATCGGTTCCACCGGTCGGTTCGGCAACGTTCTGAAAATCAGGCCCCCCCTGGTTTTCTCCAGGGAAAATGCCGACCTGCTGATTGGATCATTGGATCGTCAATTAACGGCAGTCCTGAATTGATCAGGCAGTCGGTCCTGCAGACAGGCAACCGTATCCCTGTCCGCAACAGAGGTCACCGAAGACCGATATTTCAGTCATACCACCATGCCCGCGGAGCGGGTATAACGAAGGATGAGAATAATATCTCGATGCTGACCCGCGACTGATATGAACCCCTTTCAGTTGGGAGACTTATTTCAAGATGATCTAAGGCTCATGTCACTGAAACCCCAACTCGCTTCGCTCAGACAGGCGGGGTTTCTATCGCTCCATGTCGCCAAGATCCTCTGGAAACGCGTCTAATCAACTGAAACGGCTTCACACCAGTCGCTTCAGGGTGCTATTCTCATACAAACCATCATGCCCTATCGGGCACAACGAAACATGAGAATCTTACTTTGTAACCATCCATGTCTGGTATGTGACGTGATATTCTCATACAAACACCTAACCCGATTCCACCATGAGAAGAAAAGAGAAAGAGATTACCAGCAAAAAGGCCATTGAAGATGTGATCAACAGCTGCCTGGTCTGCCGACTTGCCATCAATGATGGCGACACACCATACCTGGTGCCCCTGAATTTTGGATACCGGGAAGGGGTGCTTTACTTTCACGGCGCCATGCAGGGTAAGAAGCTGCAGTTGCTGAAAAAAAATGGCCGTGCGGCATTTGAACTGGATACCCGGCTTGAGATTGTGGAGGCCGAGGATGCCTGTGAATGGAGCATGAAATTCCAGAGTGTGATCGGTTCGGGTCCGGTGATCATGATCGAGTCTCCCCTGGAGAAGAGGGAGGCCCTGAATATCATCATGGCCCAGTATTCAGACCGGGAGTTTGATCTGCCTGAAAAAAAGATCAGCGGCATCGCTGTTTACAAACTTGTCATTGAACAGATGACCGGCAAACAGTCCGGCTGGTAATTGCGAACCGACCCAACCCTTTCCCCCAGTGAGATTAACTCCTCCACTGGCAATCAAACATCATGGGCGACCAGCACAACGATGGAAGACAACCCGTCTCCCTGCTGCGCAGGGCGATATCAATGTCGTTGCCAATTCAGAGATGACAACCGGCGCTCATATGCGTTACCCTGACAGAACAGGGTAACGATTCTGGTGATCGCTGCTGAAAAGACATGTTGCTGACATCCTGACTGCTGTTTTTAAATGAAAGACCCATTTAACCGCTCCATCAACTATCTCCGGATATCCGTTACTGATAAATGCAACCTCCGCTGTCACTACTGCATGCCGGCAGAGGGGGTCAAACTGATCCGCCATGAGGACCTGCTCTCGTTTGAGGAGATCACCGAATTCACCCGGACAGCCGTGGCCATGGGTATCGATAAGGTCCGTCTCACCGGCGGCGAACCCCTGGTCCGACGGGGAATTGTGTCCCTCGTGGAAAAAATTGCATCCATTCCAGGCATCCGCGACCTGGCCATGTCCACCAACGGTATTTTCCTGGACACATTCTCCAGACCGCTGTGGGAGGCCGGTATGCAACGTCTCAATGTCAGCCTTGATACGCTGGATCCCGAGCGGTATCGGGAGATCACCCGGGGTGGCGATGTTGCTAAAGTTCTGCGAGGATTGCAGGTAGCCAAAGAGACCGGTTTCAGCCCCATCAAAATCAACACGGTCGTCCGTCACGGCCAGGCGGATCCGGATGTGAAACGGGTCCAAGCGTACGCGGAGCAAAACGGGTTTCAGATCCGTTATATTTCAACCATGAATCTTGAAAAAGGGGAGTTCTGGGCCGTATCCGGCGGTGACGGGGGTGTCTGCAGTAAGTGCAACCGGCTGCGTCTGACCAGCGATGGACTGGTCAAGCCATGCCTCTTCAGCGATCTGGGGTATAGCATCCGGGAACTGGGAGCGAAGGAAGCCATTCAGCAGGCCATCAAGAACAAACCGTTAAAAGGGACGGAAAGCCACTCCAACACCTTCTATGCTGTCGGGGGATAGATCCTTTGCAGGTATCCCCCTGCAGCTCCACAAACCGGCCTTGTTCCGCGGCGTCTGCCACGCTTTAGGGATCAGGGGCTACTTTTTCTTGTCTGAATAGTCGTACCAGCCTTTGCCAGTCTTCTGGCCATATTCACCTTTGACATAATGGGCGACAACACTCGGTGTCGGCAGGTCGGCCCGATTGCCTGAGGCCCGGAACGCTTCCATACCGATGGTATAGGTCAGGTCGATACCGGTCAGGTCGTTCAGGGTGAAGGGTCCCATGGGATGACCGGCCCCAAAGACACAGGCTTTGTCGATATCTTCAACACCGGCCACACCCATCTCCAGAATCCATTGGGCTTCTTTTGAGATAGCAGCAAAGATGCGATTGAGAAGAAAACCGTTGACCTCTTTTTTCAGATGCACCGGTACCTTTCCAATTCGATCACACAGATCCATGGAGATCTGCCGGGTTTCGTCCGAAACGTGGGGACCCTGCACCACTTCCACCAGTTTCATGACCAGTGCCGGGTTGAAAAAATGGAGGTTGATCACCTTGTCCGGTCTTTTGGTGGCATCGGCAATCCGGGAGCTGACAATAAAGGAGCTGTTCGTTGCCAGAATTGCATGGGGTGGAGCAAATTTATCCATATCGGAGAAGACTTTCCGTTTAATATCGAGAACTTCCACGGCCGCTTCAATGACATAGTCTGCATTTTTGCAGGCCGCTTCCAGACTGTTGGTAAAACTGATATTGGCACGGGCCTGTTTGGCCTGTTCAGCGGTTAGTTTCTCTTTTTCCACACGACCCGGCAGATATTTGTCGACAAAAGCTTCTGCCTTTTTCAATTGTTCGTCACTGATATCGGTACAGATGGTCTTGAAGCCATGGATGGCACACAGCGTTGAAATCTGATGCCCCATGTTGCCGGCACCGACAACGCAGATGGTTTTAATATCGTTAATGTCCATTCTTAAATCCCTTTAAAGATGGTGAAGATCAGCCTTCACCGGTTCGAAAAATCCTTACGCTTTCAACATATCCAAGGTCTGAAACCGTAAGCGGCGATAGTGCGTTCTGCTTGTAATAATAGCCTAAGTTTTGACGGATTTTCGGACAATGTCAATGATTTTAACCGTCATTCCCCGCTTTCAACCCTCCCGGTTCCGGATGGATCAAGCGGCAGGAATGGGACTGTTTGAGATTTTTCGCATCCTTCGTTGTGTCCGAACCTCAGGCAAGTTGGTTTGTATGAACTCACCACAGAGACACGGAGATCAGGGAGGAAAATAAGCCCAGCTGAGCATCCGGTGTGAAGCTGTTTCAGGAATCAATCTTTTATCCGGTCCCGAAGGGCAGTCGAATGATAAACCGGGCACCCTGACCGGGATTGGATTCAACGGTCATGGACCCCTTATGGTTGTTGGTAACAATCATATAACTGACGGAGAGTCCCAGTCCCGTGCCGTAACCCACCGGCTTGGTGGTGAAAAAGGGTTCAAAGATCCGTTTACGGATCCCTTCCTCCATTCCGGGTCCGTTATCCTCAATTTCAACCACGGCTAAGGACTTCTCTCGGTACGTTCTTAAAATCAGCTGGTGCCCTCCTGGCCGTGCTTCATCCGCCATGGCCTGAAAGGCATTGATGATCAGGTTCAGGATAACCTGTTTGATCTCTGTCTCCGTGCAGTTTACCGGTGGCAGATTCCCATCGAACGCCCTTACGATGTCTATCTGTTTGAAATCAAGCCGTTTTTTCAAGCTAAAGTCGTTTTCAGCCAACTCCAGTGTCTTTTCAATCAGATCCGCCAGATCAACCGGCTCAAACTGTGAATTACTGGCACGGCTGAACTGGAGCATGTTGGCGATGATGTTAGCGGCCCTTAATCCAGCCTCCCGGATGCCATGGAATGATTTGAGGATCTTCTGCTCCTCCAGGTACCCCTGCAGTGCTTGCAGATCAATCCCATACTTACCTGCAAGCCGCCTGTTTTTCTCTGTCCCGGGTTCCAGCCTGCGGGTGATGTTCTGGATCCCCATCAGAATTGCACCCAGCGGATTATTGAGTTCATGGGCCATACCGGCAGCCAGACCCCCGACTGAGAGCATTTTCTCGGTCTGGATCATCATCTCGCTGGTTTTTTTACTCTCGGTAATATCGATCAGGTTGCCAATCAGGATTTCCGGTCGGTTTTCAGAATCCCATTGATAGACTCTCGTCTGGGAACGGATCCAGTGCCACTCGCCATTCCCGGCCCGGACCCTGGCCTCAATTGTATGGGTCGGTGATTTGCCCTCGTTGTGCAACCCGATCAACCGTTCAAATTCGGTATAGGTCGCCTCGTCCACGATCTCGCGCAACCCTTCCGGATTCAGGGTCAGTTGATCCTTCTCGTAACCCAGGCTGCGAAACAGCTCTTCACTGATATCAATCTCATTGGTCTTCAGGTTCCATTCCCAGACCGAAGCGCCGGTCGCCTCCAGGGCAAGGGCCAGTCGTTCCCGGTTTTCATTCTGGGCCGCTTCCGCCTGTTTCCTATCCGTAATATCGTGACCGGTAGCCAGAACATGGTCCAGGCTGCCGTCCGACTTCAGCAGGGGGGAGTTAAACCACTGGATCAGTCGCTTTTCGCCACTTTTGGTGCGCCAGAAATTCACCGAGGTGGTCGTTGTTTTCTCCGAGAATGCTTTTTGAACCCCTTCCCGCACAGCCACCTGCTCCTCGGGCAGTATCAGGATCTCCCAGAAGGGACGATGCCTGACTTCGCCGAATGTATAACCGCTACATTCTTCGGCAGCCCTGTTGAAAAGCACCATATGGCCTCTGGCATCAACCACAACCACGATGGAATGGATCCAGCCCAGTACCGCGGTGCTGAAGTCCCGTTCGCTCTTCAAGACTTCTGCCACGCGTTCCCGATTGATGATCTCCCGCCTGAGTTTTCGATTCCAGATAATAATCGTTCCCAGCAGCAGAACCGCAATTCCTGTGGCCAGTGAGCCCCAGCGAATAACATCCGGCAGATCAATGCCATAGTCATACTGAACACTCATCCAACGTTTGCGGATGGCAGCATGCTGCTCCGGTGTCATGGATGCCAGGGCCCGGTTAAAGATACCGACCAGCTCCGGCCAATCCTTTCGGACACCGATGTAAAGATTGTAATTGCTGTAAGGCGTGGGCGCTGCGATCTTGAGGTTGGCCAGACCATTTTTTTCAATCAGGTAGGTGATCGCGGCCAGATTCCCGAGATAGACATCCGCCTTGCCGAGAGAGACGCTTTCAAGCCCTTCCAGCGGGCTTCCCACAGGATGTTCCAGGTACCTGAGCCCATCCCGGGTGAGCCAGGTGCAGGTCACAACTCCCCTGATACAGGCTATCCTTTTATTGGTCAGATCATCCAGCCCGCCGACAAAGCTGCCGTCCCGCCGTGTCACGATAACCATGGGGAAGGAGAGGTAGGGCCCGGTAAAGGCCATGGTTTTCTCCCGGTCTTCTGAATAGGCCACACTGGAGATCACATCCAGTTCCCGGGACTGGATTCTTCGCAGAACCTCAGGCCAGGGAAGGTTTCTCTGGATTTCCAGCTTCACACCGATCATCGTCGCGAGGCCTTCCATATAGTCCTGAGCCATGCCCTTCAGCGTACCATCCGCTTCAAAGTAGTGGAAGGGTGGAAATGAGCGGGGACCGCTGATCCGAATGACCGGATGCCCGTCAAGCCAGGCCTGCTCCTGCGGGGTCAATTCCAGTCTGATGAGGGCCGGCTGTCCGGAGGAATCAGCGGCAGCCACTGCCGAGCCCGACATGGCAAACAGACAGCAAGCAATCAGTATGATACCGGTGGCCACTGCTTGAAGGATTCGGTTGGGTCGTGGATGCATCTTCAGTCGAACGAGACGAAAAACAGTTCGAAATCACCCATTCCTGGACAGACGTCCAGTTTTTTCAGGTGACTTCGTGTACAGCAGTATACTATACGCACAATCGATCCTTTATTCAAGACATCTTACCAGACCGATGTCAAACGTCATTCAGGGCTCTGACCGCCTGAAAGGTCGTTGACGGATATCCTGCGGGTCTCTATAGTTTGATGTAGTTGCATCGACAAAACCATCGCAGTGTCAGCTTACGTCTGCCGAATCCGTCATGCTTGTTTTTTCTTGAGAGCCCGTTTTCCAGCACCATGCACATATTCAGTATCATCGGAATTGCTGTCGCACTGGCCATGGACGCCTTTGCCGTTTCCATTGCCGTCGGTATTCAACTCAAAACGACCCGGTTTCGCCAGTTCTTCCGCCTCTCTTTTCATTTCGGGCTTTTTCAGGCCTTGATGCCCATCATCGGCTGGAGCGCCGGTTTGACCATCCGCTCCTTGATAGCGGCATTTGACCACTGGATTGCGTTTGGCCTGCTGGCGCTGGTCGGGGGAAATATGCTGAAGGAAGCCTTCACCGCGGAAAACCCGGACAGAGAAGAGAAAAAGGACGCCACCAAAGGTATGACCATGGTCATGCTGTCCGTGGCCACCAGCATTGATGCTCTGGCGGTTGGTTTCAGTCTCTCGATCATCAACGAACCCATCATTCTGCCGGCTGTCGTGATTGGATTGGTCGCCCTGATCTTTACCATCATCGGGCTCAATCTCGGCAATTTCGCTTCGAATTCATCCTGGGTGAAACCTTATGCCGAGATTCTTGGCGGACTGGTACTCTTCGGAATCGGGCTTAATATTCTCTATGAACACCATGCACTGGCATTCATGCTCGACTGATCCTGTTATATCTTGAGCCTTTCCAGGGCACTGCTTTTCCAGATATCATAAACCGCCGAACAGGTAGGGTCTGCATACTCCCCGTTGGGGAAAATATTGAAGTACTTGCGGTACCTCTGCCTGGGGAGTTGCGGCAGAATTTCGGGCAGGGCCTCCAGTACCGAACCCTCCAGTTTTTTCTTCTCAACGGCCAGTTCCAGATAACGCTGGTGACTCTCAAACCAGTTCTCTTCCGGTGGTCCTTTGCGATCCCCGAAGGGAAGTTTGAAAAACTCATCCAGGGAAAGCAGGGGCGCATTTTCCTCGAACCCGATCGACACCTGCTGGTCCTTCAGAAACGTTGTCACATCAAGAGCCTTTGGCGGTTGCAGGGGTTGCGGCGGATCGACCTTGTCAGACACATCGGACAGCGTGAGCCCAATCTGTTCCACCACCTCTGTCCGTCTGTCCAGATCCGGGGTATCCAGTTCAACCATCTTCTCATGGATATCACTCCGAATCACCTGGACCTCTTCCTGGCTCATACTGCTGTAACGGGTGATCTCCTCAAGAATCTCGTCAGTGGAAGCTTCAAAGGCCTCGATCAGCTCCTGCTGCCTGGAAGGGCTGACCTCAACCAGAAAACTCTCTGCGGCCTGTGCAAATTTAGCCAGATAGTCCGGTATCATATCCTGCGTCAGGGCCCCGGTCTTCCTGACTCTTTCATAAAGCCTTTTCAACCGCTCTTCGAGATACCGGGTCACTTTATCGTGTGTCATCATGCCCTTACGGTCCTTGAGCGCTTCCAGATTTTTTTTGGCCACACTCAGGCGGGAAGAGGTATCACTGTACTGGACCGCAGCCCCTGCTTTCTGTGGGCTTACCCCGGCATCTGCCGTTTTCACGTCCGGGAAGAAACGCCGCACAAAGGATCCCACCAGGACAGCCAAGCCCTGCAACGAATTCTGCTGCAGGCTCTCCAGGTAGGTGTTTAAAGCCAGCAGCCGGTTTTTGTCGGCTTTGATAATCTGAGAGAGCAGATAAATCACATAATCGTCCCCCTTAAACCGATGCACAATATTCAGCAGCAGGGTCTGCTGTCCCACGGAAAACGCGTGAAACATCGTCAGCTGGCCTTTGAGGACGGACTGCGTGGTGGCGGTGAATCCGCGGGATGTCCCGTTGTGTATCATGGGATTGTAGTTGGCCAGACCGGAAAAGACCCCCTTCTGAAGTTTTGGATGCCGCATTTTGGGGGAATTCGCCTCAACAATGGACTCCAACCGGCTTTTGAGCACGTTGCCGTTCTTGAATCCCTTCCAGTAACGGATCTCTTCCAGCCGCAGGGTAATAAAGAGTCTTGAGAAGATGATATTAATCTGTTGTGAGATACGATCGTTTCCCGCGGCTGCAAACAGGTCTGTAAAATACTTGAGGAAAATCTGTGATAAACCGGCAAAGCAGAACAGGTTTTCGATCAGTTCCGGGCTGCTCTTGGTTGCCTGGAACCGGATCTGATTCCTGGCAATGGAAAGGAAGTCCTGGTGGACAACCTCCGGTAAAGTCTGCAATTCAGGATCCGGATCCTCATCACTCCCTCCGGAAAAATTCATATCCGGGTTGAGCTGAAGGCTGTCAACAAACAGTTGGATATGTGCCTGATGGGAGATCGTTCGATGGGTGATGAAAAAAATACCGGCCATCATCAATCGGCGGGCAGATTGATACGCACCGGGAAGCGTGTTCAGATCGTTGGCAATGACAAGGAAGAAAGAGGGGAAAAGGTCCATGACCGCCCGCAACTGCACCGTAAAATCTTCGGAACTGTCAATCTGTTTTCGGATGTCCGGCAGCGATATATAGCGTTTCAGGTTGGACTGCAGCATATCGCTGAACGCCTGGGCCATATCCGCATTCAACCCGTTGACGACCTGACCGGTATAAAAAGCCGCCATCCGGTTGCTGTTCATCTGTTGCTGGAAAGAACTAATCTCAGGTGTCATGGTCTTCTTTTTGATTCCAACATAAACATACGCCTCAATGTCGTTAGCTTAAGACTGTTCCGCACCATAGGGATGTCATTGCAGGAACCTTGGAAGCCATGGATGGCTTCCCGGAGCTCCAGGATGGATTTATGCGTTGCTTGCAATGACATCCCTATGGTGCTCTGACAATTGAGAATACCCCCTTAAGTTAACGACATTGACATACGCCTGTCTGAAACCGGCCGGGGGTCAGGTTCTTTTCCCCAGGTTAAGGACGTATTTCGACCTTACCGGCTAAATGGGCCTTGACTGCTGCAATCGGAATCTCTCTCCGGTGAAAAATACCTGCGGCCAGTGCGGACTCGGCTTCAGTCTGGGTGAAAACCTCGTAAAAATGATCAACCGAACCGGCGCCACTGGATGCAATGACCGGAATGGTGACGGCATTTTTCACAGCGTTGATCAGTTCTATATCAAATCCGGCGTTGGTCCCGTCCCTGTCGATACAGTTCAGGAGAATCTCACCGGCACCCAGCGTTTCACAAACCCGGGCCAGCGTGACGGCATCCAGGTCCCGGCCTTCCCTGCCCCCCTTGATGGTGCACTGATACCAGCAGTATTTTTCACCGCCGGGTCCGGGGAACCGGGTCTCAATGACTTCATGGGGAACTGCATCGGGAGAGGTGACATAGACCCTGCGGGGATCGACCGATATCACCACCGCCTGGTTGCCATAAACATAGGAGATCTTCTCAATGGCGCTTTTCCCGGTCTTCTGGCCCGTTCGCAGGTATTCTTCAGCGATCAGGACGGCATCGCTGCCAATGGAGATTTTATCAGCCCCTGAACGGAAATACTCGGTGGCAACATCCAGGGCGGAGTAGTGCCGACCGTTTTTGTCGGTATAGTCCCGGATACCACCGCCAATCGTCAATGGCACAAAGACGTTCTCCGAGGTCTGTTTCAGGACCTCTATCATGGGCATATCTTCCAGCGGGAAATCGCGATACCCCGTGATATTCAGAAAGGTGACCTCATCGGCCCCTTCATCGTAGTACCGGCGGGCAAGTTCCACCGGTTTTCCCAGATTCCGGACATCACCATCTTCACGCACATCATACTGATCCCCCTTGGTGACCACCAGATCTCCCTGGTCATTGGATCTGACATCCAGGCAGGCAATCACCCGTTTGGCCAGGATGGTCGATCCCCGCTGATGATCAGGGACCGCAGCCTCCGCGGTATCAGGGGAAATAAAATTATGGAGTACCTTCAATCCCAGTGACCCGCTTTTCTCCGGATGAAACTGGGTTGCCTGGATATTCCCCTGCTTGATACTGCTGACAAACTCGATGTCATAGTTGGTTGTCGTCAGGACAATACCGTCTGTTTCAGGATCGACATAATATGAATGGACAAAATAGAACTTCTCGTCCCCTTTCAATCCGTTCAACAGTGCCGAAGGTTTTTTGATATTGATGCCGTTCCAGCCGATCTGCGGTACCGATCGCTTGATATCGAACCGCCTGACCCTGCCCGGGAAAAATCCCAGACCCTTGACCCCCGGGGCTTCTTCACTCTCTTCAAACAGGGCCTGCAGTCCCATGCAGATCCCCAGAAAGGGTCGATCGTCCGCCAGGTAGGCTTTGAGGGCATTGACCAATCCTTTCTGAGCCAGGATCGTCATCATATTGCCAAAAGCGCCCACCCCCGGGAAAACCAGCCTTTCGGCTGTCTCGATATCCCTTGCGTCGCTGACCAGCCGGACGGTTTCTCCCAGGCTCTGAATAGCGTTGATAACGCTTCTCACATTGCCGGCCCCATAATCCAGTAAGGTAATCATTTCAGTCCTGTTTCCATGGTATGACACGTTCTGTGGGTGTCGCCAGCCTGACCTCGGACTTTCCTGTTCCCGATGCAACCTGGATCGGAATCCCTTCCAGTGGCGACCTGCTTATAAATCATTGTTTTAACGAACTATTCACCTGTATACGCCCCAGAGGTATTCTGTTTCAAGAAACGCATGAATCCTCCTGGAGCTCCCTGAAGCCATCCATGGCTTCCAAGGTTCTTGAAACACAATACCTTCGGGGCTGAGCGGAAATTGAACTGAATAGATGCGTTTCAACAAATACTATCACCAAAAACGGTCACGTAGCAAAGAAATTTATTAAGGTTCTAATATTATTAAAGTTAAGAGCAACCCGGGATTCAGGATCGCCCCTGCCGGCAGTGGATCCCCTGATCAACCGGGAACGCCCTCAGGAGGGCATGGGACAGGGCAATTGCAGAGACCGCCACGCCGTCGGATTTCCAATCAATGCTGGTCCCCGTATCGTGCTGCAATTTCAAGGATCTGGTCCTCGATGGCAAACAGCGCGTCCACTACCCGGGGATCAAAATTCTTGTCCTTCCAGTCGGTGATGATCGTTCGGGCCTTCTCATGGCTGAAAGCTTCCTTATAGACACGTTTGCTGATCAGGGCGTCGTATACATCGGCCACAGACATCAGTCGACCGGAAATGGGAATATCGTCCCCCTTGATCCCCCTCGGGTATCCTTTGCCATCCCAGCGCTCGTGGTGGGTCATGGCAATTTCTCTGGCGAGTTTTAAAAAGGAGTTGCTGCCAAGGCGTTCTTCGGCAATCTTGAGTGAATCGCCTCCCAGGGTGGTATGGGTTTTCATGATCTCGAACTCATCCTCGGTCAGTTTTCCGGCTTTAAGCAGGATATGGTCCGGAATACCAACCTTTCCAATATCATGCAGAGGGGCTGACTTGAAGAGCAGGTCCGCTGTTTCATCCGTAAGATAGTCCCTGAAATCGGGATGACCCTGCAGATGGTGGGCCAGGACCTTGACATAGCGCTGAGTCCTGAGGATATGGTTCCCGGTCTCATTGTCCCGGGTTTCAGCCAGCGACGCCAATGAGAGAATGGTGATATCCCGGGTCTGCTGCAGCTCCTCGGTGCTTTTTTTGAGACCTTCCACCATGATATTGGTGTGTTTGGCCATGATACCAAACTCGTCATTGCTGCTGACAGGGACAAAGGCTTCAAAGTCACCGTTGGTCGCTTTCTGCAGAACCACCGTTTCCTTGTTGAGAAAATTGCGGAAGTTGCGCGAATAGGAGTAGATCACGTTGAACATGTTCAGCAGGATAATCGCCACCACAAAACCGACTTCCGTGAGGATATACCGCTGTGCCGTTGCCACAGGGACATCCCGGCCGACAGTGGCCAGCCAGTCAAGGTCCTTGTTGATCACCAGGAAAATCACCCCGGCCGTGAGAAGCATGCAGGCGGAGCTGAAAAAAACCAGTTTTTTGGGATGGGAAAAATAGTTCAGATCCGGCTCAATCCATTCACCGGACACCTCCATTTTCTGGTTCAAAAACCACTCTTTTTCCAGGCTGAGATCAAGTGCGCTGAAAAAGCCGAGCATACTCAGACCAAACAGAACCTTCATACCGCTCACAAGTGGAAACTGGTAGTAGAGTGTGTTGAAAACCATAATGATTGTACCGGCCATGAAAAAGGATCCGAGATCCAGCTGAAAAACCCGGCGGGATTGATGCTTCAAAGGCGTCCGCTCCACGACGTCATTCAGGTAGAAAACCGTTAGCAGGTAGTGCAGCACCATGGTCACAAAAATCGGTGTGATGAGCTGGAACCAGGTCAGCGAGTCCAGAAACGGGCAGACCTGCCCGCCGTAAACACTCAATGCAATAACGGCGAAAATATAGTGCAGGGTTCTTCTTTTCATTTTTAATTCCTTTGGCTGTCGTAATGACCGTCGGATCGTTAACGGACCCCTGGATACGCATCTCCCTCTGGCTACCAGTTCTAACCAAAAGCGGCTTGAATGTCACCATAAAAATGGCTGCCGAAGCCATGCCAGTTTTAATACACCCGGTTTAAAGAAAATGCGGGGGCAAGGTTTTATTTTTTTTGGGGGGGGTCCTGTCAGCCGGAGGCTGTCCGGCTGATGGCGTTCAGGCTGTCGATCCAGTCCTGCAGCTTGCCGATCACATGCTGCCGCTGTCCGGAACTGACCATACCGTCGATCGTCAAGACCATATCCGCCAGCTGGTTAAAGGAGCTGTCCCTGCTGTCCGTCTCAGGGGGCAGAAGCAATTGATTCAGCGCCGCCTGAATGTCATCTTTGCTGCTGCTCTCCCGGAGAGTGCGGATAAAGTGCTGCTGCCGTTCGGTTCTTTGTCGATACCAGACTTCAAAATTATCCGGAAGCGCGAGGCTGAGTCGCCTGATTTCAGCCTCCTGGCTGTCCGTCAACGATCCCAGCCAGTCGTCCAGAAACTTGATGGTTTTGTCTGCTCGTTGCGCCAGTCGTTCCGATTTGGGCAGTTTCAACCGTTTTTCATATTTTTCATTCTCTTCCCGGAGTTGTTTTGAAAAATAGTCGATCTGTCCGGGGCTCAGAAGCTGCAGAAAATCGACGGAATCAGCTGAAAGCCGGCTGACAATCAGCCGCATCTGCTCACGGTATTGGTTGAGAAACCAATAGATTTCATCCCGGGTAACATGATCCGCCAGGTTATGCTGGGTCGCCGTCAGAAAGGCCATATGGACAGGAATGCCCTCATAACGGTGCCAGACCAGGTGCTTTTCCAGTTGACGGGTAATAAAATCCTTCTGTTGCGCCGTGATATCAAAATAGTGATCCACCCGAAACCGCAGCAGGTAATCCACCTGATTATACCACCATTTGATCCCGCAACCGGAAACAACAAACAGCAACCCGATGATCAGCAGCATGGAATGCCGCCTGCCAGAACGTTTCAGATTGGCCTGGATTCTGGTGTTGCCGGACCTGTTGCCTGTCATCATACCCATCGTTCACCTTTTGAACAACCATTGGAAAAAAAATGACCCTGTCCCCCTATTTTCGCCCAGAGTCTGCCAAAAAGCAATCTGTAATCCGTTTTGCCAGGTTATTCAAGAAAGACTCACCCAGGAGACACAGAACACCCGGAGATAAAAAATCGGATCCCAGACGCTATATCATCCTTCGGTGCATCCGACAGGGCACGCTGGTTTGCCGCTCCCCCTTGAAAACAGCTGACAGGCCAGGTTATTCATAGCGGGCAGAGTCCGGTCGCCGATATTTTGTTTGCCTCTGTGCAACAATATCCCTACAATATGTGACAATGTTCACAACGATTAAGAAGAGGGGAAGTGTATGTCGATAGTTATCAGTGAAGCGGTCGATTATGCCATTGGCAACGGACTGGTCAAATACAACACGCGTTTCGAGCTCACCCACGCCCCGTTCAGCCTGACCCCCTGCCCGGTTTCGCGGGAACTCCTGGGGCAGCTCAGCGACCTCACACCGGTGGCTAACGGCGTTTGGATCAAAATTGCCAACGATCCGGCATTTCTTAAAAGCACGCTGGAGAAGACTGCCCGCACGGATGGATTTGTCAGAAACCTGCTCAACCTGTTGCCGTTAGACGACCATTTTTCCCAGCGGCAGCTCCTGATTTCCCGCAACGATTTCCTGCTGTCCGCCGGCACTGGGGAATCGTCACGTCAGGTACCGAAACAGGTGGAGTTCAACACCATCTCCAACAGTTTTCTCGCATTGTCCAGGCAGATTTCACTGCTTCACCGGCACCTCTATCGAAGAGGTCTGATCACCGCAGAACCGATTCCCAATGACCCCCTCGAGGCGGCCGTGGATACCATGGCCGCCGTGATCCGGTCTTACGATACCGTTGCTCCCTGCCTGCTGATGGTTGTCCAGGAGCGGGAGCAGAATATTTTCGACCAGCGGGCGCTGGAGTTCCGCCTGCTTGAAAAACATGGCTATCCCACCTGCCGGATGACGCTCAAAGAGATATCTGAAAAGGGATCCCTGCAGGAGGGCCACCTGAAAATCGATGGTTACACGGCAGCGCTGACCTATTTCAGGGCCGGCTATTCCCCCGATGACTATCCGGGAGATACCGAGTGGAAAGCACGGTCACTGATCGAGCATTCCTCATCCGTCAAATGCCCTTCAGTGGGAATGCAACTCGCGGGAACCAAAAAAATCCAGCAGCTGCTGGGGCAGGCGGATATTCTGCGGATGTTTGCGGATGAAGCCGCCTCGAAAATGATCAACGACACCTGTGTCGGGCTCTATACCCTCGATGAACAAGTAGGTGGGTTGACCGCCAGCGAAAAGGCCCGCCAGTCTCCGGCACGCTATGTTCTCAAACCCCAGAGAGAGGGCGGCGGCAACAACCTCTATGGCAGTGAGATGAAAACAGCGCTGGAGAATCTGACCGAGGAACAGCAGCACGCGTATATCCTGATGGAACGCATCATTTCTACCCCAGCCCCTTCGGCACTGGTGGTCGAAGCCACCTGTGAGGAGATCCCCTCCATCAGCGAGATCGGCCGCTACGGGGTCTGTTTCGCCGACGGAAAGACCCTCATTGAGAACAGGGATATCGGCTACCTGGTCCGTACCAAATCCTCGGACAAGGACGAGGGGGGGGTCTGCGCCGGGTACGCGTGTCTCAACAGCCTCTGCCTCAAAGCGTGACCGCACAGGTTGGTGTTACTTCACCTGCCCGCGCGACACCCCCTGCGAATCAATCCTGACATAAAATCCCCCCGGATGCCCTGTTGCCTGTCATACGCTGTTGATTTAACTGATATATGATATATTCTTCGGAAACTTATGACCAGGAGCGAGACCCGGACAAAACTTTTTCTTGAAATTCAGAAAAAATATGCTATCATGACCCATCCGGTCGGACGGATTATATATATTTTTTACGCTGGAACATGTCTCCCAGCCAAGAACAGAAACCGATAACCGAGCTGATTATGTCCAAATACTCTCGACTGCCAGTCCAACTCATTATTCTGTCAATACTCGTATTTTCCCTTTTCGCCTGCAAGGAAGAGAAAGACACTGTTGTCTCTGCAAAGGCACCGTCTGTTGCTGCTGTCTATCCCGCAGACGCATCTACCGATGTTCCAAAGGGTGTGACCATGCAGGTCACTTTCGACGAATCGATCGATCCGAGAACCGTTCTGGTCAATACGCTGGATACCACCTGCTCACAGACGATTCAGGTCTCCAGAGACGATTTCACCACCTGTCTGGTTATGTCCTCCAATGTCAGTGCAACATTTCCCTATACCGTATATACCATTCAGCCGGCTTCCGATCTGTCGTCCAGCACAACCTACAAGATTCGGGTGACCCAGGCAGCCAAGGATCTCACCGGGGATTTTCTCTCGGCCGCATACACCATGGCAACGGGTTTCACCACCAGCTCGACACCCGTGGCAACCGCATCACTGAACGTGCAGAGCGTCTCACCCGCCCATGGGACGACCGGGGCCAGCACGGACGGCCTCATTACAGCTGTCTTTGATGCCAGCGTCGACACGGCCACCGTCACCAACAGTGTTTCAGGAACAGCCTGCTCCGGCAGTTTTCAGCTCTCATTTGACAGTTTCGCCACCTGTATGCCCCTCAAAACCATCGGTACCAACTCAACCGACCTGAAAACCTGGACCTGGGAGTCTCAATTCAAGTTTGACCGGCTGAAAAACTACCAGGCCCGGCTGATGACAGCCATCCAAAGCAGCGCAGGCGGGGCTCTGCCTTCGGATTTTACCTGGAATTTCACCACCCGGGGTTACCCGGCCCTGGATCTCAACGGGGTAGACGAGTACCTGACCAACGGCGGCAATGCCCCCACCAACCTGGGACCCGTTTTCAGCCTGGCCGTCTGGTTTACCCTGGCTGCGACGGATTCCGACAAGCGAGTCCTGTTCTGGGCCACAGCCTTTGAGAATGCGAGCGCCATCGGGATATTTAAAAATGATTCCAACCGCCTGGAAGCTCAAGTGCATGACGAATTTTCATCCGGGGGCGGTGGTACGTATGACTCGCAATCATCCACCGATACACTCTCAGGCGGCACAAAGTATCATGCTGTCATAACTTATACCGGGGGGACACTGCAACTTTACCTCAATGGTAACATTCAATCCGGTACGGCGGTGTCAAATGTTACAACCGAACCGACAATTAACAATCGGCAGGTCTACTTGGGCTATAGTCCCAGTATCGATTCTCCACCATTCAATACCTGGGCCGGAAAGATCCACTCTGCGGCTATCTGGGACACGGCCATTTCTGCGGAGGCGGTCACCGAAATCTATGGCGCAGGCGACCCCGGGCAAAACCTGACCATGAACAAGGGGAACTATACCAACGCGCCCAATATCAAGCACTGGTGGATCCTGGGCGAGGAGAGTACCAATCTCGGCCGGGATTTTGTCACTGTCGGCAACACCCCCATTGATGTTGACACGGCGGCCGTCAAAGTTGACACAACCGACCTGGTCGAGTTCTAGACGAGTTTTAGAGGGGAGATTGTGCCGGCGGCATAGCCGGCACATTTCGGAGCGGGTGACGAAATCCCAGCCGGTACCCGGTTACCGTTTCTCGAAGGTGATATCGGCGGTGTGAAAAGGGAAGTCAGCTGTTCGGCGATCGGCGAGGAACCGTTCCAGGCAGACCCGCATCACCTTGAAGGCCATCTCGGGCCAGGGAATATCGGCTTCCTTGAACAGCTTGACCTCCAGGCTTTCCGTTCCGCCCCGGAACCGGGTATGGAGAAGTTCAGTGCGAAACATCATGTAGACCTGGTTGATCTGGGTGAGGTTATAAAGACCGTATGGAATCAGTTCTCCCGTATCGGCCCCGGCCTCCTCGGTCGTCTCCCGCCGGGCACCGTCCGCCATGGTTTCCCCGTTTTCCAGATAGCCCGCAGGCAGGGTCCATTTTCCCAGGCGGGGTTCAATGGCGCGTCGCACCAGCAGAATCTGGTCCTTCCAGGTCGGCAGACACCCCACCACCATTTTCGGATTCTCATAGTGGATGAATCCACAGCTCTGGCAGACACTTCTCAGGCGGTCTTCATCCGGCGGAACGGCGGATGCGACCTTGCCGCCGCACCTGTTGCAGAAATTTATCATTGTTTTCCAGCTTTGCAGATCGAATTGCTTGAGGTTGTTTCAGTGAATGGCTGATCCCTTCCAGGATATCTGTTTTCTGACTTCCTGATTCATCATGTCAGCATCCCTGCCTTGTCCTGCGTTACCACGTTTATCCGATTCTGGAACCATACATCCTTCCTGGAAGAGCAGCATCCCTGAACCTGATTCATACAGGAAGCGTGGTTGGTTTTCAGGGTCAAAAAGGTCAAATCATTGACCGGGACAGCTTTTTCCCAACCTTCCGGATAACGGGGGATGACAATGACATATCAGGTTGGGTCAAAAACCCCGTCCCCATGCCAATCTCCAAGGGTATGACGCATCAGTCCAGCACTGAATGCGCGAATCCTGCCCGCAGAACCAAAATCCAGGAACCTGTTTGATAGGATCCCGGATCAGCATCCGGGATGACGGAGGCTCCAGTCAGACATGACGCAATAAATCAGGTTTTAAACCGGTTGCATTCAACGGGTGCACCAAATATGTGTGGGTACTTTGTAAGCGGAAAGAGGTTGTTTGTTCAGAAAACCTTGGAAGCCAGGGATGG